>CAYQDJ010000007.1:0-66317 GCA_964416255.1 uncultured Nitrospira sp. | reverse complement strand
GTTGGTAGAATTCCATGTCAGTATGGACAGGGAACGAGTACCGGCATTGTTTACACACGGCCTTGCATTCGCCGTCTGGCTGCAAGGTGCGACGATCCACCATGAATTGGTCGGTTTTGCAGATCGCGCAACGGACGCTGCTCAATCGCTGTTCGACCTGTTCAAGGCTCAAGCGGTTCAACGTCATAGTGCGACATGTCCCATGCTCTGCTGAGTATACGGGGCGGGTGAGGCATCCCGCAACCAAGATGGGCTCATCGGCGGTCTCAACTGCATCGGCAGGGTCCCATCCCTCTCTCGCAGTTGCGAGCACTACGCCCCATTGCCTTTTGCCCTTCCTGCATGGCGTAATCCGTCCTGATTCCCGTCGAAGTTGCAAGCACGAGGCTATGCCAGAACTTCCAGAAGCCGAAGTCACGGCTGTACAACTGCGTTCACGCTTGATTGGGCGTCGTGTTGCCGACCTTTGGGTGGGACGACCAGACATTATCCGTGAGGGCGGGTACTTCGCCGGATGGTATTCGGAGAGTGTGATTCGGTCCGTCGAACGTCGGGGCAAAAGCGTGATTCTCGAAATGGAAAAGTCAGGACAGCGGAGGTATCTTGTGGCGGAGCTGGGTATGACGGGCCTCCTGCTGTTTCCTTCCGCGACCGTGAAACACCCGCAGCACACGCATGTGATCATCACGTTTGACCGGAGCCCGGAATCGACGCTTCGTTACTGGAACCCCCGGCGATTTGGCCGCTTATCACTGCTCGATCGGGAAGGATTAGAGCGATACATTGCGCGCCGTTTTGGGAGCGACCCGCTCCTCATCACCCGGGACGAGTTCGTCGCGCTCCTCAGAAGGTATGGTCGGCGTCTCAAACCCCTGCTGATGCATCAACAAATCCTTGCCGGTATTGGCAATATCTATGCGAATGAAATCTTGTTTCGATCCGGTGTGCATCCCAATGTCATTGCGAGTCGACTTTCTGTGGCCATGAGTCAACGTCTCCACAACACGATGCAAACGGTGCTGCAGGAGGCAATACGGTGCGGGGGGTCGAGCGTCAAAGATTTTTACGCTCCGGATGGTTCGCAGGGGGGGTATAAGGAGCATCACCAGGTATACGCCAAAGAAGGGCGACCGTGCCACAATGCGTGTGGGGGGGTCATTCGTCGGCTTCAAAGCGAGCGAAGTTCGTTTTATTGCCCCCGATGCCAATCCCGAACCCAGAAGAAGAGGCTGATTTCAGCGCCAACAAGCCTCAGCCACCTTTAAGAGTCGGCTAACTAGCGAACAAACTGCCTATCCTAGGGAAAGAACTAGGCCTTTTGTGCCAAGGTTAGTTAGTCCCTCTGGTATATTGTGTCGCCCTGCCGTTTTGGCTAGAATTCGCCTTCCTATCCCTCTGTTCATTTGTTTGCGAAGGAGACCACGTCATGGCCAAGGTGCTTGAGGGTCCCGGTATGGGACTCATGAAGAAATGGGGAATTGCAGTTCCTCATTATGTCGTCGTCACGTCGGCGGAGGAACTCTCCAAACTCGGCCAGGCCAATGACTGGCTGAAACAGACGAAACTCGTCGCCAAGGCCCATGAAGCCCTCGGATCCCGCTTCAAGCTGGGGTTGGTCAAGGTCGGCCTCGATCTGTCCGCAGCCGTGGCAGCGACCAAAGAGATGATCGGCAGGCAGATTGGCAGTATCACGGTTTCACAGGTGATCGTTTCGGAGATGGTTCCGCACAAGGAGGAATTCTACTGCGCGGTGAAGTCGACCCGCGAGGGAAGCGAAATCCTGGTAGCCAACTGCGGCGGGATCGAAGTGGAGTCCAACTGGGACCGGGTCAAGCGGCTCACGTTGGATGTGGGGCAGCAGCCCACCTCTGAGGCATTGGAGAAGCTTGCCAAGGACGGCGGTTTCACGGGTGCGCTAATCAAGAAAGTGGCTGAGTTCGCAGGCAAAATGTTCACCTGCTTCGACAACGAGGATGCACAATACCTCGAAGTGAATCCTGTCGTCGCGCGCGAGACCGACAGCGAGTTGGTGGCGCTGGACGCCGTGACGTTGCTGGATGGCGACGCCAAGTTCCGTCATCCGGATTGGAACTTTCAGTTTGCCGCGGAGTTCGGCCGCGCCTATTCCAAAGATGAAATGGACGTGATGGGGGTCGATAGCAAAATCAAGGGGTCGGTCAAGTTCATCGAAATTCCCGGCGGCGATACGGCCATGTTGCCCGCAGGTGGCGGCGCCAGTGTGTATTATTCCGATGCCGTCGTGGCACGCGGCGGGAAGTTGGCGAATTATGCCGAATACAGCGGTGATCCCCCGGATTGGGCCGTGGAAGTGTTGACAGAAAAAATCTGCTCATTACCCGGCATCAAAAACATTATCGTCGGCGGAGCGATCGCCAACTTTACGGACGTCAAAAAGACCTTCGGCGGAATCATTAATGGATTTCGGAAAGCCAAGTCAGCAGGGAAGTTGAGCGGCGTGAAAATTTGGGTGCGTCGCGGAGGCCCCCGCGAGAAGGAAGGCCTCGATGCGATGCGCGCGCTGAAAGATGAAGGCTTTGACATCCATGTATTCGATCGCCATACGCCGCTCACCGACATCGTCGATAAGGCGCTACAAACCAAGTGACCAGTGATCCACGGTAAGTGAGGGGGCATGCACCGGTCCCTCGCCGGTCATGGATTGTCCCATCACGGTTTTCTAAAGGAGACCCCGATGAGCATTCTGGCAAATAAGGACACCCGGGTTGTAATCCAAGGTGGACAGGCCGGTGTCAACGCCGCCCGACGCATGGCCGAATTCTGTTATTTGATCAAGCGCCCCCTCAATGTCGAGGCGTTCGTGTATCCACCGGATGCAGGCAAAACGAACGAGATCCCTTACGGCAGCGGGTTGATCGCGATCCCGGTCTACAGGACCATCGTGGATGCGACCAAACACCATCCGACGCTCAACACCAGTCTCGTCTACATCGGTGCCGATCGCGCTATGAAGGGCGGAATGGAAGCGCTCGATGATCCCCATATCAAGGTCGTCTCCATGATCACCGAAGGTGTGCCGGAGAAAGACGCAAAACTGCTTGGCGCACATGCGCGGAAGCTGGGAAAAGTGTTCAATGGGCCGTCATCCATCGGAATCATCTCTGCCGGGGCCTGCCGCTTGGGCGTGATCGGAGGCGCATTCGACAACCTGGTGCTCTCCAAGCTCTATCGAGAAGGGTCGTTTGGCGTCATCACCAAATCGGGCGGGCTCTCCAACGAAATCATCTGGATCTGTTCTCAATTCGCGGACGGCATCACCACGGCGATCGGCATCGGCGGTGATGCGTATCCCGGAACCGATTACGTGAGCTACCTTGAGATGTTTGAACATGACCAGCAAACCAAGGCGGTGGTCATTGTTGGAGAGATGGGCGGCGACCTCGAAGAGCGGGCCGCCGAATGGTACGGGGCGAAAAAACGTCGAATCAAATTGATCGGGGTGGTATCCGGGTTCTGCCAAGAGAGTTTGCCGAAAGGCATGAAGTTCGGACATGCCGGCGCCAAAGAAGGCATGAAAGGCGAAGGGTCTGCACGATCGAAGTCGGACGCGCTCAAGAAGGCGGGGGCGATCGTGCCCCCGACGTTCGGAGCATTGGGTCCTGCCATTAAAGAGACCTATCAAGAACTGCTCAAATCGGGGCAGGTCAAAGAACCGGTCGAACCGACCACGTTGCCGCGGTTGCCCAAATCCATAGAAGAAGCCATGCGGGCGGACGAAGTGATGGTGGCTCCGTTGATCCGCACCACGATCAGCGACGATCGCGGCGACGAACCCTGCTACGACGGCTATCCTGCCTCAGAACTGATCAATAAAGGCTATGAAATTCCCCATGTCATCGGCCTCCTGTGGGACAAGCGGCTCATTTCGAAGCAGGAAGCGGAAATCATTAAACGGATCATGATGCTCTCCGCCGATCACGGGCCTTGCGTCAGCGGCGCCTATGCGACGATTCTGGCGGCCTGTGCGGGAATCGGGATGTCGCAGGCCGTGGCCGCCGGGTTGATCATGATCGGGCCGCGGTTCGGCGGCGCCGTGACGGACGCCGGACGATATTTCAAGTATGCGGTCGACAACAAGCTGTCCGTGGAGGAGTTTCTGGCCTATATGAAGAAACATGTCGGTCCGGTCCCGGGCATCGGCCATCGCGTCAAAAGCCTGCGCAATCCGGACAAGCGGGTCAAGGAACTGGTCGGCTACGTAAAGAGCCTGAACCTCAAGACGCCATGTCTCGATTTTGCCCTCGACGTCGAGAAAGTGACCGCGGCCAAGAAAGACAACCTGATCTTGAACGTCGACGGGACGATGGCGGCGGTGCTGGTCGATATCGGATTCCCGGTCGATAGTCTGAACGGGTTCTTTATCCTCTCGCGGACCATCGGATTGATCGGCCATTGGGTGGACCAAAAGCGGCAGGACAGCCGTTTGATCCGGTTGTTCGACTATCTAGTGAACTATGCGGCACCCAAACGACGGGAAGTGCCGCCGTTGAAATAGCGTGAACGCGGTCAGGTGAGTGGAGAGCGCCCGCCACTCGGCCGGAACGAAGGACGTCATTACCAGCGCAGACGGAGATAAATCATGTCCATGGATCTCGCCAAAAAACTGTATGCCAGGATGCCGAACGTGTTGGCTGCGGCCAGAAAGAAATTCGGCCGAGGGCTGACGCTGACGGAAAAGGTATTGGTGTCGCATGCCGATAATTTTGAAAGCCAGGCCTGGGATCGCGGCAAAGCCATGCTGGCCCTCCGTCCAGACCGCGTCGCCATGCAGGACGCCACCGCGCAAATGGCCATGCTGCAGTTCATGCAGGCCAATAAGCACAAGGCGGCGGTCCCCAGCACGATTCACTGCGATCACTTGATCCGGGCCGAGATGGGCTCTGAGAAAGACCTCCTCCGCGCGATGGATGAGAACAAGGAAGTGTATAACTTTCTCGCGTCGGCGGCGAAGAAGTACGGCATTGGGTTTTGGAAGCCCGGTGCCGGCATCATTCACCAGGTCGTCCTGGAAAATTATGCCTTCCCCGGAGGGTTGATTATCGGGACCGACTCCCATACCCCCAACGGCGGAGGCCTCGGCATGTTGGCGATCGGTGTCGGCGGGGCCGATGCGGGTGAGGTGATGGCCGGGCTGCCGTGGGAAGTATTGCACCCGAAATTGATTGGGGTCAGGTTGACCGGAAAGTTGAACGGGTGGGCCTCCCCTAAAGACGTCATCCTGTATCTGTGCGGGTTGTTGACCGTAAAAGGCGGCACCAACAAGATCGTGGAATACTTCGGCCCCGGTGCCGAAACCATTAGCGCGACCGGGAAGGGCACGATCTGCAACATGGGCGCCGAACTTGGCGCCACGACGTCGGTGTTTCCCTTCGATCAAAAGATGGCTGCGTATATGAACAGTACGGATCGGGCGGATCTCGCCGCCCTGACGCAGTCCCACAAGGACCTGCTAGTGGCCGATCCCGAGGTCTATCACACCCCGGAAAAGTATTACGATCACATCGTCGAAGTCGATCTCTCCACGTTGGAGCCGCACGTGGTCGGGCCGCATACGCCGGACCTGGCCAGACCGATTTCCCAACTCGCGGCGGAAGCGAAGCAAAAAGGGTATCCGGTCGAGCTGAAAGCCGCGCTGATCGGCAGCTGTACCAATTCGTCATACGAAGACATCAGCCGCTCGGCGCATATTGCCGAGCAAGGGTTGAAGGCGGGCTTAAAAGCGAAGACCGCGTTTCTGGTGTCGCCGGGATCCGAGCGCATTTATCACACGATGAAACGGGACGGGTTCTTGGCCACCTTTGAGAAGCTGGGCGGAACGGTCCTGTCGAATTCGTGCGGCCCCTGCATCGGCCAGTGGAAGCGGGCCGATGGAGTGAAGGGCAAAGCCGATTCGATCGTCAGTTCATTTAACCGCAATTTCCCGGGACGAAACGACGGGATCAACGAGACCTTGTCGTTCCTCGCCAGCCCGGAAGTCGTGACGGCGTATGCCCTTGCCGGCGACCTGGGATTTGATCCGATCAATCAGATGCTCAAAGGGGCGGACGGCAAAGAATTCAAGTTTCTCCCGCCGCAGGGCGAAGAACTGCCGGCGAACGGTTTTGCAAAGGGTGAAGAGGGCTTCGTCGCTCCCGCAGAAAACGGCGATGCCTTAACCGTCGACATTCCGCCGACCAGCGAGCGACTCCAGTTATTGCAGCCGTTCCCCCGCTGGGACGGCAAAGATTTTGACAAGCTGCCGCTGCTGATCAAGACGAAGGGCAAGACGACGACGGACCATATTTCACCGGCCGGCCCATGGTTAAAATTCCGCGGGCATTTGGACAAAATCAGCGACAACATGTTCCTTGGAGCGAACAGCGCGTTTTCTTCCGAACCGGGGAAGGGAACGGATGTGCTGACGGGCGAATCAGGATTGACGATTGCGCAAATCGCCCGCCGATACAAGAACCAGGGCATCGGATCGATCGTCGTCGGCGACGAGAACTACGGCGAGGGCAGCAGCCGTGAGCATGCGGCGATGTCGCCGAGGTTTTTGAACGTGCGCGCGGTACTCACCAAGAGTTTCGCCAGGATCCACGAGACCAACCGCAAGAAGCAGGGGATCCTGCCGTTGACGTTCGCCGATCCGAAGGATTATGAGAGCATCGAGCAACAGGACCGCATCAGCGTGACCGGCCTGCACAGCCTGGCACCCGGCAAACCGGTCACTGTCGTGGTCCATAAGTCGACTGGTAAGGAAATCAAGATCCAGACCCATCACAGCATGACCGAGCAACAGATCACCTGGTTCAAGGCGGGCTCCGCACTGAATGCGCTGAACTAACCCGGATAGAGAGAGGATCAATCATGACGACCACAGCGTCCAAAATCATTTATACCAAGACCGATGAAGCGCCGATGTTGGCGACGTTTTCGTTTCTCCCGATCATCAACGCCTTTTCGAAGGCGGCCGGCGTGTCCGTCGAGCTGCGGGACATCTCGTTGGCGGGTCGCATTCTTGCCGTGTTTCCGGAATATCTGACTGCTGAGCAAAAGCAGGCGGATGCCTTAAGCGAACTCGGCGAGCTGGCGAAGACGCCCGAAGCGAACATCATCAAGCTTCCGAACATCAGCGCCTCGGTTCCCCAGTTGGCCGCGGCGATCAAGGAATTGCGGAGCCAGGGGTATAACCTTCCCGAGTACCCGGAAAACCCCAAGGACGACAAGGAGAGGGACATCAAGGCCCGGTACGACAAAGTCAAGGGCAGTGCAGTCAACCCGGTTCTTCGCGAGGGGAACTCCGACCGCCGCGCGCCGCTCTCTGTGAAGGCGCATACTAGGAAGCATCCGCATAAGATGGGACCCTGGAGCCCCGACTCCAAGACGCACGTGGCCCATATGAAGGGCGGGGATTTTCGGTCCAATGAGAAGTCCACGACGGTGACTGCCGCCACCGACGCCAAGATCGAGTTTGTCGGCCAGGACGGCAAGTCCACCGTGCTCAAGCACAAAGTCGTGCTGCAGGCCGGGGAAGTCGTCGATGCCACATTCATGAGCAAACGGGCACTGCGGCAATTTCTCGAGGAGCAGATCGAAGACGCCAAAAAACAGGGCGTCCTGTTCTCGCTGCATATGAAAGCCACCATGATGAAGGTCTCGGATCCCAAGATCTTCGGCCATGCGGTCACGGTGTTTTACAAGGATGTATTTGAGAAGCACGGCGAGACGTTCAAAAAGCTCGGGGTGGATCCCGATAACGGCATCGGCGACGTGTATCTCAAGATCAAAGCTTTGCCGGACGATCAGCGCAAGGCCATCGAAGCGGACATTCAGGCCGTCTATCAAAAGCGGCCTCCGATGGCGATGGTGAATTCCGACAAAGGGATCACCAACCTGCATGTGCCGAGCGATATCATCATCGACGCCTCCATGCCGCCGGTCATTCGCGACAGCGGCAAGATGTGGGGACCGGACGGGAAGCTGGCGGATACCAAGTGTGTGATTCCCGACGCCAGTTACGCCCCGATCTATCAAGAGGTGGTCAATTTCTGCAAGAAGCACGGAGCATTTGATCCAAGAACGATGGGCAGTGTACCCAATGTCGGTCTGATGGCGCAGGCGGCCGAGGAATACGGCTCCCACGACAAGACGTTTAAGGCGCCTGGTCAGGGTACCATTCGCGTGGTCGATGGCTCGGGCAAGACGCTCCTGGAGCACCAGGTCGAAGAAGGGGATATCTGGCGCATGTGTCAGGTGAAGGATGCGCCGATTCGCGACTGGGTCAAATTGGCCGTGAATCGTGCGAAGGCCACCGGAGCTCCGGCGATCTTCTGGCTGGACAAGACCCGAGCCCACGATGCACAACTGATCGCGAAGGTTGAACGCTACTTGAAGGACCACGAGACGCAGGGCCTCGACATCCGAATCATGTCGCCGGCGGAGGCGATGCGCGCCTCGTTGGAACGGATCAAAGAAGGCAAGGACACGATCTCCGTGACGGGGAACGTGTTGCGCGATTACCTCACGGACCTGTTCCCGATTCTCGAAATCGGGACCAGCGCCAAAATGCTCTCGATCGTGCCGCTGCTCAACGGCGGCGGTCTCTTTGAAACCGGCGCGGGAGGATCGGCCCCCAAGCACGTGCAGCAGTTCCAGGAAGAAGGCTACCTGCGATGGGATTCGCTCGGAGAATTCCTCGCGCTGGCCGCGTCGTTGGAGCATCTGGCCAAGGTGGCAGACAATCATGCGGCGAAAATCCTGGCGGACACGCTTGATCAGGCCAACGCCAAGTTCTTGGAGAGCAACAAGTCGCCGGCCCGTAAGGTCGGCGAGATCGATAATCGCGGGAGTCATTTCTATCTGGCCCTATATTGGGCGCAAGCCTTGGCGCAGCAGACGCAGGATAAAAATTTGGCGGCCCGGTTTGCCAAAGTCGCCAAGGATATGCAGGACAACGAAGCCAAGATTTCGGGTGAATTGCTTGCGGCTCAAGGCAAGCCTGTCGATGTCGGCGGGTATTATCATCCCAACGACGCCAAGGCGTCGAAGGCGATGCGCCCGAGCGCAACCTTGAACGCGATCGTGGATGGAATCGCATAAGAACAACCATACGGCAGGTGGCCGGAGTCGCGGGAATCAACGAGACGCCCCTTGCCGCAGGGTTGAATGATTTCTATGGCACAAGAAGACACGAATATCATTGACCAACCGGAGGTGCTCAAGCCCCGGATGGTGACGATCGAGATCTCCGGCAAGAAGTATGAAGTGCCGGAGGGCATCACAGTCATCAAGGCCCTCTGGTACACGGGGCAGGAAGTGGTGAGAGGCGTCGGCTGTCTCGGCGGATTCTGCGGCGCCTGCGCAACGTATTATCGGACGAAGGACGACCCCAAGGTGCGGACATGTCTTGCCTGTCAAACGGCGGTCCAAGACGGCATGTCCTTTACCCTCATGCCGCCGTTTCCTGCTCGGAAGGCGCTCTACGACATTCAGTCGCTCAAGGATCCGAAACAGGATCTCTTCAATCTGTACCCGGAAGCTCCGCTCTGTCGAAATTGCAACGCCTGTACGGAAGCCTGTCCCCAAAAAATCGATGTGCGCGAAGGTGTGTGGAAAGCCGTGTTCGGGGACTTCAAGAGCGTCTCAGAGATGTTCATGGACTGCGTGATGTGCGGCATGTGTACACCGGTCTGCATTGCGGATATCGCGCCGAATCTGGTGGCCCTCTATGTCAGCCGTGCCCAAGGCGCTCACTTCACCGAAAAGCCGGTTGGCCTGGATACGCGCATCAAGGAGATCCAGGAGGGCCGATTCAACGACGACTGGAAGAAGATTTTGGGGATGAATGAGAAAGAATTGGCCGACCACTGTGCGACGGTGAAATAAGATGGGCCAGCGGTGCCAAGCCAGCACAAGGTCTGAACTCGGCTTCCCCGGGTCCCTGCGTCCGGCTCGTCGCCCCTCATCCTTCGCCTGAACCATATGGACATTCACGCCTTACAACACATCGTGCACAAGACGCGGGATGCCCGTCGCAAACAGACGCTCGCCAAGTGTTCTCCTGCCGAGCGCGACCAGTTGATCCACAAGTATCACCCCGACTTTCGTGCGAGTGCCTATCGCCCGATTCGGTTCGGCCCCAACGCCGATGAGAAGACCGTTCTCGAACTTGCGACCTTGCTCGAAGGCGATAGTCCGATTGCACACGACATGGATCTGACTCCGGATTATGCCACCGACGTGCTGATCGTCGGCGGCGGCGGGGCCGGCTGCGCGGCTGCGCTGCACGCGCATGGCGCGGGAGCCAACGTCATCTTGGCGACGAAATTGCGGCTGGGGGATTCCAACAGCGTGATGGCGCAGGGCGGAATGCAGATTTCCGTCGCCCCGGAAGATTCCCCCGTGACCCACTTCCTCGACACACTCAAGGGCGGGCACATGGAGAACGATCATGCGCTCCTCAAGGTGATGGTCGAAGAAGGGCCATCGATCGCGAAATGGCTGATCGACCTCGGTGTGCTGTTTGACCGTCAGGCCGACGGAAACCTGCATGTGAAGAAAGGCGGCGGCAGTTCCAAACCGCGTCTTCTGACCTGCTCCGACTATACAGGGCTGGAAATGATGCGCGTCCTCAAGGATGAGGTCATCAATCAGAAAATCCAGTTGCTGGAATTTTGCGCGGCCGTCGAACTCTTGAGCGACGATCACGGCCACTGCAGTGGGGCCGTCTTCAAAGACATGGACAACCAGCGATTGGTCGTGGTGGCGGCCAAGGCGGTGATCTTGGCGACAGGGGGGATCGGCCGGCTTCACATCCAGGGATTCCCCACGAGCAATCATTATGGCGCCACCGGGGACGGCCTGTGCCTCTCGTACCGGATGGGCGCGACGTTGGCCCACATCGATACCTTTCAATATCACCCGTCGGGTGCGGTGTATCCGGAGCAGCTGGTCGGGGCGCTGGTGACGGAAGGCATCAGATCAGAAGGCGGTCATCTGGTCAATGCCAAGGGTGAACGATTCGTGAATGAACTCGATACCCGCGATGTCGTCTCCTCGTCCATCATTCGAGAATGCGAAGAAGGCCGCGGTATCCGTACGATGTCGGGTCGGATCGGTGTCTGGCTCGATACCCCGCTCTTGGACGTCGAACATGGACCAGGGACGGTCGGAAAGCATTTCCCGGCGATGATGCTCCAATTCGAGCGGTTTGGGATAGACATCAGCAAAGATCCCGTCTTGATCTACCCGACGCTGCACTACCAGAACGGCGGCGTGAAGATCGATACCAACTCCGAAACCAATGTAACCAATCTTTTCGTGGCGGGGGAAACCTCCGGGGGGCTGCATGGGCGCAACCGTCTGATGGGCAATTCCTTGCTGGACTTGATGGTGTTCGGGAAGCGCTCAGGGCTGACAGCGGCCGCCCGGGCAGGATCGACGCAGCAAGGAGCGCTCACTCTGAAGCATTTGGAGCGGTTCCGCGAAGAAGCGAAGAAACACGGGAATCCGAGCGGCGTCATTTCCCCTATGATCCTGCCGGCGTATACGAGGAAAGACTAGTCGCGGGATGGGTATTCGGGCCCGGGGCCCTTCTCACGCAGCCCCGCCCGACGCACTTTTGTTCAAGGAGCATCCATGAACGTTCACGAATTTCAGGCGAAGCATCTATTTTCCCAGTTTGGGGTGCCCGTGCCGCGTGGGAAAGAGGTCACGTCTCCGGATGCGGCGACGGCTTGGGCCAACGAACTGAGCTCCCCCGTCTTTGTCCTCAAAGCGCAGATCCATGCCGGCGGCCGGGGGAAAGCCGGCGGGGTCAAGATCACGAAGGAGAAAGGGGCTGTGGCCGGGCTTGCGCGGGAACTTATCGGGAAGACGCTTGTCACGCATCAGACCGGTCCAAAGGGCCGGACGGTTCATCGCCTCCTGCTCGAGGAAGGCGCGAACATCAGCAAGGAACTCTATCTGTCCATCCTCGTCGACCGTGACAGCGGCCGGCCGACGTTTATTGCCAGCACGGATGGCGGGATGGAAATCGAAGAAGTAGCGGAGAAGACGCCGGAGAAGATCATCAAGGAAGCGGTTGATCCGGCGGTCGGGTATCAAAGCCATAACGGCCGCAATGTCGCGTTTGGGTTGGGGTTGCACACAATCGAGCCGAGCGTGGTCAATCCCTTTGTTCAGATGCTCGGGAATTTGTATCGGTTGTTCATGGAGAAGAACGCGGCCTTGGTAGAGATCAACCCGCTGATCATCACCAAAGAAAAGACGTTAGTCGCGTTGGACGGTAAAGTGTCTTTTGATGACAACGGCCTCTTCAAGCATGAGGAGGTGCAGCAGATGCGGGACCTGAATGAGGAAGAGCCCTTAGAAATTGAAGCGACGGCAAACAATCTGAACTATGTCAAGTTGGACGGCAACATCGGCTGCATGGTGAACGGGGCGGGCCTCGCGATGGCGACGATGGACGTCATCAAACTCGCCGGAAGCGAACCCGCGAACTTTCTCGACGTGGGCGGCGGCGCGACGAAGGAAACCGTGGCGGCCGGCTTCCGCATTCTGCTCAAAGACCCCAATGTGAAAGGGATCTTCATCAACATCTTCGGTGGAATCGTACGCTGTGAACGGATTGCTCACGGCGTGATCGATGCAGCCAAGGAGGTGAACATGTCGGTGCCGTTGGTCGTCCGCCTGCAGGGTACGAACGCAGAAGAGGGGCGTACGCTGTTGGCTGCCTCCGGGCTGAAACTGGACGTCGCCGACGATTTGTGGGAAGCGGCACAGAAGATTGTCAAATTGACGGGGAAAGCGGCATAAATAGAACCACTTAACTGTAAAGGTTAACAGGCATGAGCATTCTCGTCAATAAACATACACGGGTGGTGGTGCAGGGGATCACGGGGAAAGAAGGATCGTTCCATGCGACCCAGTGCAAGGCCTATGGCACGAAGGTTGTCGCCGGAGTGACGCCCGGAAAGGCCGGGCAGGACGTCGAAGGCATCCCCGTGTTCAACACGGTTGCGGAGGCGGTTAGGAAAGCCGAGTGTGATACCTCCTTGATCTTCGTCCCGCCGCCGTTCTGTGCGGATGCGATCCTCGAATCGGCGGACGCCGGAATCACGCTGATTATCTGTATTACGGAAGGCATTCCGGTCAACGACATGGTCAAGGTCAAGCGGGCCTTGCACGGTCGC
The DNA here is from genome assembly GCA_964416255.1 of uncultured Nitrospira sp. GTDB lineage: Bacteria > Nitrospirota > Nitrospiria > Nitrospirales > Nitrospiraceae > Nitrospira_D. The sequence continues at coordinate 53,103 of CAYQDJ010000007.1, read as the reverse complement.
CCTGTCCGATTAATCGGCCCGAACTGTCCCGGCGTGATCACCGTCGACGAGGCCAAGATCGGCATTATGCCGGGCTTCATCCATAAGAAAGGGGTGGTGGGCGTCGTTTCTCGCAGCGGTACCCTGACCTATGAGGCAGTTCATCAATTGTCGACTCTCGGGCTTGGCGAGACGACGTGTGTCGGGATCGGTGGAGATCCGGTGAACGGAACAGGCTTTGTCGACGCGCTGCCGTTATTCGAAAAAGACCCGGAAACCCACGCGATCGTCATGATCGGTGAAATTGGCGGCGATGCGGAAGAAAAAGCTGCGGAATACATCAAGTCCAACGTGAAAAAACCCGTGATCAGCTTTATCGCGGGGATCACCGCGCCTCCAGGGCGGCGCATGGGTCATGCGGGTGCCATTATCTCGGGCGGCAAGGGCACGGCGAATGAGAAAATCAAGGCGCTCGAAGCAGCCGGCGTCATGGTGGTGAGGAATCCGGCCGAGATCGGTCATGCGGTCAAAAAGGCGCTCGGACGGTAAACACTCTCTGTCTGATGGCTCGCTGCCTGGGCCCGGGGTCCAGGGCTCGGATCCGGTCATTAGGAGCGTCCAGACAGTTTGATGAGGCGGTCTGCCCAGCGCCAAGGTGACCCCTCGTCCTCATGTTTCACGTATACAAAGGAATCCTGCGCGGCCTCGGCCGCTGTGCGAAGCCGCTCTGACCATCGCACGAGATCGCGTGTGACATACAGGCTTTTTCGGAGGCGTATGTATCGAAACGACGCCGTATTGCGGTCTTCGGCTCCATGCTCGTCCGTCTCGACGGCTGCCCAGGCGACGCCGTGATCGCGGAGCAGCTGCTCAATCGCCCCTGCATGCCAACTATCATGACGAAACTCCATGGCCCATCGGTGTGTCGCGGGGAGTCTGGCGAGGAAGGAGGCAAGTCGCGTGTCATCCCGTATCAAGTTCGGAGGTAGTTGCAGCAAAATCGGGCCAAGTTTGCCGGCCTCGTGAAGCGGTTGTAATCGCTCAATCATGGCCGTGAGGGTAGAATACCCTTCCGGCTTGAGACGCCGCACATGGGTTATCTGTCGATGCGCCTTGGGTGCATAGATGAAGTCCTCCGGAGACTGCTCAATCCAGTTCTGCACTGCGGTGACGGTCGGCAGGCGGTACCACAGACCATCGAGCTCGACGGTTCCATACCTGGTTGCATAATACCTGAGGAAGTCGGCCGCCTTGAGATCGGGCGGATAGAAGCGGGCACTCCCTTGCCAGGACTGATAAGAATAGCCCGAGAGGCCGATCTCAATGCGAGCCATGCGCGCACACTCATCGCACGAGGGAATGGTTCATGATCCTGGTATGCCCCAGAGCCGGCTGGCCAGGTGTCCGATCGCATAGGTTACGGTGACCGCGACGGCGACGATGATGAGATTCAGCGCGATCCGACGTCGTACGTCCATCCCTGAGAGAAACGACAGAATGGCCGACACGATAATGACCGTCAGGCCGGCGGTCACGACGGAGAACACGGCGCTCGTGGCGCCGAACAAGACGGGAAGCACGGGGACCATCGCTCCGGCCAGATAGGCGGTTCCCACCATCAGGGCCGAAGCCAGAGGTGGCTCCTCCATTGCGGCGTCGCCTGTCGCCGCTCCTAGAAACGTCTGCCTGGCGAGTTCGGTCGATTTCACTTCTTGTTCCGAATTGAGGGCGAGAAAGGCTCCCGCCCCCATGGAAAGCGCTCCGGCGACGGCGGTAGTCGATGCGGCAATCAGGACCATGGTGGCGTTACCAAAGGCGCCGAAGAATCCGCTCACCGCTCCCAAAATCTCCACGAGCCCATCATTGAGACCCAGAAAGATGTTCCGGATCCGTTCGGCATTGATTCTTCGTGCCGTGAGCGCCGTCACGAGCACGTCCTCGTGCTTGAATTCGTCCATCAGAATGCCGTGCAGCGCTCCGCCGAGCGGCTGGTCCCGGTACTCCTGCCAGAGGGCCAGATACTTACGGACACCATGGACTTCAATCGCCTCCAACACCAGATGAATACCAATGGTGCTGAACAGCCGGCAGGCCGCTAGCAGAAGGTGCAGCTTGACCCCCCTGAGGGCGTCCAAGCGATCCACTTGCTGTCCGAAAAACTTCTGCCAAAAAGCCAGATGTTGGATCTCGACGTCGATGAGTTCGTCGAGCGTCGCTCTGGACTCGGCGTCGGCCGCTAGCTCCTTTAACGATCGATATAAGGACAGGTCGAACAACTCATCGAGAATGAGGCCTCGGGCCAATGCGGGATCGTATGGAGAGGGATTCGTCATGAGTGCGTTCCCGGGCGCCTAGCTTGGGCCGACGCTTGGATCATAGCTCCGGTGAACGCTCTGTCTCAAGGTGGATAGATGCCCATCGACGCCCCGGCGCCTCGCGCATCATTTTTTCCCCGTCACGGCCAAGCAGATGTCCCGCCAGAGGGAGATCAGAAACCATAGAATAAGCGCGGACAGCCCCACATGGAACGCGGTGGTGAAGACTTCGTGTACAAGATGCATGGGTGAGGTTCCTTGGTGAAATAAGAGCGCTTAGTCGTTCGTCTGTCGAATCCACACAGGGGCCGTATGGCCATTGGCCTGTCGCATACGGATCAGGGGGTAGAGCAGCCGATGACGCATGCGAAGCAACGTGCGAATGCCGTAGATCAGTGTGATGCCGAGCAGGCCCATCAGAACGATGTGGATGGTCATGTACGGTGCTCGCCATTGACGACGGCTGGTTCACGGGGAAGTCTACTCGTTTAGGATGACCATTCGGTCACAGCGAGGTAAACGGTGTGTTAAACACGAAGCCCGATCCGTTGGTCGATGGGTGGGCGCACAAGCGGCCCGTTGATGCGTCGAGGGGCGCGGAGAGAAGCGACGAGGTCAGTCTGGGCCATCACGCACGAGGCCGATCATCGGGATCAGCCGAGCATGACATAGACGGTCAGTCCGATGGCGGCGAGGAAGGCCACGCCGAACATCACCTTTTCATGCCCGCAGGGACCTTCCTGTGCTTGGCAGACGGCGAAAGAACATACGAGTGACATGGTGTCCTCCTCCGGCAGCGATCAATCAAAAAACGATACGCTGGTCACTGGACCGAGTCAATCGTGGTCAAGAGCCCTGTGGTCCGAATCAGCCGGCCGGCTCATCCGAGATGACGTGCCTGGTCTCGTCCAGGTGTTTCTGGAGGTACGCCATAAACGGGGTGCCGCCGGTTCCCACTGCCGTGGGATTGCTGACATGGGCCTGATGTTGGCGCTGAATATAGCTGTCTGCATAGCCGACGTGAATGTCGCGAAACTGTGCCAGGAGATCGACGCAGGTGCAATAGGCAGCCCAGAGGTCGGGATGGTGAATCCTGCGATCACGGACATACCCCCAGAGCAACGGTCGGTCCTGAGCGTCGGTCTGGTTCTCCAAGGTCTCCAAGAACCGCCGGTGGGGCGGCGGCATGTAGTCACGCATTTCCTGTAGATAAACGGTCAGCGGATCAGGCGCATGGCGAATGCCAAGTCCTGCGTCGAGACAGGGGACGATGGAACTTTGCGCTCCGGTTTCGCCGCGAAATTGCCGCGGCTTCCCGGCATAGGCCTCGATGCCGTCGTAGATCAGACCGTGCGGAAGGGACGGGCTGTTTTTCCAGCCGTGGATATACGGACGCACACGGGTGTAATACACGTACGGATCGCAGCGTTCTTGCATGCGCCGCAGCGTGTCCCGCATGGCGGTTTGCGCCGCCGCCAAGGATTCAAGGCCGCACAGGACCTTATCTGGCTGGTCCCCCGCGGCTCCATTGATGGCGCGCAGGAGGCCGTCCAGCCCGGGACCCGCTTGCCGTTCGATCTGGATGTGAACCACGACGAACCATTCTTCATCCAGGCCGCCGAAAAAATTCTGTAGGAGCACGAGGTTGTCGAGCGCGATGGGCTTGGTAGGATCAAGCCGCCGCCAATTGTCGAGTGCGTACGACGCGTAGGACAGCACCGGCGGACGGCCAAGCTGCTGGGCCACTTCGTACCAAGGTCGTGTCAGCTGTGTCGGCAGGGTCGCGGCCGGCTGGTCAGGGACCTCCCAGACGTAAGCATGCCCGGCGAACGACAGAATCCGCATGGCGGCTCGACGGTCTTCCTCCGGCCACGCGGTGGGAATGGAGGTCAGCGGTGAGGGTTGTTCATTGATGAACCGACGAACCATCCGCGCGCTCAGCAACTTCGGCAGTTCGCGACTCAGGTGGTTCAGCGTGGAAGAACCGGGCAGGCTTTGACAGGGGTCCGACGGGAGAAACCCCCGGTCAGGGGACGCATCGTACTCAGACAGCACCAGCGGACGGAAGGTGGTGGATCTCACCGGAGGCCTCCGCTCCCAGGTCAAACCTAGCGGTACTCTACCACACGGCCACGATGATGCGAACGGCCCGATCCGCCCGAAGGCCCTTACAGGATACGAACATGGCCGCATCGAGCTGCGTTTCGGCAGATGCCGATGCTCGTCACGCAGCTTGACCGTACGTTGGGAAGTCAGTGCAAGCGACGTTCAGGTGGCCGCTAGGTACCCATCTCCCAACTCGCCAAGTACTTTTCCTGCTCCTTCGTCAGTTTGTCGATGCTGACGCCCATGCCGGCGAGTTTGAGCTTGGCAATTTCCTTATCGATGGCGGGAGGAACGGGATAGACCTTCTTTTCGAGCATCTTATAATTCTTGACGATGTATTCGGCACCCAGCGCCTGGTTGGCAAAACTCATGTCCATGACGCTGGACGGATGTCCCTCCGCCGTCGCCAGGTTCACCAACCGCCCTTCGCCCAGCAAGCTCACCCGATGGCCGTTTTTGAGGGTGAATTGTTCAACCCCGGAACGGATCACTTTTCGCTTCTTACTCATCTTCTCCAAGGCGGGAATGTCCAACTCGACGTTAAAGTGGCCGCTGTTGCACACAATCGCCCCGTCTTTCATCTTCGAAAAGTGTTCGCCGCGGATCACGTGAATATTGCCGGTCACCGTGACGAAGAAGTCGCCCACGGGCACGGCCTGTTCCATGGGCATGACTCGGTAGCCGTCCATCACGGCTTCCAATCCCTTTAACGGATCCACTTCGATCACGACGACGTCCGCGCCCATGCCTTTGGCCCGCATGGCGATGCCGCGCCCGCACCAGCCATAACCGACGACGACCACGACGGAGCCGCAGACCAATCGATTGGTCGCCCGCACGATGCCGTCCATTGTGGATTGCCCGGTGCCATAGCGGTTGTCGAACATGTGTTTGGTGTCGGCGTCGTTGACGGAGATCACGGGAAACCGGAGAACTTTTTTCTCCGCCATGCTGCGCAGACGGATGACGCCGGTGGTCGTTTCTTCGGTTCCGCCGATGACGTTGCGCAACAAGTCCTTCCGCTTCGAGTGCAGGTGCGAGACGACGTCGGCTCCGTCATCCATCGAGAGATGGGGCCGATGGGCAATCGCGGACTCAATGTGGCGATAATAGGTGGCGTTGTCCTCGCCCTTGATCGCGAACGTCGGAATGCCCTCATGCTGAACGAGAGCGGCCGCAACGTCGTCCTGGGTGCTGAGGGGATTGGAGGCGCAGAGCCGGACATCGGCGCCGCCGGCTTTCAAGGTGATGGCCAGATTGGCGGTTTCAGTGGTGACGTGGAGGCAGGCGGTCACTCGGACGCCCTTGAGCGGCTGCTGTCGTTTGAATCGTTTCCGGATGAGCCGTAGCACCGGCATCGTGGCTTCCGCCCATTCGATTTTCAGTTTCCCCTGGTCTGCCAGCTTGATGTCCTTCACGTCGTAATCCACCGGAACCCTCCTGATCGATAGTAGGTCGTCACAAAAAGGGGGGACGGGTGGCCGACCCGTCCCCCTCGCTATCTCTCGATGTGCTGCAACTACAGGCCCGCGTCTTTCCGAAGCGCTCGGACCTTGTCCGTCTTTTCCCAGGTGAACTCGGGCTCGCTTCGACCGAAGTGCCCGTAGGCCGCCGTCTTGCGGAAGATTGGACGACGCAGTTTCAAATGTTCAATGATCCCTCGGGGAGTCATCGGGAAATGCTTGCGGACGAGCTTGTCCAGATTGTCGACGGAAACCTTTTCCGTGTTCTTGGTGTCGACCAGGACGGAAACCGGATCCGCGATCCCGATTGCATAGGCGAGTTGCACTTCGCACTTATCGGCCAACCCGGCGGCGACCAGGTTCTTGGCAATGTACCGGGCCATGTAGGAGGCCGAGCGGTCGACTTTTGTGGGATCCTTGCCCGAGAAGGCGCCGCCCCCGTGACTGCCGTGACCGCCGTAGGTATCCACAATAATTTTTCGGCCGGTCAGCCCTGTGTCTCCCATCGGACCGCCGACGACGAAACGCCCGGTGGGATTGATGTGATGCTTCACGCTGGTCGGATCGTACAGACCCTTGGGCATAACCGGCCGGATGACCTTCTCCATCAGCTCCCGCTCGATTTGCTTGCTGGTGACGTCGGGACTGTGTTGAGTGGACACCACGACGGTGTCGACGCGCACGGGCCGTCCCTGTTTATATTCGATCGTAACTTGCGATTTGCCGTCCGGACGCACCCAATTGAGAATCTTTTTCTTCCTGACTTCGGCAAGCCGTCGGGTCAGCCGGTGAGCGAGGACGATGGGCATCGGCATGAGTTCGGCCGTTTCATTGGTGGCGTAGCCGAACATCAGCCCTTGGTCGCCGGCCCCTCCGGAATCGACCCCCATGGCGATATCGCCGGATTGCTGATGAATGGAGGTGAGCACGGAGCAGGTGTTGCAGTCAAACCCCCACGAGGCATCGCAGTAGCCGACATCCTTGATAACGTCCCGAATAATGTCTGGAATTTCCACATAGGCCTTGGTGGAAATCTCCCCAGCCACAAAGGCAATGCCAGTGGTCAGGATCGTTTCGCACGCCACCCGGGAGTATTTGTCTTGGGCGATAATGGCGTCGAGAATGCCATCTGAAATCTGATCCGCAATCTTGTCAGGATGGCCCTCGGTGACGGACTCTGAGGTAAATAAGTAGTGATTTCTCATTCGCTCCCTCTAGCTTCTGGTTAGCTCACACCGGCGGCGTTCATGTCTTGTCAAACGTGGTTTGAGTCGGGACAAATTGAATTCTAGTGGAGTCCGTGTGACATTGTCTATCTTTCAATCACGCCCCAGGAAGAAGCACACCGGCCTGGGGTTGCTTGACACTCGTTTTGACCACTTGTAAGATGACCGAATTTCGCGGCCTTAGAAATCTCCTCACTCACATCCATGAGAGACATCGCGAGAGGGAATGGTCGTCTATCAGCGGCCGCACTCTCTTGATGTGGGCCAACTGTCCGCGAACATGGGGCCTTGCCTATGAATGGTAAACCGGACGTCCTGCCTGAAGAACCGGCAGCCACCCCTTCGGCTCCGCGCTTGGGATGGGAGGAGTTTTCGCGCGAGTTGGTGGAGTTCTTCGCCTCGATCAAGTTGGCGATCTTCTTGTTTTTGTTCCTCGCCGTGACGGCCACCATCGGGACCGTGATCCAGCAAGGCGAGCGTCCTGAAGTCTACGTGCAAGAATATGGGGAGAATGCCTATCGATGGTTTCTCCGGCTCGGGTTCACCGATGTGTATCACACCTGGTGGTTCACCAGCCTGCTCGGGCTCCTCTGCGTAAATTCCCTCACCTGTTTCTACAAGCGATTTCCGGCCGTGTGGCGGTCCATGCAGCAGGATAAGGTTGGGATCTCGCTGGCCTTCATTCGTAACATGAAGCAGCAGGCCGAGTTGACCGTCGACAGTACCAAGGAGTCGGTCGCACAGCGTCTGCTCGAGCATCTGGTCTCGAAGGGCTATCGGGTATTGGCCAAGAATGAGCCCGGTGAAGTGACAGTGTATGCGACGAAGGGAGTTATGGGCCGGGTGGGCGCCCACATGGCCCATCTGAGCGCGACGGTGATCGTGTTCGGAGGCCTACTGGGCACGTATTATGGGTTCCAAGAGTTCGGCGTGTGTCTCGAAGGGCAGACGTACCACATCCCCCGGGGGAACTTTGACCTGAAGGTCGACAAGTTTTGGATCGACTACCATGACAATGGGTCGGTGAAGTCGTACAACAGCACGCTGACGGTCTTGGACGGCGGGCATCCCACCGTGACGAAAACCATCACGGTGAATGATCCCCTGGTGTATAAGGGGATCTGGTTTTATCAGTCCAGCTACGGGGACTCCTGGGATCAAGTGGAAGTGGCCCGAGTGCATATCAAGGACAAGACGTCCGACAAGGTTCTGAAGACGGTTGATTTGGAATGGCAGAAGGAGCAGGCGTTTCCTGACCTGAAATTGAAACTGGCGGTGACGGACTTCGTGGCGGATTTCGCCTTCAACTCAACTGAAAAGAAGGTCTTTTCGAAAACGGTGGAGCATGCGAACCCGGCCGTGAAATTGGCCGTGCATGAACGGGATGCCGTGCAGGCGACCCCCTGGATCTTCCAGCAATTCCCCGACCTATTTGAGGTCAAGGATTCGAAGTATCAATTCGAACTGGTGGGCTACAAGCCCAAGAAATTCACGGGTCTGCAAATCGCGAAGAATCCCGGGATCAATGTGGTGTGGACCGGGTGTACGATGATCGTGGTCGGCATTACGTTGTCGTCATTCATCTATCATCGGCGGCTCTGGGCGAAGATTATTCCATCACGGAGCGGCAGCGGAGTGACGGTGCATGTCGGCGGCACGACCCACAAGAGTCAGATTGATTTTCAGAAGGAGTTCCGGAAGCTGACGGAGAAAATTCAGTCGTTTCAGGTCTGAGATCCGGTAGTCTCTCGCGCTCATTCTTGGGTATGATACCAACCAGTTCGCCTATGGGGATAAGAGACGGAGGACGGTTATGATGCGATCACTCTTTCTGTTCGATATGACGTTCTGGCTCTATTTGGCGGCGCTGGCCCTCTACATCGCCTACCTCTTTGCGCGTCGCCCGTCCATGGCATTGGCGCCGGCCGGGCATCCGACCGACAGCTTCGACGAACGGGATGGGGTGTGGGCGACGCAATTGGGGCAGGTGGCCACCCTGGTCACGGTCTTCGGCTGGATATTCAACACAGGGGCGCTGTTGACCCGGGCCTTCGAGCGGATGGAGCACTCGGGAACCTTCGCGCCATGGTCCAATCAGTTCGAGGCGATGGCGTATGTCTCCTGGGCCATCATTCTCGGCTACGTATTGTTGGAGGTGCGCTATAAGATCAAAGCGATCGGGGCCTTTGTGGTGGGGATCGGGTTCATCGCCATGGGGGCCGCCTCCCTGCTGCCCTACCGCTACCAAACCGCTGAGCCGCTGGTGCCGGCCCTGAACAGCTATTGGATTTACATCCACGTCTCCGTCACATTGACCAGTTACGCCGCCTTTGCCATGGCCGGCGGATTGGGCCTGATGTATCTGTTCAAGGAGCGGGCGGAACAACGAGGCAGTCAGTCCCGGTTTTTTGCGGCGTTCCCCGATCTCGAAACCATCGACGAGCTTGGCTACAAGGCGATCATGATCGGATTTCCGATGCTGGCCTTTGGGATCATTCTTGGCGCGATGTGGGCCAATTATGCCTGGGGCGGCTATTGGAGTTGGGATCCCAAAGAAACGTGGTCGCTGATCGTCTGGTTGATCTATGGGGCCTATATCCACGCTCGGATGACACGGGGATGGGAAGGGCGGAAAGCCGCGATCTATGCCGTATTCGGATTTTTGATGGTCATCTTTTGCTTCTGGGGCGTGAATTTCTTGCTGTCTGGTCTGCACGCCTATGCCTAGCGTGCGGTGACCTTCCGCGCAGCGGTCGACCATGCGTGATCACCCATCTTCTTCCCAATCGGGGTCCGTTCCGCCGGGCGGGACCTCCCCCACGCTCATCCTCAGCGCGGCCGCCATCGTTCTGACCGTCACGTTTATCATTGTGTGGCTGCAAAGCGCCAAATACGAGCCGTTGGTCGTCGGAAAAGCCGCACCGGATTTCGCCCTCACGGACCTCAACGAGCAGCCGTACCGACTGTCGGATTTCCGCGGCAAGGTCGTCTTTTTGAACTTCTGGGCGACCTGGTGCGCGCCCTGCCGTGAAGAAATGCCGTCGATGGAGGTACTCCACAGAAATTTCGAGAAGGACGGGCTGGTTATTCTCGCCGTCAGCATCGACCGGGTGACCACGACCAAGGACATTCCCCCTTTCGTCAAGGGTATGAACCTGACCTTTCCGGTGCTCATCGATTCGTGGGGCAAGACGGACAAACCGTATAAGCGCATGGGGGTTCCGGAAACGTTCATCATCGACCAACAAGGGATCATCCGCGAGATCATTCTCGGCCCGCGTGATTGGACGAGGCTTGATAATCTGAAGACGCTGACGGCATTGCTCAACGTCACGCCCAAGACCGCCCTACCGGAAACTCGCGGCAATGGTGCCGTGTCATCAACTGGACCGTCATGAAATTTGCCTGGTGGTGCATGGGTCTGGTGATCATCGGATGGATGGCCCAAAGCGGCTCCCTGTCCAGAGCCGAGCCGGCACCCGCATCCGTGGCCGAACGGGGCGTGGTCAAAGTCGGCGATGCGGCGCCGAACTTCCACTTGCGCGACCTGGCCGGCCAGGTTGTGTCGCTGGACCAGTTGCGGGGCAAAGTCGTGTTGTTGAATTTCTGGGCTACGTGGTGCGGCCCATGCCGTGTGGAAATGCCGGCGATGGAACAGCTGTATCGAGCCTTTCCTCGGAAGCAATTCGAAATTCTGGCCGTATCCACCGATCCTCAGGGGGCCGTCGTCACCCGGCCGTTTCAGCAGGAGATGGGGTTTACCTTTCCGATCTTGCATGATTCCGAGTACCGTGTTGGGCTCACGTATGGAGCCCGCACCTTGCCGATGACGTTTATGGTCGATCGCCAGGGAGTCATTCGCCAGAAGATCTTTGGCGCCCGTGACTGGGGCTCTCCGGAAGCCCGTGAATTGATTCAGACACTCATGAAATCCTAGGAATATGACACAGTCGTTGCCTCACATTTCGCTCATTGCGGCATTTTCAGCCGGACTCTTGTCGTTTGTCTCGCCGTGCGTGTTGCCGTTGGTGCCGTCCTACATTTCGTATATTACCGGTCTGTCGGTCGAGCAACTGACGGATGCCGCCGAGCGGGCCAAGTTCAAGAAAACTATCGTGCTCAACGCCCTCCTGTTCATCGCGGGGTTCTCGTCGGTCTTCGTCGCCTTCGGCGCATCAGCCAGCCTCGTGGGACAACTGTTGCTGACCTATCAGGACCACATTCGCCGGATCGGCGGCATCTTGATCATCGTGTTTGGACTCTATCTCTTGGGCGTGCTGAACTTGAACTTCTTGAAGATGGAACACCGGTATCAGTTTCGCAATCGCCCGGCAGGTTATGTGGGTTCCTTCCTGATCGGCGTGGCCTTCGCGGCGGGGTGGACTCCCTGCGTCGGACCGGTCCTGGGATCCATCTTGTTGTATGCGAGCACGACCGACTCCTTGCTCAACGGAGTCGTGTTGCTGACCGCATACTCACTCGGGTTGGGCTTGCCTCTGTTTCTGACGGCCTTGGGCGTCGATCGGTTCTTGACCTACTTTAAGGAAGTGCGCGCGTATCTCTGGGGGGTCTCCACGGTCAGCGGGGTAATGCTGCTTGTGGTGGGGGTGATGATTTACGCGAACTCTCTCACCATGATCACCAGCTTTCTAGAGCGGTATGGCATCGGCTGGTACCTCGGTCAGTGACAGAACATGCCCGGTCCTCTCGATCAGTTCTTCTGTGGCGACAGACTGTAGCCTGTGTTCTTGATCTCTCGATGTCAGCCAACACAAGTACAGGCGGCCCGCGTTCTAGTGGATGGCACTGCCCCCGTCTGCGAGATGGGCCGCCACGTGGCGCGTCAGTGTAGGCTGAACTCTCAGCACCAGGCGCCAAGGCGACAGGCAGTGAAGCCTTGTCCCAAGGCTGTCGCCGAGGGGATGCGAAGCGAGTCACGGTGAGGAGAGGACGGAACAGCGGGCAGATTGGAGGCGCCGAGGGCGGTGCCCGTGGGTGAAGACGAATCGGGCTCCTGGCGACCTGCACCGGATGTCGTCGCCAGCAGAGTTTCCGGCGGCAATCGCAATTTTGCCATAAGGTTCTTGCCATTGTCCGCGGCTTTGCTGCCGGGATACTTCTCCGCCAATGCGATGAGATGGTCATGCGCCCAATCGTCCGCCCCGAGTTCATGATAGCTCAGGGCGAGAAAATAGAGGGCATCGGGCGCCACCGGTTTATCAGGGTACACTTTGATGATCTGTTCAAATCGATGAGCGGCGGCGAGATAGGAGCCGCGCCGATAATAGAATTGTCCCACGAACAAATGGGCTTGGGCCAGCCAATCGTGACATTCTTGGATCGTTTGCTGCGCTTGGCCGTCGTACCGGCTTCCTGGGAAATCTTTCCGCATCCGCTCGAGGGCCGAGATGGCTTTATGCAAGGGCTCCGGATCCCGATCGATACTCTTGGCCATCTTGAAATGGGTCTCCCCGACGCGAAAGGCCGCATACGGGGCCAGGACATGGGTTCGATGCAGGTCCAAGAAGTGGTGATATTCCACCAAGGCTTCCGCATACTCCTCTTTTTCAAAGAAGGCTTCACCCCGTTTCATGATCACGTTCGGGTCGTAATTCTTTTCAATGGTGTCGCCCAAAAAAATCTGCTCGTCGGTTCCGCCTACCGCCTGGGACGTGGTGGATGCTTCTTTAGGGGTGCTGGAGCAGGCGACGAGGGTGATATGGCTCAGAAGCAGGAAGACGACCCAGCCGGAAATAGAACTTCGCAGAACGGAAACCCGTCTCGAATTCAGCATGGGTTCTTACATAGCAAGATCCGAATCCGAAATCAACGGGAACGAGAGTTTGGTTGACCCCACTTTCGTACCTCCCTATAATCCGCGCACCAATTAATAAGGCACAAGGCTGAGAGGGGTTAGGAGAGGCTCAAGGGCTTCGTCGGACGGCGCGCTTTGTCCCCGGGCGGAGAGGGAAGATGATACGTACACGGATCATCGGCACAGGCAGCTATCTTCCCCAACGAGTTGTGTCCAATCAGGAGATCGCGGGGCCGCTGGGAATATCTCCGGAACAGATCGAGCGGCTCACCGGCATCCGCGAACGACGCTGGGCCGCCGAGGAGGAAGCCGCCTCCGACATGGCGATTTGTGCGGGACGACAGGCCCTTGCCGCCGCCGAATGCGAGGCGTCGGCCGTGGACGCCATCATCCTATCGTCGACCTCCCCGGACAGGGTGTTCCCCTCGACGGCGTGTTACGTCCAACGCGGGCTCGATTGCCGAGGAGTCGGTGCGTTCGACGTGTCCGCCTCCTGTTCAGGGTTTCTCTATGCGCTCTCCATGGCCAACGCCATGATTGTCAGCGGCCAGGTCAAAACCTGTCTCGTCGCAGCCTCGGAAGTGAAGTCCCGATTTCTGGACCCTCGTGATGGGAACACGGCCATGCTCTTTGGGGACGGTGCCGGGGCGGTGGTGGTACGGGGCGAGGAAGACCCTCTTCCGCGCGCATCAGGGATCTGGGGAATTCGGCTCTATGCTGACGGCGCACAGCATGCCTTGATTCACGTGCCGGCCGGTGGGTCCCGTCGGCCGGCGTCGCGCGAAACAGTCGAACAGGGGCAGCATACGCTCCGGATGAACGGCACCTCGCTGTTTCGAGCGGCAATTCGCCGGGTTGAAGAGGCGGTTCAGAAGGTGCTGAAAGAGTTCGGAGTACCCCTGGAGGATATTGCGCAGGTCGTGCTCCACCAAGCCAACGGTCGTATTCTCGCACAACTGGGGCGCCGGCTGGGCCTTTCTCCGGATCGCCTGTCATCGGTGATTGTACATTTCGGGAACACGTCCTCCGCCTCGGTCCCGATCGCGGTGGATGCGGCGGTGCGGGCCGGCAAGATTAGGACGGGTGATCTGGTGCTGTTGGGCAGTTTTGGGGGAGGTCTGACCTGGGCGACCGGCCTCGTGCGGTGGTAGGTGACAGCGACTGGTCCATCGGCTCTGCGGAGCCGCCGTGACAGGGGTTTCGCGTCGATGGCAGGTAAAGGGGAGCACTGAGTGAGATGTTCGGCCTGATTCCCAAGGAAGAAGCCTTTTTCGGGCTATTCAAGAAGGCCGCGCACAACATGATCGAAGGCAGTCGTCTGCTGAAGGAGATGATGGAACACTTCGACGATCCGGCCGCGCAGGCTCGACGCATCAAAGATGTGGAACATGTGGGCGACGGGATTACCCATGATATTGCGACGCGTTTGAATCAGACCTTTATCACGCCGATTGACCGCGAGGACATCCACGATCTGGCCAGCGCCTTGGACGACATTCTCGATGCGGTGGAAGCGGTGGCCGATCGGTGTGTGATTTATAAAATCCTGCGGCCGACCGACTCCGCGATCCGGTTGACCGACATCCTCTACCGAGCGTCGGTCGCGGTCGGACGGGGAGTCGATCGGGTCACGCTGTCCCATGCCGAGATTCATGAGTGCAGCGTCCAAGTCAACAGTCTGGAGAACGAAGCGGACCGGGTCTCGCGAGATGCCATTTCCGATCTGTTCGACAAAGAAAAGGATCCGATTACCGTCATTAAGTGGAAAGAGATCTACGAAACCATTGAAGACGGAACCGACCGGTGCGAAGACGTCGCCAATATTCTCGAGCGCATCGTGCTGAAACACCACTGAGGCTGACGGCCCGCCCTTCACATGACCAGTCCACGTTCATGATGCCTGATCTCTCGGTGCTGCTTCTGGCTACGGTGTTTCTTGCGCTCCTCTTTGATTTCTCGAACGGCTGGCATGACTGCGCCAATGCCGTGGCGACGGTCGTGTCGACGCGTGTCCTGACTCCGCTCAAGGCCGTGCTTCTGGCGGGCGTGTTGAACGTCGCCGGGGCGTTTTTCTCGACAGCCGTCGCCAAAATGATCGGCGGCGGGATCGTCTTCCCCGATGCCATCACCAATGCCGTCGTGGCCGCCGCATTGGGCGGGGCGATCTTGTGGAACTTGTTGACGTTGATTCTCGGCCTTCCGACGAGTTCCTCCCATGCCTTGATCGGGGGCTTAGTTGGTGCGGCGGTCGCGCACGGCGGATGGGCCGTGGTGCAATTCAAAGGCCTTCGCGCGATTCTGGAGGCGATGGTGCTGTCCCCGTTGTTCGGGTTCGGAGGCGGCTTGCTGGTCATGCTCGGGATCAGTTGGATGTTTTTCAGAGTGCCGAGGGGGGCGGCCAATCAGATTTTCAGCCGCCTGCAATTGCTCTCCGCCAGCTTCATGGCCTTCAGCCACGGTGCGAATGACGCCCAAAAGGCGATGGGCATCATCACGTTGGCGCTGGTCTCGGCCGGTGAACTGTCCTCGACCGAAGTGCCCACCTGGGTCATCGTGTCCTGCGCGTTGGCCATGGGATCGGGAACGGTGGTCGGCGGCTGGCGGATCATACGGACGCTGGGCATGCGCATTGTGAAGCTGGAACCGGTCCATGGATTTGCCGCCGAGACCAGCGCGGCAAGCGTGTTGTTGTTTGCCGCTCATTTTGGGCTACCCGTCAGCACCACGCATACGATTACGTCGTCCATTTTAGGAGTCGGCGCGACGAAACGCCTGTCGGCCGTTCGCTGGGGCGTGACCACGAAGATCCTCTCGGCCTGGGTCTTCACGCTTCCCGGCGCGGGCTTGCTGGGCGCGGTGGTTTATGCCGTGTTGGCGTCGTTCATCTGAACAGCCGGACGGGTCGCAGTCCTCACCGGCAACCGAACCACGAACCGACTCCCGTGAGGGGAGTTCCCCTCGACCCATACGTGGCCGCCATGTCCCTCCACGATGTGTTTCACAATGGCCAAGCCCAGCCCGGTCCCGCCGAGCTCGCGGGAACGCGCCTTGTCGACGCGGTAAAACCGTTCGAACACGCGGGGCCGGTCTTTTTCCGGGATCCCCATGCCCGTATCGGCGACGCTCAGTTCCACCATTCGGGTGGCTCCTGCGCCTGTCGGCTCCGGCACCACGCGGGCGGCCACGGTGATCGTGCCTTGTGCCGGTGTGTATTTCACCGCATTGTCCAACAGGTTGGTCAGCACCTGCACCAGGCGGTCTTCGTCGCCCGCCATGGCGGGCACGTCGTCCTCGACGACTGACACCAGGCGGTGCCCCTTCTTGTCTGCGAGCAATTTGATCATCGACAGCGTGCGTTCAATCACGTTGCGAAGGTCCATCGGCTCTTCCTTGAACGACACGCGGCCGGACTCGATCTTGGACAGTTCCAGCAAATCTTCGATGATCAAGTTGAGCCGATCGCTTTGCGCGAGGATGATGCGTAAGAATTTGGCCAGGGCGTCCGGATCGTCCTTCGCCCCGTCCAGCAAGGCCTCGACGTAGCCTTTAATGGACGTCAGAGGGGTCCGCAGTTCGTGCGACACGTTGGCGACGAAGTCCTTGCGGATTTTCTCCAGGCGGCGCAGTTCCGTCACGTCATGAAACACGAGTACGGCGCAGGCTTCGTTTTCCTGCTCGCAGCCGGGAACCGAGGCTTCGATGTGGAGACAGCGTCCGCTGGGACTCAGGATAATTTCATCCTCCTGCCCGAGGCGATTCGTCAAAATCGTCGAGATCAGGGCGTTGAGGTGCGGATGATCCAAGACCTCGGCGCAGGCGCGTCCACGGGCTTCCGCCCTGGTGATCTGGAACATCCGTTCGAGGGCGGGATTGACCTGGAGAATGCGTCCCCGGCAGTCAAGCACCATGACCCCTTCCACCATGGAGGTGAGCATGGCCAGCAGCTGAGATCGGTCCTCGGAGAGTTCCTCAATTTTCAATCGCAGCTCGTCCGTCATTTGGTTGAGGGTCGCGGCCAGGAGGCCCACCTCGTCTCGCGAAGACGTCTGAATCCGGACCGAATGGTTGCCGGCGGCTAATTGGCGAGCGGCAACCGCCATATCCGAGAGAGGCTTGGTCAGATTGTGCGCGAGCCACACGCTGAGCGACACGGCGAGAAGAAAGGCGACCCCCAGCGCGAGCAGCAGGCTTTGCTGTAGCTTGCCGATTTCTTGATCCAGCATCACCATCGGAAGACCCACCCGCACGAAGACCGGCGGCTCCTCGGACGGGCGCGTCAGGACGACGGCGCGGTACATGGTGCGTTCGCCGGTGGTCTGGCTGGCGCGAATGTCCTGGCCGTGCCCGCTCGTCGCGGCTCCCTGAATCTCAGGGCGGAAGAGATGATTGTCGACCTCGGTCAAATCCGAGTCCTGGACGGCGCTGTCGGCGAACACGGTGCCATCGGCGGTGATGACGGTCACTCGAGCAGACGCACGGGCGCTGAGCTCCCGAGCCACAGACTGGATGTGGGTCTGCGACGGCGGGGCGGATGTGTTCTGGAAGAAAGGCTGGAGTCCGAATTCAATCAGCCTGGTTCTTGCCCCGAGAATGTCGGCTAACCGGGCAATTTCTTGTTGTTCCAGCGAGCGGATGGTCAAGAGTCCGGCGATCAGCAGACCGCAGGCGACCGCCAGCAGCGTGGCCAGGGTGACTTTCCATCGGATTGACAGCGTCATCGTGTCGGCGAAGGCTGACAGGTCAGGCGCGAACGGGCACCCAGGGCGTGCAGGCGACGGACCAATTGCAGAGAATCCTCACGCGTCGCCGGTCAGGTCTTTGAGTTTATACCCCAACGATTTCACGGATACGATCGCGTCTTCCAACAGGGGAAGTTTTTGCTTGAGCCGTCGAATGTGCACATCGACGGTTCTCGTGGTCCCGTAGTAGTCGTATCCCCACACGGCATTCAGCAGAACTTCTCGCGTGAGAACTCGGCCTGGATGCCTGAGCAAATGTTCCAGCAATCCAAATTCCTTGGCCGTGAGGGGGATTTCTGTTTTGTCGAGCCGGACCTCGTGCCGAGCCAGGTCCATGAGGAGAGAACCGTAGCGATGCTGGGTCGCATCCTGCGGGGGGTGTCGTTCCAGCCGCCGCACCAGGGCTTTCACTCTGGCCACCAGTGCTTTCGGGCTGAACGGCTTGGTGACATAATCATCGGCGCCCAGTTCGAGGCCGATAATGGTATCGGACTCTTCGGCCTTGGCGGTCAGCATGATGATGGGCAGCAGTGCCGTCTCAGGACTGGACCGAAGACGCTTGCACACCTCCAGCCCGTCTAATTCCGGCAGCATCAAATCGAGGACGACCACATCGGGCTTTTCTGCCTTGACCTGTTTCAACCCCTCGGCACCGGTCATGGCGGTGGCGGTACGAAATCCCTCCTTCTCCAAGTACAACTGCACCAGTTGAAGAATGTCTTTCTCGTCTTCAACGATGAGGATCTTCTTGGGGGGGGTGGTGGTCATGAATGCCAACAGGGTACGGAGGAGGGGGGGGCCTGTCAAGCTGGCGCAAATCCACGCGCTTTGGCAGGCGGGGCTATTGGGTTGACGAGGTCGGTGGCTCTGACGTAAGGTGAGCTACCGTCCGTTCAGAAGGAGTTGTGCGACTCATGAAAATCTATCTTGCCAATCCGCGAGGGTTTTGCGCCGGTGTGGACCGTGCCATCGACATTGTCGATCTTTCACTGCGGAAATACGGCGCGCCGATCTATGTGCGGCATGAGATTGTTCACAGCCGTCACGTGGTGAATTCACTCCGGCAAAAAGGCGCGGTATTCGTGGAAGAGTTAGGGGAAGTTCCCGAAGGGTCCGTCGTGATTTTCAGCGCGCACGGCGTCGCCAAATCCGTCTGGGACGAAGCGAACCGCCGCCGCCTGCACGTTATCGACGCCACCTGTCCGCTGGTCATCAAGGTGCACAACGAGGTGAATCGCGATTACACCCAAGGGTACGAGCTGATTCTGATCGGGCATGCCGGGCACCCGGAAGTGATCGGGACGCTGGGACAAATTCCCGACAAGTTTCACCTGGTCTCCTCCGTCGAGGATGTCGAGCGCTTGCGCGTGGACAACACGCTCAATTTGTCCTACGTCACCCAAACCACGCTCAGCGTCGATGAATGCCGCGACATCGTGGGTGCGTTGCACCGACGCTTTCCCAACATCAAAGGCCCGCATCAGGAAGACATTTGCTACGCGACGCAAAATCGGCAGAATGCGGTGAAAGAATTATCGCGGTTGGTCGACGTGATCTTGGTGATCGGTTCGCCAAACAGCTCCAATTCGAACCGTCTGCGGGAGTTGGGGGAGCAGTGCGGCATTCCTTCCTATTTAATCGACTCGGCCAGCGATATTGATCAGGCCTGGTTGGCCAAGGCGCGCGCCGTTGGAATTGCGGCCGGAGCGTCGGCCCCCGAAGTGCTGGTGACGGAAGTGGTGGCGTTCCTCAAAAATTACGGGCCGTCGGAGGTCGAAGAGTTGACCGTGATTGAAGAAGATGTGGAATTCCTTCTGCCCAAAGAACTGGTCCAGATCGAATCTTCGGCCAAGCCGGCGGAGAGCCTTACCGGCTAACTGGGCCTAACTTCCCTTCTTGCCCTGATCCTCCTACATATTGTACGGACTGATCTTTGTCCCCACTACAGGGGGTATTTTATTTTGATTTCTCACTAGCCCTGTGCTACAAGGGCGCGAGCCGTTCCGCGTCCATCGCCATCATTGACCAGGCGTAAGGAGAACCGATGTACCTGAAATCGTTGGACATGTTGGGGTTCAAGTCGTTTGCGGAGGCAAAAATTGACTTCCCCGAAGGGGTCACGGCCATCGTGGGCCCCAACGGCAGTGGAAAAAGCAACGTGGTCGACGCCATCCTATGGGTGCTGGGCGAACAAAGTACCAAGACTCTCCGCAGCGAGAAAATGGAAGATGTCATCTTCAACGGAACGGAGCTGCGCAAGCCCCTCGGCATGGCCGAAGTATCTCTGGTCATCGGCGGGCTCGATCAGACGGGGATCAAGCTGGAAGGGGGCGGGAGCCTTCCTCCTCAGCTCACGGAGTTTCAAGAATTGATGATCACGCGGCGGCTGTATCGCAACGGAGACAGCGAGTATCTGATCAATAAGACCGCGTGCCGCCTCAAGGACATCCGCAGCCTGCTGCTGGACACGCGTGCGGGCAGCAAAGGCCATACCGTCATCGCGCAAGGTCAAATCGATCAGATCTTGAATGCGTCTCCTCAAGATCGCCGTGAGCTGATTGAAGAAACCGCGGGCATCATCCGCTATAAAAAGCAAAAAGCCGAAGCGCTGCGCAAATTGGATGCCACCCAGCAGAATCTTGTCCGGGTGCGCGACATCATTGCCGAGGTGAAGAAGCAGCTGAATTCGCTGGAGCGGCAGGCCCGACAGGCGCGGACCTACCAAACGCTGCAGCAAGAAGCACGCGAGGCGGAGATTGAATTGCTCACGAGGGAGTTCAGGCGCCTGCGTCATGAGCTGCATGACGTTGAAGCGGAGATTCGGCAGCTGGACGAACAGGAATCCGGCAAGGCCGCCGAACAGGCCCGGCTGACGGCCGATCTGGAAACCGTTCGCCTCCAAACCATTAGCCTGGGGGAAACGATCGGCACCATACGTGACACATTGGCACGGGCGGAGCAGCAGCAAGCCCAGGCGCTCACGGCGGCCGAAGTGGAGCGCAATCGGAGTCTCTTGTTCGACCAGCAGCAAGCCCAGGAATCGGTTGAACTCAATGACCTGCTCCGCGTGCAGGAGGAATTAGTTCACAGGCTGGCTGCGATCGACGCCGCGCTTGCCTTGCTGGAAGAGGAGATCGGAGCCCGTGAGCGTGCGTTGCGTGACCTGGATCGTGAATTGGAACAGGTCCTCCATCAACGCGCCTCGGCGGTGGAGGAAGAAGAGCGCGGACGGCAGGATATCCTGCAGCTCGCCGTGCTCGCGGCCAATACCGAGCAGGGAGTCGCTCAACTCACGGCCAGGATGCAGGAGCTTGCCGAGCGGAACGATCGCTTGTCGGCCGAACAGCAGGAGCTCGAGGGCCACCGCGCGGCCGCCGTCGAACGGCATGACGTGTTGCGGCGGGAATACGGAGAGGCCGACCGGTTGGTGGGCAGCTACCGCGCGCAACAACAATCCGTACGGGAAGAGACTGCCCGCGTGGCCGCAGACCTCCAATCGTTGGACCACACGATATTGCGGCGGTCCGAAGAACTGGCCGCGGTCGATTCGCGGTTGGAGGCCTTGCAAGGCGTGGTGCGCGAGGAAATGGGGTACGGGCGACAAGGCGCCGACGAGGGCACCGCGCTCAAGTCCTGCGAAGGGGTGCGAGACGCGGTGGCCGAGTGGTTGGTCATTCCGCCGGGGATGGATCGCGCCGTGGAGGCGGTGCTGGGTGAGCGTGTGCGCGGATGGTTCGTGGACGACCCGTCGGTCGCCCAACGCGTCGTCGGCTTTCTCCAGGAAAAGGCGCTCGGTCGCGGGAGCTTCATTCCGCACCAACCGCGTTGGAACGGGGGACAGACCACCGCCTGGTGGCCTGCGCTGGTCGGGCAAGCCGGCGTGCTCGGACGCGCCGTTGATCTGATTCACACCGATGACGCGCGCATGGCCGCGCGCGATTACTTGTTCGACCGCGTAGTGATCATGGAATCGCTGGACCACGCGGTGCGGCTGTGGGAGGGCCAATCCTGGAGCGCGCCCGACGGCCCTATTCTGGTGACCATGGCCGGCGAAGTGCTCGATGCGTCCGGGTTGCTCACCGGCGGACAATTGCAGGAGGGGCAGGGGTTGTTGGAACGGCGCCGGGAGGTGCTCGAGCTCGAGGCCAGACATGCGGGCTTGGCGGTCGCGCTGGAGGAGGAAAAACGTTGTCGCGACGCGCTCCAGACCCAGGCGCACTCGTTAGTGCAGCAAGACAAGCAGATCGCTGAATCTCTGCGACAGGCGGAGATGCAGGATCTGTCTCTGCGGAAAGACGAGGAGAAGCTCCAGCAATGGTTGATGGATCTCGATGCGCGGATGGGCGGCATGAACGCTGAGATTCAGAAAGGGCTCGTCGAGCGTCAGCGTCTGGAAGACGAGGTCCGGTCCCTTCAGGCGCAATTGGAACAATGGCTGGCGGAGAAAAGCGGGCAGGAGGCGTCAGTCGGACGCGTGCGAGCGCGCGTGACCGAAATGGACCAGCAAGTCCGAGCCTTCCAGGAACGGGTCACGGATGCGCGCCTCGTTGCGGAAGGACTTCGGGCGAAACGGGAGCATGAACACGCGAATCAGCTCCGCCTCCGACAAGAACAACAGGACAGAGAACAACGGCGGCAGACCTTGCAGGAGCATCTCGAGGCATTGACCCAGGCGATCGAATACAGCCGAGCGGAGCAGGTGCGGCAGGAAGCCCTCTGCCGACAGCTCGGAGCGTCGGCGGAGCAGGTGAAGGCGGAGCTGGTCGCGGCGCAGGATCGGCAAACGCAGGACATGGTGGCCGGCCAGGCGTTGGAATCCGGTCTTGAGCAACTCCGTCGGGAGACGTCCGCGATACGGAACCGGCGGATGCAGGTGGAGGTGCGGCGGGCGGAAATTCGAACGCAGCTCATCACCGTGGAAGGGACCTTGTCGGGCACCTATCAACTGGAGCCGCTCTCACTGACCGCCGAGTCGGTCGCCGACTCCACGGATGGGCATGCCCTCTCCGAAGATAAGACGGGGCCCCGCCCAGACGTCGAACTGAAGGAACAGTTGCAGAAACTGCGGGATCGGTTGGATCGACTTGGGCCGATTAATTTGGCGGCCATCAGCGAACACCAGGAACTTGATCAGCGCCATGCGTTCTTATCGGCCCAAGAACAGGATCTGTCCCATTCGATCACGTCGCTGAAGGAAATCATTCAACGTATCAACCGGACGACGAAGGACATGTTCGTGTCGACGTTCACTGAACTGCAGCAGAAGTTTACCGAAGTCTTCGGTCAATTTTTCCCGGGCGGTCGGGCCGAACTGCAACTTGTGGACGAGCCGGCGCCTGAAAACGGCGAACCGGTCGGCGGCCAGGAGCCCGGCATTGACATCGTGGCGCAACCTCCGGGGAAACGGCTCAAGAGCATCACCATGCTGTCGGGCGGCGAGAAGACTCTGACGGCCATGGCCTTGCTCTTCGCCAGTTTCCTGATTCGGCCCACGCCCTTCTGTCTCCTCGACGAAATCGATGCCCCCCTTGATGAAGAGAACATTGGCCGGTTCACCAGCGTGCTCCGAGCGTTGTCGGAGAATGCCCAATTCTTGGTCATTACCCACAACAAGCGGACCATGGCCATCGCCGACTCCCTGTTCGGCGTCACGATGGAAGAACCCGGTGTGTCCAAGCTCGTGTCGGTGCGGCTGGCGGATCTTCAGCCGGCCTAGGGATCGCCGACGGCGGGATGAGGCGACTCGACTAAGATAAAAAACCTGAATATTTCAGAGGACTTCACCCCTGGCTTGCTTGACTCGCCCGTGAAGCTCTGTTATAAGCCCGACGAAAGGGCAGCGCCCCGTCTGCGTCACTAGGGTCTCTCGTGGAGAAGACTCGGTTGCGCGCCAGTCAATCCGTCCACCGCATGTGGCACCCTAGGAATCCATGAAACTGATCAAGGCGCTGTTTCATCGCCTCTCCGACAGCCTGTTGACGAATGTTCCGGGCAAACTCAGCCCGGCTTCGGATTTCTCTCCGACGCCGCCCCTTCGGCTTGTCTCCGACAAGGCGACCATGCTGCCGCCGCTCGATTCCGCGATGGTCCGGCGGCCGGTCGGTCATGCGGTCAGTCAACTGGATGCCATTGATGACGCCATCCGTCGCAGTCAAGGATGGTTTTTTGGCCGGCAACATGCCGAGGGCTATTGGGTCGCCGAACTCGAAGCGGACACTACCCTTACCTCCGAATACGTGATGCTGCGGCGATTCTTGGATTGCGTCGATCCGGACAGGGAGAAAAAGGCGGTGCAGTACCTGAGAGCCACGCAGCTTCCCGACGGCGGGTGGCCGATCTATTATGGAGGGCCAGCTGAAATTAGTGCGTCCGTGAAAGCCTATTTTGCCTTGAAGCTGAGTGGCGTGCCGGCTGACGAGCCGTTGATGGTCCGTGCGAAGGAGCGCATACTCTCCATGGGGGGCGTGGTCCAAGCGAACGTCTTTACCAAAATTGCGTTGGCCTTGTTCGACCAGTACGATTGGGAAGGGATCCCTCACATGCCGGTCGAATTGATGCTGCTGCCGAAGAAGTTTTATTTCAGCATCTATGCCATCTCCTATTGGTCGCGCGCGGTGTTGATTCCGCTCCTCATCGTATTTGCGCACCAACCGGTCTGCCGGATTTCACGGGAGCAGGGCATCGAAGAATTGTTTATCATTCCGCGCGCGGAGATCCGCTATTGGCGGTATCCGCCGTTTAATAAGGACCAACACTGGTTTACCCCGCATAATTTCTTTGTCGCGCTGGACGCGATGCTCAAAATCTATGATCGGATGCCCTTAATGCTGTTGCGCGAGAAGGCGTTGCACAGGGCGGCGACGTGGATGCTCGAGCGTTTGACGGGCACCGGAGGATTGGGGGCGATCTATCCGGCCATGGCTAATTCCATCATGGCCTTGCGATGTTTGGGCTACGAGATGGATGATCCCCTCATCTCCAAAGCCCTGGGTGAGATTGAGGCGCTTGAAGTGTACGAGACGACGACACTACGCGGAGAACAGGTCGAAACGCTTCATCTCCAGCCCTGCTTTTCTCCCATTTGGGATACGGCCTTGCTGCTCAACGCGTTCATCGAAGCCGGGGTTTCTTCGGATCATCCGGCGTTGGTCCGAGCCGGAGAATACCTCCTGTCCCGCCAAACGAAGAGAGTGGGAGATTGGAAGATCTCGTCACCCAAGGCGGAACCAGGCGGGTGGTATTTTCAGTTTGAGAATGAATTTTATCCGGACGTGGATGATTCCGCCGTCGTATTGATGGCCCTCTCGAAGCTGCGATGTCCCGACGAGGCGGCCCGGAGCGAATCCATTGAGCGCGGGATGCAATGGGTCTTGGCCATGCAGGGGTCCGATGGCGGCTGGGGCGCATACGACAAGGACAACAACCGGATCGTCTTCAACTACATCCCATTTGCCGATCACAAAGCGTTGCTCGATCCGAGCACCGCCGACCTCACCGGACGCTGCCTGGAAATGCTGGCCGCGCTCGGCTATGACCAAACGCATCCGGCGGTCAAGCCTGCGTTGGCCTTTCTGAAGCGGGAGCAGGAACCGGACGGCAGTTGGTATGGTCGATGGGGGGTCAATTATCTGTACGGCACATGGTCCGTGCTCGCCGGCCTTCGCGCGATCGGGGAAGATCTGTCGCAGCCGTATATTCGGCGGGCCGTGTCTTGGCTGGAATCCAAGCAGAATCCCGACGGGGGATGGGGCGAATCCTGTCTGTCCTATGCAGACGAGACGGATAGCGGCAAAGGCGACAGCACCCCTTCTCAAACAGCCTGGGCTCTCATGGCCCTGATGTCGGCCGGGGCCATCAATACGTTTAGCGTGGCCAGGGGGATCCAGTTTCTTCTTCGTCATCAAATGAAGGACGGGTCGTGGGAAGAGGTCTGTCATACCGGCACGGGTTTCCCCCGTGTGTTTTACCTTCGCTACCATTGGTACTGTCAGTACTTCCCGCTCTGGGCGTTGGCCATGTACCGGAATCTCCGCGCTCGCGGTCGCCTTCGGGCGGACGAAGTGCGTCTCCACGCACCGGGACCAGGGTCCTACCGGTCTGACCGTTGACCGTTGCGACCGCTTCTCCAGCCGGTCGGGCCGCCGCACCGGCGACGCCAGCCAACCGCATTGCCGTCTTTGCCGCCACCGTGTGGGAAAGCAGGGCGGTACGCGCGGCGTTCCCAGCCGGTGTCGAGCGGATCCATCATGGTCGTCGCGTATTTGTCGGGTCAGCTGGGTCGGTGGAATTTTGGCTGATCCTGACGGGCATCGGTCCTGACAAGGCCGGGCAAGTCGCCGCCTGGTGGTTGACACACCAGGCCTTTGGTCTTGTCGTCTCCACGGGGTTTGCCTGTGCCTTGGTGCCGACCGCAATCGGGACCCTGTTGGTGGGACGGGCGGTGAAAGATTTCCCCATGGCGGGTTCCGAGGCCGTGCGGTCTATGCGAAGCATGGAGGGCCCACGTCATGCGTTTGCAGAGTTTGTCATCGAGGCCGCGCCGCCGGACCTCCATGGGCCGTTCGTCTCCCTGGGACACATTGTGCTGCGTGCCGACGACAAGCGACGGTACGCTCGGATGACGGACGCGGTCGGCCTCGATATGGAAAGCGCGGCCTTGGCCATGGCGGCTCAACGGGCGGACGTGCCGTTCATCATTCTCAGAACGGTCTCCGATCTGCTCGAGGAGGACCTTCCGCTTGACTTCAATGTATTTCTCAGGCCCACTGGGTGGCTGCGAGGGGTTCCTTCCGTGCTGTTGCGTCCCTGGTGCTGGCCAGGGGTCCGTCGCCTTCATCGGCAGAGCCGGTTGGCAGCGGAACAATTGACTCGTATCTTTTGCGCGTATCGCTGCGCCGCGGCGCCGGATACGTCATCATCGACACCGGAGCAGACGTGATTCGCTTCCTTGAACGAATCGGCGGCGTAGTCTTGCTGTATCTCAGAGAGATGGGCCGCATGCTCATCTTTGTCCTATCGTCTTTTGCGTGGCTGCTGCGCCCGCCGTTCCGCTTCGCGCAGATCATGAAGCAGTTGCATTTCATCGGCTACAAATCAACCTTCGTGGTGGTGCTCACCGCCGGATTTACGGGGATGGTGCTGGGCCTTCAAGGATATTACACACTGCGCAAATTCGGCTCGGAGGCCCTGCTCGGATCCGCTGTTGCACTCAGCATGATCCGCGAATTGGGGCCCGTGCTCGCAGCGCTCATGGTCACGGCGCGAGCCGGTTCCGCGATGACCGCCGAAATCGGCATTATGCGCATTACGGAGCAAATCGATGCGCTGGATACGATGGCGATCAACCCCTTGCAGTATCTGATCGCGCCCAAACTGGTGGCGGGGCTCATCGGCGTGCCGCTGCTGGTGGCCATCTTTGACGTGGTGGGCATCTACGGCGGCTATCTGGTCGGGGTGGATTTGTTGGGCGTCAATGCCGGATCGTACTGGACCTCGATCGAGTCGGCCGTCGAGTGGAAAGACGTCTACGGCGGCATTTTGAAGAGCGTGAGCTTTGGATTGATCGTCAGCTGGGTCTGTTGCTACAAAGGGTTCCACACCCGTATGAGCGCCGAAGGCCTGGGCAGCGCTACGACGGAAGCGGTCGTGCTGTCGTCGGTCGTGATTCTCGTGTGGGATTATTTCCTGACCTCGGTGTTGCTCTAACCATGCTCAAGCTGGTCGGCGTCAAAAAACGGTTCGGCGAACAACGCGTCTTGCAAGGCGTGGATCTCGAGATCCCGCCCGGAAAACTCACGACCATTATTGGCCCGAGCGGAGAGGGCAAAAGCGTCCTCCTCAAGCACATGATCGGCCTCATTCAGCCGGATGACGGCCAGGTGTGGGTGGAGACGATCGAGATCTCACGCCTCCACGGGCATAGGTTGAACGAAGTGCGCAAGCGCTTCGCCATGCTCTTTCAAGGCGCGGCGCTGTTCGACTCCATGACGGTGTTCGAAAATGTGGCGTTTCCTCTGCGAGAAAAGTTGCGGCTCAAGGATTCCGACGTGACCAAGCGCGTGGAGGAACGGCTTGGTCAAGTCGGATTGGGCGACATGGGCCACAAATTCCCGGCCGAACTCAGCGGCGGGATGCGCAAGCGCGCCGGATTGGCTCGGGCGTTGGTCATGCAGCCGGACATCATCCTGTTCGACGAGCCGACGACGGGACTCGATCCGTTGATGGCGAAATCGATTCACGACCTCATTACGCAGATGCAGCGCACGTTCGGTTTTACCGCGGTGATGGTGAGCCACGAAATCCCGGAAATCTTCGCGATTTCCGACTATGTCGCCATGTTGAAGCAGGGCAGGATTGCGGCGATGGCCCCTGCCGCGGAATTTCAGCGGCTTCCGGATCCGGAGATACAAGAATTTATCTCGGTGGGCGGGACGATGGTCGTTCCCGCGCCCTCGTCGAGCCGGTAGAGGAGTGGACATGGAAAAGACGAAGCTGGAGCTGGTGGTGGGGGTGTTCGTGTTGGTCGGGCTCGTCTGTCTGGGGTACCTCTCGATCAAGCTCGGAAAATTGGAGGTGATCGGCGGGAATCTCTACGAGGTGGATGCGCAGTTCAATTCCGCATCCGGCCTGAAAGCGGGCGCCACGGTGGAAATCGCCGGTGTGGAAGTGGGACGCGTACGGTCCATCACGCTCCAGGAGGATCGCGCGCTGGTCAAATTGGCCGTCAACAACGGCACAAAACTCTACACGGACACCATCGCCTCCATCAAGACGAGAGGGATCATCGGAGAAAAATTTCTCGCCTTATCGCCGGGCGGAGGCGGAGACCCCCTGAACCCGGGCGACACGATTCGGGATACGGAATCCGGCTTGGACTTGGAAGAGTTGGTCAGTCAATACGTGCACGGGAAGGTGGAGTAGGCTCCACCGGGTCATCACCATGACAATGAAGAGGACGATATGAAGACATCTGTCCCACGTTCGCTCAGGACCCTCGCCATCCTCGCCAGGTTGTTCATTATCAGTCTAGTCTGGTCGGCATCCATGGTTGGGATGGGATATGCCGGGGCGCCGACCGATGCCATGAAGGGCACGATCGAAGAAGTGTTGCGCATTATTCAGGAGAAAGAATTGAAGCAGCCGGAAAAATCTGAGGAACGTCGCCAGCAGTTGGAGAAAGTCGTCGGAGACCGGTTTGATTACCAGGAGATGTCGCGGCGGGCGCTGGGGGCTCCGTGGAATACGCTGAACGATCAACAGAAGCAGGAGTTTGTCTCCTTGTTTCAGACGCTGCTCACGAACTCGTATGCGGACAAGATTGAGACCTATTCCGGCGAAGGCGTGCAGTATCTGAATGAACGGACTGAAAAGGATTATGCCGAGGTCCGGACGAAAGTGCTGTCGGGGAAGACCGAGATTCCCCTCGATTACCGGCTCATCAACCGAGCGAACGACTGGCGCGTGTATGACGTCGTGGTCGATGGCGTCAGCCTCGTGAACAACTACCGCGGCCAGTTCACCAGAATCCTCAGGGGATCGTCCTACTCCACTCTCGTCGAACAGCTCCGCAAGAAGTCGGATAAGCTGAAGTCGCCGTAACACTCCCTCCCTGCTAGAGCGGTCATGACCATTCTGCGCCGTCTCGTCCTGTGTGTTGGCTGCCTCCTCGCGGGACCGGCGCTGGTGTCCACCGAATCGGTCCAGGCCGAAACTCAAGTCTTTCCCGTTCCTTCCGTGTCGACGACCCGCAATGACGGCAACGACGCCGGCTTGATCGTCCCCATCTTGATCACGGATCCGGACGGGGAACTCAAGTACCTGATGGCGCCCATGCTGATCCGCAACTCGATCGTCGGGACACGAGGGACCTTCAATCTGTTTCAGTATGAACCGGGCGGGCGACAAATGCAGTTCATCGCCTCGATCACCGAACAAATCGAGCGCAAGTTGCTGTTTAATTACACGGACCCGGCGTTCAGCAACGGACGCTACTTCCTGAACTTCGGAGGGTCCTTTTTCAAAAATGCCACCTCCCGCTTCTTCGGTCTCGGCGAACAGACGCTCGGAACGGATGAAACCAACTATACGGCCCGCGAGATCCGTGCCAATTGGCGATTCGGGGTCTATGCCAACGAGGTGACGCAAATCGCCGTCGCGCAACGATTCCGAGACGTACGGTTGCAGCGGGGGGCCACGGATCTGCCGTTCACCGTTGAGCGATTTCCGACAGTCGACGGGGTCTTGGGGAGTACCACCATTGTCGGCCATCGTGTCAGTTTTTATTATGATACGCGCAATAATCTGGTTACCCCGACGGACGGCATGGCCGTGACCGCGTATGCGGAACTCAATCAAAATGTTCGCAACGGAGACCATCCGGTCTTTTCCCGGTATGAACTCGAGATCAAGAAGCTCTTTCCGAGCGAATCGAAGCGGGCCATTTTGGTGGTGCGAGCCAATCTCCAGGCCACGCTCGGCAGTCAAGTGCCCTTCTTCGAGCAAAGTTCGTTGGGCGGGCAGAACAACCTCCGCGGCTTTGGCGTGGACCGGTACATCGACAAACATCTGCTGGCCGCCAGCATCGAGGAACGGATTCACATCATGCGGACCAAGGTCGCCGGCGTCTCGGCCGACTTTGAAGTCGCCCCGTTCTTGGACACGGGACAAGTGTTCAGCAGTTACCGAAACGTCAGCTTCAAAGACTACCGGATGACCCCCGGCATTGGATTTCGTGGGATTGTGCGCCCGAACGTCGTGGGTCGTATCGACTACGGGTATAGTCGCGAAGGAGGAGCGGTATTTGCCGGGCTCGATTTTCCCTATTAGGGAAGACCCCAGCGGGTGGACGTTTTGACGCGTAACCTCTTGACATGATGAGAGGTGTGTGTGAGACTCCCGTTACTACGCCAATGTTCAGTGACCGCTCAGCCGTCGCCTGTCGAGATCCGTTCACTTCATCCAAGCCGAGTGAGTCGTTGAAAAAGGAGAATCTCCTATGTCGATCTTGAAAACTATCCATCATCCAGCCGATTTGAAGCGGCTATCTCCTCATCAATTCCCGGCGTTATGTGAGGAAATTCGGGAGCAAATCATCGGAGCGGTCTCCAATGTCGGCGGGCATCTGGCTTCCAATCTGGGGGTCGTGGAACTCACCGTCGCCCTCCACTACTTACTGGACGCTCCCGGGGACAAGATCGTATGGGACACGAGCAATCAGGCGTACACCCATAAATTATTGACCGGCCGGCGCGAGCAGTTTCACACGCTTCGCCAATACGGGGGGCTGAGTGGATTCTGCAAGCGGGAAGAAAGCGAGTACGACACGTTCAACGCGGGGCATGCGGGCACGGGGGTTTCCGCGGCGTTCGGGATGGTGGAAGCTCGCGAGCAATTGGGACAACGCCATAAAGTCGTCTGCGTCGTGGGCGACGGCGCGATGACCGCGGGGATGACGCTCGAAGGGTTGCATCATGCCGGAGGCTCCGGCAAGGATTTCGTCGTCGTCTTGAACGACAACCAGATGTCCATTTCGAAGAACGTCGGGGCGATTTCGGCCTACCTCAGCCGGACCTTTACCGGCGAATTTTATACCAAGATGCGGGAGGAAACCTCCCAACTTCTGCGAAAGATTCCTCACATCGGCAACGACATGCAGAAGCTGGCTCGGCGAGCGGAGGAACTGGCCAAAGGGGCCATCCTGCCCGGTCTGCTGTTCGAAGAATTGGGATTCCAATACAGCGGTCCCATCGACGGCCATAACTTCGAGCATCTGCTTCCGACGATCGACAACGTTCTGAAGATGAAAGGCCCGATTCTCCTCCACGTGATTACGAAGAAAGGGCTGGGCTATCAGCCGGCCATGAAAAATCCGGTCTGGTTCCATGCCTGTCCCCCATTCGTGCGGGAGACCGGGGCCCCTGCGAAAAAGGCGGTTCGTCCCTCGTACACCCAAGTGGCCATGGACTCGCTGGTGAAGCTGGCTCGCGAGGACCGCCGCATTGTGGCCATAACGGCGGCCATGTGCGAAGGGACCGGTCTGACGGCGTTCGAGAGGGAATTCCCCGATCGCCTTTACGATGTCGGCATCGCCGAGCAGCACGCGGTAACGTTCGCCGCCGGCCTGGCTGTGCAGGGTCTGAAACCGGTGGTCGCAATGTATGCCACGTTCCTCCAACGTGCGTACGATCAGGTTGTGCATGACGTGGCCACGCAGAACCTCCCCGTCGTCTTGTGTATCGATCGAGGGGGGCTGGTGGCGGAAGACGGCACCACCCACCATGGCGCGTTCGATTATGCCTTCCTCCGCCACGTGCCGAACATGGTCGTGATGGCGCCGAAGGACGAAAACGAGCTGCAGCACATGATGAAAACCTGTGTGCAGTATGATGGCCCGATTTCCGTCCGCTACCCGCGCGGCGTGAGTCTCGGCGTCACGATGGATCCGGTTCCTGAAGCCCTCCCTATCGGCACCGGCGAGCTGCTGAAGACCGGGACGGACGTGGCCATCGTCGCGGTCGGTGTGTCGGTCTGGCAGGCGGTCGCAGCCGCGGAACGGTTGAGCCGGGAGGGGGTGTCGACGGCGGTCGTCAATGCCCGCTTCGTCAAGCCGCTGGATCGTGATCTGATCGTGGACGTGGCCAAGGGCGTTCGTTATCTCGTGACCGTGGAGGAAGGGTGCCGAATGGGCGGGTTTGGCTCGGCGGTGCTCGAAGCGCTCTCCGATGCCGGGGTGGCCGACGTGAGAACCAAAATTCTTGGATTGCCGGATTGGTACATCGAGCAAGGACCGCAGGATTTGTTGCGGGAACGGTATCGGCTCACGGCCGAAGGGATCTATCAAAGCGTGAAGGAGTTGATCAGCAAAGCCCCGGTGTCCCCGCACGAAGGGGTCGGCGTGGCCTCAGGCTTGGGTCATCTCCCGCATGGCGATGAGCAGGGGAGTTAGTCCCAACGGAGCTGATCCAAGGCGCGCTGATGCACATTACCAGGCGAAAAACGAGACAGATTGCCGTGGGGACGGTCAACATCGGAGGCGATGCGCCCGTGTCGGTCCAGTCCATGTGTTCGACCGATACCCGCGATGTCGACGCGACCCTGGCTCAAATTCGGCAACTCGAAGCAGTGGGATGCGAGCTGATCCGTGTGGCCGTGCCCGACGACGAAGCGGCGGCGGCCCTTCCGAAGATCAAGGCGGGGATGACCGTCCCCCTCATTGCCGACATTCACTTCGACCATCGTCTTGCCCTGAAGGCCGCGGCCATCGTCGATTGCGTGCGCATCAATCCGGGTAACATCGGGGCCTGGTGGAAAGTCGAGGAGGTCATCAAGGCCGTCAACGAGCGGGGCATCCCGATCCGGGTCGGCGTCAACGGCGGATCGCTGGAACGGCCGTTGCTCGAGAAATACGGCTGGCCCTCCCCCGAAGCCCTGGCCGAGTCGGCCTTGAACGCGGTGCGTGCGCTTGAAGACGTGGGCTTCACGAATCTGAAGGTCTCGCTGAAGGCCTCCGACGTGCACCACGCCATCGACGCCTATTGGTTATTCTCCCGGCAATCCGATTATCCATTGCACATCGGCATTACCGAAGCGGGGACCGCCATGACGGGTGCGGTCAAGTCGGCCATTGGTCTCGGCTGGCTGTTGTCCCAAGGCGTGGGCGACACACTACGTGTGTCGCTGGCCGCCGATCCGGTCGAGGAAGTCAAGGTCGGGTTTGAAATTCTCAAATCGTTGGAGTTGCGCCATCGGGGCATCAACGTCATTGCCTGTCCCACCTGCGGCCGAGTGGAAATCGACGTGGTGCGCCTGGCCAATGAGCTGGAAAAGAGGCTCGGCCATATCAAAATCCCATTAAATGTGTCGGTCCTCGGCTGCGTCGTGAACGGGATCGGCGAAGGCAAAGAAGCCGATATCGGCATCGCGGGAGGCGAAGGCAAGGGGATTCTCTTTAAACAGGGCAAACTGGTCCGAAAGGTACCGATGGATCAGCTCATGGAGACGCTGATCGAAGAAGTGGAGCTGCTTGCCAAAGAAAGGGAAGCGAAGCATGGGTCCGATGGGGGCGCCTCAACTGATGGTGCTCAATGGGAGCCCAGCCATCCCGCGGCCGATCCCCCCTCCACCCTCACCCGTGAAATCCCGGTCCTGCCGAGTCGGTAGCCCGTCTCTTCCAAAAGCGCCCTCTCCCATTGTTCTTATTGTTCTTGTTGAGAAGGGCGAAGAAGGCCCGCTATAATCGTGTGATTTTCATGGCGCCGTACCCAAGTGGTAAGGGAGCAGTCTGCAAAACTGCGATGCGGCGGTTCGAACCCGCCCGGCGCCTCCATCACATTCCTGCCGGCTGCACATTCCGAGACAGTCCGCGCGGCGGTGCGGTCCATGTAAATTGACCTGCCTACGGACTGGTGTTAAGATTCGCCGAAATTTGGCGTCTCCAAACTCGCGCTGTTGATCGCAGCCAAATCTACAGTTCAATTGGAAGGAGAGAGGGATGGCCGTACCGCTTTCCCAGATGTATACGGTGACCAAGTATGTGCTCACGCAGAAGTTCAAGGGCGTGAAGCGTTATCCCTTGGTGCTCATGCTCGAGCCGTTGTTTCGATGCAATTTGGCCTGTGCCGGGTGCGGGAAGATCCAGTATCCCGATCATGTGCTCGACAAACGGCTCACGCCCGAACAGTGCTGGGCGGCCGCGGAAGAGTGCGGCGCGCCCATCGTGAGCATTCCCGGCGGGGAACCGCTGATCCATCCGGAGATGGCCACCATTGTCGAGGGATTGGTGGCCCAACGGCGCTACGTCTATCTGTGCACCAATGCGATCCTCATGGAGCGCAAGCTTGACGACTATCGGCCGTCTCAGTATTTGACATTCAGCGTGCATATGGACGGCCTTCGGGAGGAGCATGACCTTGCCGTGTGTCGAGACGGGGTGTATGACGTCGCCGTGCGCGCCATCAAGGCCGCGTTGAAGCGCGGGCATCGCGTGACGACGAATACGACCCTCTTCGACGATGCGAACCCCGCACGCGTCCGCCAATTTTTCGACGACATGATGACGCTAGGGGTCGAAGGCATGATGATCTCGCCGGGGTATAGCTACCATAAGGCTCCGGATCAACAGCATTTCCTCAAGCGGGAACGCACGCGGGAACTGTTCACGCGAATCTTGAGCAGACCCAAGGCCGGATGGCGGTTCAATCAATCGCCACTCTTTCTGGAGTTTCTCATGGGGCGCCGAGACTATCTATGCACCCCGTGGGGGAATCCGACCTACAACGTGTTTGGCTGGCAAAAACCCTGCTACCTGCTGCAGGAAGGGTATGCCAAGACGTTCCGTGACCTGATGGAGAGCACGAACTGGGACGCCTATGGAAGCAGCCGCAATGAAAAATGCGCCGATTGCATGGTGCATTGCGGGTATGAAGCTTCGGCTGTGGAAGACACGTTCGGCACCATGTCCGGCTTCAGCCGGACGGTCAAGCTGACATTGTTGCCGACCTCCAGATAAACCCTCCTCCGGGCCATTGACGCTCCGGCGGCCGCACAACCCTGTTCGGTAGGTCGTGATGACTGATCTCAAGAACCACAGCCTCAATGGAGCCTCCAGTTCATTGGAGGGCCGACTCTTCAGGCCACGATCCATGGAGGAGTTGACTCAGGCGGTGGAATTGGCCTTCGATTATCGCGGCGATGTCACCATCCAACTCACCTCCGGGGACTCCGTCGTCGGATATCTCTTTAATCGAGCACAGGACGAACAAGGGTCGTGGCTGGAACTGTTCCCGGCCGGTCGGTCCGACGTTCGCCGGCTGCGCTACGTCGAGGTCGTGGCGATTGCATTTTCCGGTGAAGACACCGCCTCGGGGAAATCGTGGGAAGCCTGGGTGGCCAAAAAAGAGACGGAGCGTAAGGCGGAAGCGGACCGACTTGCCGCCAAGGCGCAGGCGCGCGGACATCTCTGATCGGCTGGCCCCATTCGATTCCCTCTCCCTGGACACCCACGGCCGCCTTCCTATTTCGTCGTCTCCCGCAAGCTGAAAATGCTGGATTGTGTGAGGCTTCGCCCTCTGCGCTGATTGACAAAGAATAGGGGCTATGTTAGATAGGTCCGCCTTAAAATCGGCTGTGGCCGTTGGTCTTCAGATCGGTCATCTGTCCGGAAAAGGAACTGGCACAGAGAGTGACATGGAAAGGAGTCAGGGCTCCCGGCTTCTGGAAACACACCGTTCCTATCGTCGCCGGTGCGTCCTTCTTCCTCTTCCTTCCCGCTACTCTGTTGGCCACGCACGAGGCCGATCATCGGTTCACGGTTGAAGGGTTTGTGTGCGGGGCGGACGGGAAAGGCAGTCCCAACGTCGAGGTTCTTGTCAAAGACACGAGGATCTCTTACGGTCAGACGGTCACGACCGATGGAGATGGGTACTATAAGGCAATCTTCCATCTGCACAACGACAATCTGGGCGATCCGCTCTTTGTGGAGGCGAGAGGGGAGCAACAACACCACAAGGTGCAGTTCGATCCTAAGGACTTGGAAGCCGAGCGGCGTCTCCACGTCAATTTTGGAAGCGGCTGCATTCAGGATCCCAGCGCTCCCCCGATGTGGTTTCTGTCCACGGTGGGGATTGCAGTGGTCGGTGCCGGAGGGGTGCTCGGCGGCAAGTTATACCGGGCTTGGCGGAAAAAGAAGACGAAGCGGGAGAAGGGGCAGAAAGGGCAGGGGCGGCGAACAAAATAAACACAGCGGTCCGTGGGGCAGGGCGGCGCACCTCGCCGGATCCGTGAGTGGATTGGTCAGGCGTGGAGCGAGTCTTGGTCTCAAGACAAGAAGTCATGGGTGCGCTTTTGTCTGAAGGCTCTCGACCTTCCGGTGAAAGCGTTTTTTTTCTGCCTGCTGTCGTCTGAACCCCGATTCAACGATGGTGTTGATGAGCGGACGGTCGTCAGGTCTAACTAAGGAACGGAGAATCATTATGAAGCAACCGAATCTGCGGCGGGTCATGGTGGGATTGGGAGTCGTGAGTCTCGGCTGGGCGCTTGCGGCCTGCGGAGAAAAAGGTGAGGGGCCGATCGTCCCGCCGCCCCCGGCCCCGGCGGAGTATGCCGACAAGCATATGCCGGCCGCTTGGTGGACAGATGCCGCCAAAATGGAAGAGGGGCGAAAGATTTTTATCGGCGAGACCAACCCCGATGTGAATTGCGCCAGTTGTCACGGCAAGGACGGCAAGCCGGTCAAGGCCGGGGCGCGCGATTTCCGTGTGCAGGAGCGGATGGGCCTGTACTCCGATTCCGTCTGGTTTTGGCGGATTTCCGAAGGGGTTCCCAATACCAAAATGAAGGCCTGGAAGAGCAAGTTGTCCGAGGAAGATCGATGGAAGCTGGTCCTGTTCGAGCGCAGCTTCGGACTGTCCGGGAAAGGCTGGGACGTGGAGAAGAAATCGTGGGTCGATGCGGGCAGCGTGGGTGCCGCTCCCGCAGCCGCGGCGACTCCGGCGGCAACCCCTGCGACTCCGGCGGCAGCCCCCGCAGGCAAGTAGTCGTTTTTTCACTCTAGGAGGAGGAGCGGCGAGACATCATGAAAACCTGGCAGCGCAGTCTCTTGGCTCTCTTTGCGCTTCTTGCAGTCTTCGGCGGGGTGGCGTATGCGCAGACGGCCAGTGCGCCTCCCGTCGAGTTTCCCTATACGGGGAATCGGACTGCCGTCTGGATCGTCGCTCAACTCCACATCCTGTTCGCCGGGTTCATTTTGGGCGCACCAATTTTCGTCGTGATCTCGGAATGGCTCGGATACCGCAAACAGGACCCCCGCTACGATCGGCTCGCCAAAGAGGTCACCAAAGTCACGGTGATCCTCTACAGCATGACGGCCTTGACCGGCGGCCTCTTCATCTTTGTGCTGCTCGCCACCTATCCCCAGTTCACTACCTGGTTGATCAATCATTTCTTTCTCATCTTTGCCGTCGTCTACCCGTTGTTGTTCATCGCGGAGACGATTGTCCTGTACGTGTATTTCTATACCTGGGACGCGTGGAAGGGGAACAAGAAGGCGAGGCACATTGCCTTGGGGGTGCTGCTCAATATCATCGGCACCGTGACCCTGTTTGTGATCGACGGACCCACGTCGTTCATGAATACTCCCGTCAAAGCCGAAGGGGTCTCACCGGCCGACTTCTTGGCCACGGCCACCCTGTGGGACAAGGTGTTTAATTACAGCTGGATGCCGCTCAATCTCCACCGCCTGGTCGGGAACGTGACCTTCGGCGGATTCGTCGCCGGGTTGATCGCCGCCTACATGTACATGGGAGCGGATAAGGAGGAAGAGCGATCCTATTACGATTGGATGGGGTTCGTCGGCAATATGATCGGGGTCGGCGCCCTGCTCTTCCTGCCGTTCATGGGGTATCTCCTGGCGTACGAACTCTGCGACTACGACGCGTCGATTTGCCCCTATATGATGGCGGACCAACTCTCGATGTTCTTCGAAATGCAAGGGGCGATGGTCGGCCTCATCTTCCTGGCCAGTAATTATTACATCTGGCTCAGCATGAAACGCATCGAGGGCGTCGAACGGGTGCGGATGACCATCCTGGCTCCGCTCATCATGATTGCACTGCCGCTCGTGATGACCAAGGTGCTGACGGATTACCCGGTGCCGGATCCCATGTCCCTCGTGTTTCTGATCCCGATGGTGCTGGCCCCGTTCGTGCTTGGACGGTTCATCCCCGTGACCGTGTCCTCCTTCACCGTCATTAAAATCGGCTTCTTAATGGTGGTGGTCGGCAATGCCATTTGGATGACCCCGCATGGGTTCGTTCCCACGGGGGCCAAACTCGTCGCCGAGTTGGAACTCCCGTCGGAGTGGAATTTCCTGGCCCTGATGCCGGCGAAGAACTCCGCGGCCTTTACGTTGGTGTTCGTCACGGTCGTCAATTACGTCATCTATAATCGCGCGGTGACCCAGGGAACGATCATCTGGGGGCGCATTGATTTCGCCTCGCAATTTGTCCTGATCTTCCTGGCCTTCAGCGCCATCTGGACGATGGGTTTGATGGGAGCGGTGCGGTCGTTGCTCCGAAAGTACTTCCATGTGTACAACCTGCTTCCGGACTTCACGGCGGAGTCCTATACGCCGACATTGGCCTATTCAGGCTGGTGGATCACCGCCATTACCGTGGTCTTTTATGCGGTCGTGAGCTTCGCGATCCTGGTCACGTTGCGCACGTCGCCGGTCAAGAGTTCCGTGCCCGAAGGCAGCCCGGTGCCGGCCGGAGCCAAGTGAGGATGGTCCCGTCGATGTTCCAGACTTGATGGAGGCGATCGAGGAACGTTATGGGCAAAGCACTGTTGAAGATCATCATCGGGTTGGCGGTGGGAGCGGGTCTCTGGGTCACGACGATGACGCTGGAGTTTCCTCCGGTGTTTCGCTGGCTCTTCTTCGGCTATGCCGTTCTCGGCACGATCGTGTTCCTCGTCCTTGACGCACCCAGCATGAAGCCGATGAGCGGTGTGAAGGCGGTCGCGGCGCTGCTCGTCTTTTATGTCGTTCTCTGCACGGTCTACATCGCCGGCGCCTCCCTGTGGCCCCAATACGATCCGGAAGACGAAAAGGGCAAGATCGAAAAAATTCTGGCGCCGAAGCGCAAAGCTTCCGAGCAGGGGAAGGCCGAGGAATTGATCGCGCGCGCGAAAGCGCTGGATGAGCAGGCCAAAGCGCTGGCCGAACGGATCAAGGCGTTGGGCGGCGATCAGGCTCCTGCCGCACAAGCGGCCGGGGGATCCGGCGCGCCTCCCGCGACCACCACCGCCGCCGGCGGAGACATTATGAAACTCGGCGAGGACCAGTGGCAGTTGCAAGAGTGCTACAACTGCCACAAGCTCCGGGGCGAGGGCGGCAAAAAGCGAGGCCCGGAGCTCGACAACATCGGCTCGCTGTTGACGGCCGAGGAGATCGCCGTGAAGATTCTCGACCCGAAATCGTACAAGGCCGAAGGGTTCGACAAAGAGTTCGAAAAGGGGAAAATGCCGGACAAGTATAAAGATCTCATGGAGCAATCAGATGTGGAAGCCCTGTCCGTATGGCTGGCCACTTTCAAGGATTCGTCGGTCAACACGCCCAAGCCCATCAAGATGAAATAATGATACAGCCCAAGTTGAAATCCAGGGTCCGCTGCAAGGACCGCGACATCGGCGAAGTGACCAAGGTCATCGTGGACCCGCTCACCCATGAGATCAGCCACATCGTGGTGTTTGTCGAGGGAAGCGGCGAGCGGCAGGTGGCCATGGGCCAGGTGCACACCGTCGCCGATTCGCTGGTCGAATTGCAGGGGCTCTCGGCGGACGTCGTCGCGCTCCCCCCCTTTCAGCGTGCGGAATACGTCAGCACACACGAAGTCGAGATCGCGCATCTGGAGGAAAAGATCCATGTGACGCCGGGCGAAGTACTGGTGCCCTTCCCCGAACTGGAGAAGAGCGTCAAGCGGCGCACGTTTTTCATGAACTTGACCCACGTCATCGGCTTTCTGATCGGGTTGCCGATCGCCTATCCCGTCCTGCGGTATCTGATGAAGCCGATGTACGCGCCTTTCGACAACGGATGGCTCAAGATCGGCAATGTCGGCAAGATCAAGCAGGAAGATATCGGCGTGCAGTTCAAGTACAAACGCATGGTCAAAGAAGCCTACATGCCCGAGGCTGAGATTGAAAAGAATGTGTGGATCCTCAAGGCCACCCCGGCGGTGTTGGACCAGATCTACCAAGGCAAAGACATGGAGTTCCGTGATGCCACCGGCAAGTCCCTCTGGACCAACAAGAAAGACGTCCCCTACATCGCCTATTCCGGCAAGTGCCCGCATCTGGGGTGCGGCTACAAATGGCGGCAGCATAAAGTCTTGGGACAGGTGTTTCTCTGCCCGTGCCATTTGAGCATCTATGACGCGTCCGGAAAAGTCCTGGACGGGCCGGCCCCGCGACCCTTGGATTCGCTGCCGATCAAAGTGTCGCCCGCCGGCGACGTCCAGATCATCGATATGGAATTCAAAGCCGGTACCAAATCGCAAATCAGGATTATTTGAGCACCATGCAACAGGCCCCCTCCACCAGTTCACAACCGACCGTCCTGGAAAAAGTCATAACCTTCGTCGATGAGCGTGTCGGCCTCAAGACGATGCAAGCCAAGATGCTCAACGAGCCGGTGCCCGGTGGGTCCCGGTGGGCCTACATCTTCGGGTCCGTCTTGTTGTTCATTTTCATCATGCAGGCGGTGACGGGCATCCTATTGATGTTCTATTACGTGCCGACCGCCGACCATGCCTACGCCAGCACCCAGTACATCATTCACGACGTCGACTACGGATGGTTCCTGTTGAGTTATCACTTTTGGGGCTCCACTGCGATGGTGGTCTGCGTCTTCGCGCACATGTCGCAGGTCTTCCTGTGGGGCGCCTATAAGAGTCCGCGGGAACTGATCTGGCTGGTCGGGCTGGCGCTGTTCGGCATCGTCATGGGCTTCGGGTTCACCGGCTATCTGCTGCCCTGGGATCAACGGGCCTATTGGGCCACCACCGTCGGCGTCGAAATCATGGACAAGACCCCTCTGTTCGGGGATTTCATGGCGCGCTTCCTCAAGGGAGGGCCAACGCCGGGACAAATGACCTTGAGTCGCTTTTTTGTCATCCATGTGATGATCCTCCCGGCGGCCTTGATGGGGCTTGCCGGGCTCCATTTGTTCTTATTTAGAAAGGCCGGTCCGGCCGGCCCGTTCCGCGGCACGCCGGATGAATTGAAGGCCAAGACGGATTATTTCTTTCCCCGTCAGATTTGGAAAGACATCGTGGGAATGGTCACGGTGTTCCTGACCATCTGTGTCCTGGCGTTTTGGGAGCCGGTGGTCCTCTTGGAAGAAGCCACGCCCGACCCCGGTGACTATCACCCGGAGCCGGAATGGTATTTTCTCTTCTTGTTCCAGTTGCTGCGCCTCAAGATTTTCTCCGGCGAGTTCGGACAGTTCTTGGGGGCCATCGCGCTGCCCGGCGCATTTATGGCGCTGCTCGCGGCGCTGCCCTTTATCGATCGCGACCCCGAGCGCAATATCTTCAAGCGTCCGGTGGCCTTGATCGGATGGATCGTGGTGATGACGACCATCCTGATTTTTACCGTGTCCGCCATTATCAACAGAGAATTCTTGGATTAGGACTCCGGCGCGGACCGCAAGACCAGGGAAATCATGACCGATCGGCATTCCTCTTTACGGCTGGGCCTCCCTGTACTCTGGTCCACCTTTTGGACCGGCTTTCCCGTCAAGCTCGCCTTTGCGCTTTTGTTCCTGGCCTTTGGAATGATTCATTTCGAGACTCGACTGGGACTCGGATTCTTGATGATCCTGGCCAGTCCGGTCACGGTGTTCGCCGCGCCTATCCTCATGATGCTCGTGGATGCCCAATTCGGCGAAGGGGTCGGGCTTGGCCTCTTGTTTCTGCTGTGTATGCCAATTGATATCTGGGCG
This sequence comes from uncultured Nitrospira sp., assembly GCA_964416255.1. Taxonomy (GTDB): domain Bacteria; phylum Nitrospirota; class Nitrospiria; order Nitrospirales; family Nitrospiraceae; genus Nitrospira_D. The sequence continues at coordinate 10,964 of CAYQDJ010000007.1, read as the reverse complement.
TTCGGCGTCGTGGGCCGGACGTTCTTCCTTGACCGCCTGAAACTCGAGCCGCCCGACGGGCTTGGGCTCTCGCTCTGGTGGAAGAGCGCCATGATGGGCGCCCTCTATCTGCCCCTGTTATGGTGGGTGGTCAGTATGGTCACGGAGACGGCCATCTCTCTCACGCACGCGCTGTTCGAAACGGAATGGCTCACACACATCCCCATTGCCGAAAGAATCACGATCGAGCTAGCGCTCTGGGGCAGCGTCGCCTCAGCGGTGCTGATAGTGCTTCTCCTCATCGGGGTGGCCTTGATCGGTCGTGTCGTCCGTGGCGAAACGAAGCAGGCGCGGCCGGTCTCGGAGAAGTACGAGCGCATCGTCGCCCGGTGGGATCTGATGCGGGTGCCGGCAGACCAGGGATTAATGCTCACGTCCGTGACCGCGGCCGGGGCCGTCTTAGCGGTCCTGTTTTGGGCGGCGCTGCCGGTGAGCACGCCGCATCCCCATGAATGCTGTGCCCCGCCAGAAAAACAGGTCCAACGGCCGTTTAGGCCTCTCGAATCCTTGAATAAGAATGAGCGGGCCATTGCCAAGTTGACGGCCCAGGTCGAGGCGATCGAAAAACAGAAAGCCGAGGAAGAATCGGCCAAGGGGAAAGGAAAGTCCGGCAAGGCGAAAGCGGCCGGGAAAGACGCCGGGAAGGATCCGGCCGGAGTGAAACCCTAAACGTCCCGGTTTGCCGGAGAGGGGCCGCCCCGCGGGCTCCGCCTCTGGACGGCTGTTACAGTGACGGCCGGGTGGCGACACTGAGAGGGGGCAACGAAGAGGTGAGATCCATGATACACAGGGGTGGACTGATTCAGAACCTTCTTCGCACGATCGGCGCGTCGCCCGCGGCGTTGGCGGGTCTCTTGGCCTGTGCCGGTCTGCTGAGCCTGCCCGTCCCGGGTTTGGCCGCCGACGCCGCGGCCGGCACCGCAACGGCCTATCGCGATATCCCCTTCATCGGCAGCCGCAACATGATCTGGATCATCGCCCAGCTGCATTTGCTGCTTGCGGGGTTCGTGTTGGGGGTGCCGATCTTTGCGTGGCTCTGCGAGATCGTCGGGTGGAAAACCGGGGAAAAGCGGTATGACAAGTTGGCCAAAGAGTTCACGAAGCTGCTGAGTTCGTCCTATGCGACGACCGCCCTCTTCGGCGGCATCCTCCTGTTCATGCTGATCGGATTTTATCCGAAGTTGATGGCCTACCTCACGGATGTCTTCTTCCCGTCGTTCCTCGTCTATTGCCTCCTCTTCCTGCTCGAAACCGTGACCCTCTATCTCTATTGGTATGGGTGGGACGCGATGTCGGAAGGCAGGATGAAGGGATTCCACCTCTTTCTCGGGTTCCTGCTCAATGTGTTCGCGTTCTTTATCATGATCGTTCCCAACTCCTGGGCCACGTTCCAGGCCAGCCCCGTGGTCATCGCCGAAGGCACGGACTTACAGCGCGCCTGGGCGGCGACCTGGAATCCGACCTGGTGGCCGGTGAACATTCACCGGCTGATTGCAAACGTCGTATTGGGCGGCTACATTTGCGGCGCCTATGCGGGCCTCCGGTATCTGTCGGCCAAAGGAGCGGACGAGCGGGAGCATTATGATTGGATGGGGTACGTCGGCAATTTCATCGGCGTCTTTGGCCTCCTCCCGTTGCCCTTTGCCGGGTATTGGCTCATGCGCGAGATCTATCAGTACAACCAGCAGATGGGGATCACGCTCATGGGGGGCTTCCTGTCCTGGCTGTTCATTCTGCAGGCGATGCTGATCGGCGTGCTGTTCTTGGGATCCAACTACTATTTTTGGCTCGGGATCACCCACCGCATTCCCGGCTCCGAAATGCGGTATCGCCGGCCCATTATGGCGATGTTGATCATCTTGCTGCTCTGTCTGGGCGTCTGGATGACCCCGCACTCGCTCGTGGCCAGTCTCGAAGAGGCCCGAAAGATGGGCGGCACCCACCACCCTCTTCTCGGGGTCTTCGGCGTCATGTCCGCGAAAATGACCGTGTCGAATTTGATGATCCTGGTCACGTTCATGAGTTTCATTATGTATTGGCGGGCAGGCAAGGAAGAAACCGCCACCTGGGCCAAGCTGGCCAAAGCGGTCATGGGGGCGGTGCTCATCGTCGCCGGCATCGTGGTCGTCGTGCTCGGGGTGTGGGGCTATTTCGTGCCGGCCATCGTCCGGATCAATTATTTTTCGACGTCCCAAGTGCTCATCGTGCTGTTCGTCATGCTGACGATTACCCCGTTGACGGCGCTCTTGTTGAAGAGCGCGAGGACGACGACGGAGATGGTCTGGGGGAAAATGCCGCCCCGAGCCGGATACGCGCTGGTCCTGAACGCGATCATGGTGATTCTGCTGATGACGTTGATGGGCTACGCCCGGTCGTCGTCGCGCGTTCACTGGCATGTGTACGGCGTCATGCGAGACTCCTCTCAATATGCGTTTTCTCCGGCGCTCGGGTATGCCGCGGCCTTCATGGCGTTGAACACGTTTTGTTTCTGCCTCTTGGTGGCCTTTATCTTCTGGGTGGCCACGATGGGGGACAAGGGCAAGGCTGTGCACGGCGCAGCCAAGAAGGATCTCGCGCCTGGAGCGCTGCCGGCGATGGCGGGCGGATCGCCGACAATGGACAAGCAGGGCTAACGCGGTCTTCTAGCTCAGAGGGGTGCTATGAGTGAAGTAGCCATGTTGCAGTTGATCGGTCTTTCCGTGGTGGGGTCCGGCGTCATTATTCTCTTATTCATCCGTGCCCAGTTTGTCCGCGTGATGGGATTCGTGGCGATCGTGCTGGGCTTGTTCTCTTTGGTCGCGTTGGCAGTGCCGCAGATGGCGTCGCTGCCGCCCGCCGAGGAAAGCATCGACATCGCGAGCATCAAGACGCCGGCCGACATGGCGGCGATCGGCCAGAAGATTTTCTTCAGCAAGGGCCAATGCGCCCTCTGCCATTCCATCGGGCCCAGCGAGTCCGCCCGCTGTCCGGACTTAAAGGGCATCGGGGCGAAATTGCGGCGGGAATTCCTCTATGAAAGCCTGACGCAGCCGCAAGCCTATATTTACCTTGATTACCGGCATGAAGGGCCGCCCAAGGAGTATCCGGCCCGGATGCCCTACATCAACAAAAACCCGATCGGCCTCTCGAAAAACGAAATCTTGTCGGTCATCGCTTTCCTCCAGCAAATGAGCGGAGAGCCGATTTCGGTCGATCCATCTGAATTGGAAATGCCGTCGCAGGCGCCCACTGCCCCGGTCAAGGCCGCCGAGGCCGGTCCGGTCGCAGTGGCGCAGGTGCGCTGAGGAGGAAACGTATGGGAGGGCCTTTAGTCAAGCCGCTCATTCTCATCGGGGTCATCTATTTGATCCTCAAGTTTATTGTGCCGAATATTCCCGGGTCCGCCCCGCTGCCGTCCAGCCTGATTTTTCTCTATCTCATGCTCACGACCACGGGCATTGTGATTTTTGCCACGTTGAGCGGTGAATCGAAGGATGCCTTTTGGGGGCCGATCCAGCGCTTCCTCACCGGGGAAGGGATCGGGGCCTTGCAAACGGCGCGATATGCCGTGCTCCTCTTGTTTCCGCTCTTGGTCGGCTGGCAAACCTATGGCAGCACGGCCCTTAGCGATCAACCGCCGGCCGAAAACCGGACCATTCACCCGGCGCCGCCCGGCGAATACACCGGCCTATCCAACCCGGTGGCCAAAACCCCGGAGAACATCATGCAGGGCAAGGGGTTCTACGCCGCCTTTTGCTCTCCGTGCCACGGCGGTAATTTTGACGGCAAGGGCCCGGCCGCGCGCGGCTTCAACCCGCCGCCGGCCAATTTTGCCGATCCCACGACCATCGCCATGCTGCAGGAAAGTTATCTCTTCTGGCGGATCAAAAAGGGCGGGGTGGGGCTCCCCATCGAAGGGATGCCGTGGAAATCGGCCATGCCGCGTTGGGAAGTCGAACTGCCGGACGAGTGGATCTGGAAGATCATCATGGGTGAATACGACGGCGCGCATCAATCACCGCGAACATGGGAATAGACCGCATGACCACAACAGACTTGGCCGGTGACGCGGGGGTCGGCGGGTTGCACGGGCTTCGTCAGGCGGCTTTCTGGGTGTTCGGCGCAACGGCGAACGTGAAGGGTACTGGCGCCGCTCTGGGTCGGCCAGCGAAGAGGGGGGCGGGAATCATGGTGTTTCATCGAAACCTCGGCTATCGGCCGGTCATCGGCTGGACCCTCATCCTCATAGGATTGATGACGCCGGCGACGGGGTCGGCCCAGGAAAGCGAAAGCGTCGCGGTGCGTGCCGCCGCGGTCACGGGGGCGCTTCCGGACGACCCGACCGACGCCGCCTGGAATAGCGTCTCGCCGTCCCAGTTTCCGCTCTCGCCGCAAGTGCACTGGCAAAACCGCATACAAGAAGCGACGGTGAGGGACGTCAAGGTGCGGGCGCTGCACGACGGTACCCAGTTGGCGATTCTGTTGGAATATGCCGATCCGACGGAAGACCCGGATGATGCGGCGGCGCTTGAATTCATGGTCGGCGACAAGAAAGCGCATTTTGCCCATGGGCAGCCGATGCTCCAGGTCGAGGGTGGTCCGGTCAATATTTGGTTCTGGAAGAACAAGGACAACAAGGCGGTCGATATGAACGCCCAGGGGTTCGGCACGCTGAAAGTGCAGGACCACCAGGATGTCAAAGCCAAAGGGGTGTTCTCCAATGGGACCTGGAAGGTGGTCTTTTCTCGACCCTTGGTCACGGATCACCCGGAGGCCGACGCCCAGGTCAAGCCCGGTGAATTCATCAATATCGCGTTTGCGGTGTGGGACGGGAAGAAAGACGCGACCGTCGAGCGCCGAGCGAAGGGCCCGCGCACGGCCGTGTCCTCCTGGTGGTATTTCAGAGCGGATCCGCCCGCGGACTATTCCGCCTATCTCTATGCGGCCCTGGCGGTCGGGTTGGCGGCGGGCTTCCAGTTCGTGTTGATCCGCAAGTTAAAGAAAGGGCAGGCGGCATGAAAGCGGCGAGGCTGCAGGTATGGGGGGCGGTCACCGGCCTGATCGGGGTGTGGGCCATGGCGGCCGGCGGGTGTGCCAGTGAGCAACAGAGAATGGGCCACGAGCTCTATGCCCACTACTGTATGCACTGTCATGGTGAAAACGGGCGCCAGAACGAAGGCTTCAATTGGGCGTCCATGACGGATCCCAAGCCCAAAGACCTGTCCAATAAATCGGAAATGAGCACCTTCAGCGACGAAGAAATTTTCCATACGATCTCCCGTGACATGAAAGACACCAGTCCCGATGGGGACAAAATCGGCGACGACGAGTTTGCCGTGCCGACCATGCCGACCTTCAAGTACACGTTGTCCGAAGAAGAGGTCTGGGCCGTTGTGGGCCATGTACGAGGCCTGCACGGCATGAACCTGCAATTCAACGTGGAAGGCCGGAAGAAGGAACTGGAAGCCGCCCAGCACGCGGCGCAGCAGAAGTTTGACGAGGCCAAACAGGTCTATGAGGCGGCCGAAAAGAAGGCGAGCGAAGAGGCCGACAAGAAGGACGTCGAGGTCGATGAGTCCCTCTACGCGAAAGAACAGGCGGCGATGGCCGCCGCGAAACAGGAACTCGATGCGGCCCAACTGGCCATGACTCACTTCACCACCAGGCCGGGCAAAGGGCTGAATGTGCAGCGCCCCGATCTGACCGTGGCTCCCGGGCAGGCGGCCAAACAAGCCGAGCTGGGAAAGCGTCTCTATGTCAATAAATACGGCTGCAACGGGTGCCATGCTATCGGAGAAGAAGGTGGCAAAGTCGGGCCGGCGCTCGATCGGGCCGGGTTCAGACTCAACGGCACATGGGTCTACCGCTGGCTCAAGAACCCCCAGGCCATGAAGCCGGAAACTCGTATGCCGGCGTTGGGATTGAGCGACGCCGATGCCAAAGCCGTGACCGTCTACCTCGGGACGCTCCGTGCCACCAAGACCGAAGAGGTCGCCGCCCGTACCGCGGTCAACTGAGTTCAGATGACGCCAAGACCCGGGTGGCTTGACCGACGGTCAGGACCCCCGGGATTCCATGCCCTCCGTCTCGAGTCCCTGGTCCAGCGTTAGGGAACGAGAAATCCTGCCAAGAGCCCGAACAGCACGGCGAGGCCGCACCAGACATGCGCGCGGAACATCGCAAACGCCCGTGGCGGAGCAATGGGGGCCCGAAGCTGGACGACCTGGACGGCAAAAAAGAGAGCGACTCCCAGCAGGAAGAGGTAATACACCCGTCCGGCACCAGTCATCCGCCCCGCCAGGGCCAACAGGCCCAGCGTGGCGCCGAGGGCGCCGGCGACGGCGATCCAAGTTGAGGACCCAAACCACAAGGCGGCCGACTTCACGCCGATCCGGCGGTCGTCCTCTTGGTCCTGCAGGGCGTAGATCGTGTCGTAGGCGATGGCCCAGGTGACCGTCGCGCCGAAGACCAGCCAGACCGGGGGTTCGAGGCGGCCCTGGACGGCTGCCCAGGCCATGACGGTTCCCCACCCGAACGCCATGCCGAGCACGGCCTGCGGAATATGAATCCATCGCTTCGAGAAGGGGTAGAGGGCGGCCAGCAAGAGGGCCGCCGGCGCCAGACGGAGCACCAACGGATCCAAGAAGAGGAGCAGCCCCGCGGCCGCCGAGAGCAACAGGCCCAACAGGAACAACGCCTGACGGCTGGACAGTTCGCCGGAGGCCAACGGGCGTGTTCTGGTGCGGGCGATCTGCCGATCGAAGCGGCGGTCGGCCAAGTCGTTCAGGATAACGCCGGCGCTGCGCATGAGAAACGATCCGGCCGCGAAAATGGCCGTCAGGCGCCAGGGGGGCACACCCCTTGCCGCCAAGACTAATGCCCACAAGATAGGCAGCAAGAGCAGATAGGTCCCCGTCTGATTCTGAAGGCGAATGAGCCGAGCGAGTGCGGGCCACGGCACACCGGACGCTCCGGACCTGGGACGCGCGTGGGGGCTCATCACGCCGAGACCTTAGCCGAGGGTCGGGGCCCTGTCAATTTGCGGACAAGCGCTTGTTGTGCTCACCAACACCAGTTCGTTACCATGCCGGACATGGCCTCAGCAGGAGTTTATCGAAATCTTCATAGATACGCCGTTCTCGTGCTGTTTCTGTGGCTCGCGGTGCTCTGTTCGGGCTGTTTCCGGTCGACACGAACCGACCGGCTTGCCGATGTCACGCCCATTCCTCTCACGCCGACGCTCCGCCTGTTGCCGACGGTGACGACCGCCTCGGCGCAATACCAGAACGCCTGCGGAGACGCGGCATCTTTCTCGCTAGCCGAGCCGTTGTCTGACGCCATTCAGCAGAAACTCAGGCGCGTCTTTCACGGTGTGACGATGGAGCCGGCGTCCGACCAGCCGACGGCCGAAGGCACGATCGAGGTCGGGCTCGGATTCAAGCACATCGATGTGGCCATCCCTCGCCAGGTTGCCAAGGCGTACCCCGCCACGATCACGCTGGGTCTGCAGGTGGTCTTCTTCGACGCGGACGGGACCGTCTTATTCGAGAAAAAACTGCAGAGCGCCGGCGGCGGCGACGTGCAGGTCACGGAACAATCCTGCGAGGTGAACGGTCTCGAGGCGGTGCTCAAGCAGGCGGTCGACCTGGTGTCGGAAGGGATGGCCAAGCAGGTGGCCGACTCCGTGCGCGTGCGGGAATACGCGGCGCACCAAACTCCCGGCAAGTCGCTTCCGGCCAACGTGTCGGCCAGACCTCGCAGCACGGCGGCGGACAGAGCGGCGCCGCCCGACCTGCCCCCGGCTGATTTGCCGAAATCGGAGATGCGGGAGGCGGCCCCCGCGCCGGCAATTCCCCCCGCATCGACTCCCCCGGCGGCGGTGCGAGCGGAGCCGGGTGAACCGGCGACGGTGACGTTTCGGACTATTATACGGGACGAAAACCGGGATCAATTGATTCAACCCGACGAATGGCTGACCATCGAAGTGGAAGTCAAGAACGAAGGTGCGGTCGAGGCGCATGGCGTCGAGGTCCTTGTCGGCGGCACGCCCGCGCTGATGGAGGATGCGCCCGCCCCCTTGTCGTTCGGTAGCCTAAAGCCGGGAGAAGTAAAGCGCACGATGAGCACCAGCCGGGTGCGGACCGTCGAAGATCCGCTCAAAGCGGAGTTGGTGTTGACCCTCCGCAGCATCACGCCGCTCGCCGCGGCTCCTGAGAAACGGTTTACCGTGACCATCAAGCCGGACAAAACCGAGGCGGCCGAGCCGCTGTCCAACGTGGATCAACTCCCGAAACCGGTGGCGGCGCTCAAGCAGCCCAAGGCGCTGGTCGTGGCGATCGGGGTGGGGCAATACAGAGATGAACAGGTGCCGACCGTCAAGTATGCCGGGCACGATGCGGAGGTGATCGCCGCGTACCTTCAGGCGATTGCCGGCATTCCGAAAGACCGGGTGCGTGTGTTGACCGACGCCCGGGCCCTCAAACAGGACGTGGTCGAGACCTTCGACGAATGGATTCCCAAACGCACCGATCCCGCCACCGTCGTCTATGTGTTTTTCGCGGGGCGGGCCGTGGTGGATGGCACGACCGGCGCCGTGTCGCTGGTGCCGTTCGACGGCACGACCTCGACCATGACGCGGCTCTATTCCATCCGGCGGTTACAGGAATCCTTATCCCGCGTACCGCTCCACCGGGCCATTCTCATGTTCGACGTGTCGCTCGAACCGGCGCCCGGCGTCGATCCGGCCAACAGCGCATTGCCCGACTGGGAGACCGTCGGCATGGAACGCAAGGACCAGATGATGTGGATGGTCGCCCACAAAGGACTCCAGGAGGCGCACGACTACGAAGCGGCGGGCCACGGCCTGTTTACCTACCAGCTGTTGCGCGGCCTCCAAGGGGCGGCCGATGTGGATCGTGACGGGATCGTCGCCGCATGGGAACTTTGCCGCTATGCCCAAGGCCAGGTGCATCGCATTGCCCGAGAACAATATGGCAACAAGCAGGAGCCGTTGTGTCTCCCGCCGCCCGGCTACGGAGCGCTGGTGCGGATTCATCCAGTGGCGAAGGGCAGCACGGCCAAGCAAACGCCGGAAGCCAAGAAGGAATCAGGATCGCAGGAAGCCGCTCCCTCACAACGTCCGACCCCGGTCGGACCCGGGCAATGATCTAGCGGGGCGGGGTCCGTACGCCCGAGCACGCTGGTTTCCTGCGTTGACAGTGCCCACCCTGGCCGGTATCATGCCCCACTGACGGTCTGGACCACTCTGCGTTTTTCCTTTCTTCTGTAGCCGATGCCGGCGTAGCTCAGTTGGTAGAGCAGCGGTTTCGTAAACCGCAGGTCGCCCGTTCAATCCGGGTCGCCGGCTCCATAGCCTTCCACGGGATTTCAAAGACTTGCGGGACCCCTCCGGATTGCGGATTCTGTGCATAAGCCGCGGAAACTTTCGAGGCGTTTAGTCGTTCACCTCGCGAGATCTCAGGGTTCCGCTTGCGCCACAAAAGTATGGCGGAGCGAATCAAACCCGGTGATCTTCTTGTGTGCTATCTCACGAAAGTATCCCGATGGTGTGGGCTCTTAGAAATCTTCGAGGGGCCGTTTATCGATGACACTCCCATCTTCATCTCCGAAAAAGACCCTTTTGTCGTTCGCTTCCGAGTGTACCCAAAGGTATGGCTGAACCCCGAAAACGCCATGCCCATTCACGAAAATGGGATCTGGTCAGTCCTCAGCTTTACGAAAGACTTAGAAAGAGGCTCAACGGCGTGGACAGGAGGTACGCGGAAGCGTGGTGCGTCTAGACGGCAGCCTTCGACCTGGTCCGGCGGCTGCTGGCCCTCGGCGAGATCGACTGGCACGGCGGACCGGCCGCTCGAGAATCCGGCCGACGCCATGCTCGCGGTCAGCTAATTTTTCTTCGGCACCCACGCATTACGTAAATTGTTCGCTCGTCCAGTCGGCCAGAGCAAGCAATTGGTCTTCGAGCCGGGAACTCGGTAAATCCGCGCCAGCTCCACCTTGTCGACCGCATCTTTCAAGCTGATGACGATATCGACCGTGCCGTCACCATCCACATCGGCGAGCGTGGGAACGGCCATGGATCCGCGATTGGGCAGTGGTTCCTCGAAGAGCTTTTTGCCCGTGGCGTCCAAAATGAACAACGCCGATCCGTTTTCCGCACTCGAATAGGTCGCAAAGACAATTTCGGGAATGCCGTCGGCAGACAAATCGGCCACGACGATTCCTGGCGTAAAGACCTCGGTGCTCGTGGTGTATTGCATTTGCCATAACTCGGTGCGGTCTGCGGCAACGGCATGAATTCGCCCGTCGAATCCGGCAAAGATCATTTCGAGGCCCGGTTTGGTGGCATTGATGTCCGCAATCGTCACCTGATTCGTCAGACCCACGATGTTGTTGCCCGAATCCCATAAGCCACCGAGATAATGAGGCGCATGGAAGGGCGCTTCCCAGCCGGGAATTCGACTTGCATCCGATCGTATTGCCCAGAGCCCCACGCCTTTGAAGCGATCGGTTTGGGACGCATTCTGCACGCTGCCCGTGAAAACTGCCTCATAAGCGCCATCCCCATTGATATCGGCGATGGCCGGGGCGGTATTGGTGAAATGCGCCTGCAGATCCGTGTCTTCGTGGTTGGCATAACCTTGAACGGCCAGCGCGAGGTCATGCATGAAGCGCACGCCGATGACTTTTTGGGGCTTGAACATCGAATTGGCATTGAATGCTTCGCCCGTTCCCTTGTGAATGCTGAGATAAGCAGTGTCCTGCGGAACGATGACATCGGCCTTGCCATCGCCATCGAAATCGCCGAGAGCAACATTCTGATCGTAAGCCCCGGCGAGATAACAGTGAGCGTCGCAACCGCTCACGCCTCGCGCATTGGGTGGAAATCCGGGCACGGAGGTCCCGTCGGTATGCCACGCATTGAC
>CAYQDJ010000006.1:67384-78769 GCA_964416255.1 uncultured Nitrospira sp. | reverse complement strand
GCAACCCCGGCGGAACAACTACAGGTGAGTGTTGCACTGACCGGTTGAACTCCCAGGTCCATTCCCAACATAATATTTCAGTCGAAGAGATCTTTGGCTGGTTGAAGACGGTCGGCTTGCTGCGCAAGGTCAAACTCCTGGGCGTGCAGCGGGTCAGGTGGCTGGTCACCTTCGCCGCGGCGGTGTACAACCTGGTGCGGATGCGCAATCTGGTGGAGGCCACGACATGAGCCGACAACGCTGCGCCGCGCGCGCAGGGGCCGCCAGCAGGCCGCCACGATGGGAGGCCACCCCTTTACGAATGGGCGTTGATGGCTCGTGTGAGTAGGGTTGGGGCGCACCGGTCTCATTCAACCCGGGTTTTTCCGCAGCCTGCTAGACGCGTTCAGCCTGTCTGTTCACGGAAAAAGGAGACCGTCCGTTTCAGGCCCTCGGAGAGGTCGACCTTGCAGTCCCATCCAAGATCCTGTTTGATTCTGGCGGAATCAATTACGCTCCGCATCTGCTCACCCGGCTTGGCGGGGCCATGCACCTCTTTGCAAGAAGCCCCCGTAAAACTCGCCAACATGCGAAAGAGTTCATTGATCGAGGTCTCCGTCCCGGTGCCGACGTTATAGACTCCCTGAGAATGTTGGCCCATTGCAGACAAGTTGGCCTCGACCACATCATCCACAAACACGAAATCCCGGGTCTGTCGACCATTCCCATTAATGATGGGCTGCTCATTGTTCAGCATCTTTTGCAGAAAAATGGAAATCACACCGGCCTCTCCGTCCGGATCCTGCCGGGGTCCGTAGACGTTAGCGTACCGGAGGCTGACGACCTGTATGCCGCTGGTGCGCTGATAATAAGACAAGTAATGCTCTCCGCACAGCTTACTAATGCCGTAAGGAGACATGGGATTGGTGGGATGTGACTCAGGTGCCGGATGAGTTTCCTGCTCGCCATAAATCGCGCCCCCGGAAGAAGAAAAAATTACTTTTCTCGCTCCATGCTTGACCGCTTGTTGGAGCACATTCATGGTTCCCAAAATGTTGACCTGTCCATCAAACAGCGGATCTTCCACTGATTTGCGCACGCTGATCTGCGCCGCAAGATGAATCACAATGTTGGGCCGCTCGTTCCGAAACACACGTTCTAGACGGCTGCCTTGAATATCCAACTTATACAGGCTGGCTGAACGATTCACGTTCTTCCGTTTTCCGGTGGAAAGATTGTCGACAACGACAACTTGGTGCCCTTCCTCCACAAGCCGATCAACGACATGAGATCCGATGAATCCTGCCCCTCCCGTGACTAAGACTTTCATGCACCCTCCCAGCAATGTTATCGACTTTTAAGTGATAGCACACCGGCCCGGTCTGAACTCGAAAATTGCCAATATTTCCCGATTCCCTTTTTTCCCTTCGACGGGGGAGTTCAGAGACAGTTCGAGATGGAGGTCTATCGTCAGTGCAAAGTTGATGATCCTCTGCAGCACTTGCTGCCGTTGAGCATCGTCTCTGACGATGCCGCCCCGTCCGACTTGACCCTTCCCAACCTCGAACTGCGGTTTGATAAGTGTGATGACGCGCGCACGTGGCTGTAACAAAGGACGTAACGGGGGGAGGACTTTGGTCAAAGAGATAAACGACACGTCCACGGCGACCAGCGCCACAGGGTCGGGAATGGTCGATGGAGTGACGTACCGGATGTTCGTTCGTTCCAGCAAGACCACCCGAGGATCTTGGCGAAGCCTCCAGTCGAATTGCCCGTATCCAACATCGACCGCGTATACCCGTGCGGCACCCTCTTGCAGCAAGCAATCGACGAATCCGCCGGTTGAGCAGCCGACGTCGAGACAAATGGCGCCACGGAGGTCGATGGGACGTGCATCAAGAGCCGCCTTAAGTTTCTCGCCGCTCCGACTGACATAACGCGTACTGGTGGTCCGGGCGTCGATCACCGCGTCGACAGGTATGAGTTTGGCCGGCTTGTCGACAACCGAGCCCTCGACGGTGACCGCACCTGCCAGAATCATCCGGACAGCCACGTCCCGACTCTTGGCGAGGCCCCGCGTCACTAAGAGATAGTCGAGACGTACCTTAGCCGGCAGACGGGCGGCCATGCAGGTGAGGACACATGAAAATGGGAAGCCAAATGCTGACGGGTAACCGATCAGAACGGAGAGCCATCACCCTCGGCTTCATCGTCCGATGAAAATGCACGCAGCTGCTTCTTGCCGTTCCTGTCTTGCACAAGAACTTCGACTTTTCGCTCCGCGTCCTCCAGCACTTTCAAACAACTTTTTGACAGGCGAATACCCTCTTCAAAAATTCTCAATGATTCGTCAAGCGGCAGGTCGCCTCTCTCCAACTCGCCCACAATCGCTTCTAACCGCGCCATAGCTTGCTCGAACTTGACTCCGGCCACAACCGACTCCTTACAGGACAACCATCTCCGCGTGACGCCATTATAACGGCTCGCCGAGGGTTTTTAAACCGGATGATTCAACATGGTTTTCTTCACGGTACACTGTAAACTTCCCTTGGCTAACCGAGCCACGATGTCCTCTCCAACGGCTACCTGCTCGGCGCTTCGGATGATTTGGTGGGTCGAAGCCTGCTCCACCAGGCCGTACCCCCGACCCAGGATTGCCAGAGGGCTCAATTGGTTAAGTTGGACGGAACAGGCCCGCATCTTTTGCGTTCGTCGCTCGAGGTGATGGCGCATGACACTGTGCAGTCGAGACGTGAATTGCGGGAGAACCGCAAAGCTTTGCCGCACCTGTGCCTGTGGACCGCTCGCCATCACTCTGTGGAAGCTAGCATGAACCTTTTCTCGCCGGGCTTGCATGGCCGCCTGCAGGGCGTAGGTCATCTGCAGGACGGCACTATCCACCCGCTGCGCTCCCTTCAGAATGGTCACACGGATATGCGCCAAGTGGGAACACATAAGGTCGAGGCGCTGTTGCTCGCCGCCATAGCGTCGCCGGATTGCCTGGTGGCATCGCGCGCCCAGTTCCCTGAGCCTGTCGAGAACATCGGCCAACACGGGCACTACCGCTTCAGCGGCCGCAGAAGGCGTCGGCGCTCGAAGATCGGCCGCAAAATCTGCGAGCGTCACATCCGTTTCATGACCGACGGCCGAGACAACCGGCACTCTTGACGCTGCAATGGCACGGACGACAAGTTCTTCGTTGAAACTCCACAAGTCTTCCGATGACCCGCCCCCTCGGCCGACGATGATCACCTCTATGTCATCTAATTCATTTAAACCGCGAACTGCATCACTGATTTGTTGCGCTGCCTCGGGCCCTTGAACCTGAACCGGCGCAATGATGATGCGAACACTGGGGCAACGGCGACGGAGCAGGGCCAACAAATCCTGAATCGCCGCGCCGGTCGGCGACGTCACAATACCGATGGTGCGCGGACACAGCGGCAAGGGCCTCTTGCGGTCCACATCGAAGAGCCCTTCCGCCGTCAGACGCTGCTTGAGCTGTTCAAACGCCAACTGGAGAGCTCCTGCGCCCTTGGGTTCGGCGTATTCGAGCACAATCTGGTACTCTCCGCGCGGTTCATACACCGTGAGTCGTCCCCGGGCGACAATATGGAGGCCGTCCTCCAGTCCGAATCGTAAACGCGAGGCAGTGGATCGAAAGATCACGGTCCGAATCTGACAAGAGTCATCTTTGAGGGTGCAGTACATGTGCCCGGATCCGGGTGCGCGGAGGTTGGACACTTCCCCTTCGAGCCATACATCGGAGAAGTCCGTCTCCACAGAGGTGCGGACAAGACCGGTCAACTGCGAGACGGTGAAGACCCGTCGCACCGCGGACTCGCGAACGGTCAAGGATAAGGGTGTATGCAGATTCGTGGGAGTCTCCTTCAAACTACCCCGCGTGGCACCGCTAATCTACCAGGCGGATTCGTTCCAAGCCCACCGCCTTCCCCAAGCGTGCATCAAGCTCAAGCAACACGGCCGAAAACACCGACGGGCCCGAGGCGACTTCAAACCGCCGAGGCATCCCCGTCAAGAATTTGTCGATCGCGAGCTCTTTCTTCACACCGATAACCGAATGTAGCGGACCCGTCATCCCAATATCGGTGATATAGGCCGTCCCTTTAGGAAGTATCTGATCGTCGGCGGTTTGCACATGCGTATGGGTCCCCACCACCGCCGTCGCCTCGCCATCCAAGAAATGCCCCATGGCCATCTTTTCCGAGGTGGCCTCAGCATGCATGTCCACGATGACCGCCGGGGTGTCTTGCTTCAGTCGTGCAACTTCCCGTCTTCCCACCTGAAACGGGCAATCGATCGTCGGCATATAGGCTCGCCCCATCAGTTGCAGCACCGCAACTCGTTCTCCCCCTGGGGTCTCAATGACCACACTCCCTTGGCCAGGCACACCGACCGGATAATTCGCCGGACGAAGGAGGCGCGTTTCTCGGGGGAAATAGTCCAAAATCTCCTTTTTGTCCCAGGCATGATTGCCGGTGGTAATCACCGACAATCCCATCTCAAACAACTCGTCGGCGAGGTCCGGCGTAATGCCGAACCCACCGGCGACATTTTCACCGTTGCCGATAACCACATCCACGCGACGCTGCGAGACCAGCCGCGGTAAGGCACGCGCTACGGCCCGTCGTCCCGGCTCGCCCATGATATCGCCGATGCACAGGACCTTCATTTGGCGTACTCCACATACCGGCTCTCGCGAATGACAGTCACTTTGATTTGTCCGGGGTAGGTGAGCTCTTGTTCGATTTTCTTCGCCAGCTCCCGGGACAACTGGAACGATTCGGCATCGGTGATATCGTCTTGGCGGACAATGACGCGGATCTCCCGCCCCGCCTGAATCGCGTAGGCCTTTTGAACGCCCTTTTGTCCTGTGGCCAACGATTCCAGCTTTTCAAGCCGTTTCACATACGACTCCAATGCCTCTCGTCTTGCTCCTGGCCTCGCCGCAGAAAGCGCCTCTGCGGCCGCAACCAGCACGCTTTCGGGACAGATGGGTTCCACCTGTTCATGGTGAGCCGCGATCGCATTGACGATCTTGGGAGACTCGCCGTGTTTCTTCGCCAGTTCAGCGCCCAGCATGGCATGGGGTCCTTCCTCTTCATGGCTCACGGCTTTACCGATGTCATGAAGCAACGCTCCCCGTCGTGCCAGCTTGACGTCCAACCCAAGCTCCGAAGCCATGATCCCGCAGATGTAGGCCGCTTCACGTGCATGGTACAGATTATTCTGGCCGTAGCTTGTGCGATACTTCAGTCGCCCCAACACTTTGATCAGCTCCGGATTGAAGTCGGATAATCCGAGTTCAAAGATAATCTTCTCCGCTTCCTCATACATTAGCTTATCGATGTCGACCTTCACTTTTTCGACGATCTCCTCAATACGGGTCGGATGAATGCGCCCATCATGCATCAGCCGCTCAAGCGACACTTTCGCGATCTCCCGCCGCAGAGGATCAAAACCGGAAATGATGACCGCTTCAGGGGTTTCATCAATGATCAAATCAATGCCGGTCGCCGCTTCGATGGCACGGATGTTTCGCCCCTCGCGGCCGATGATCCGACCCTTCATCGCGTCGTTTGGAATGGGCACCACGGATATCGTCGATTCTGAAACATAGTCCCGTACAACGCGTTGGATTGAGGTGGTAATAATTTCACGCGCTTCCCGTTCGGCACTCTCCCGTGCTTCCTCAATGGTGCGTTTGGCAATCCCGGCGGCATCCAAACGAGCCTGAGACTCCATTTCGGCGATCAGTTGCTTTTTCGCCTCCTCGGCAGTCAGGCCAGCCACCCGCTCTAAGGCCTCGCGGTGCTCCCGTTCAGCTTTCACGCAAGCGGCTTCCTTCGTCACCAAGCCTTCCTCACGACGTGTGAACTCCGCATCCCGCTTCTGCGATTCTCCTTCTCGTCTTTCCAGCGCGCTCAGTTTTCGATCCAGCCCTTCCTCCCGCTGCAACAGACGTTTTTCAACACTCGAGAGTTCTGCGAGTTTGGCCTTTTGCTCTTTCTCGAGTTCGGATTTCGCTTGGAACACCAGATCCTTGGCCTCAAGCTTGGCTTCCCTCAACACATTTTCCGCCTCGCGTTGAGCCTGTTGCATGACCTGTCTGGCCTGCTCTTCCAACTGCACCCGCTTGGCCGAAGCCATGGCCCTTCGAACTAGTTCATAGACTCCAATGCTAACGAACGCCCCTACGAGCGCAAACCCGATGTAGGCTACAAGTGAAGTAGAAATAGGAGTCACCCCCTTCTCGGAATGACCAGGCATACCCACCTGGCATCACACAGTAAGCATCATCGATCGCGGGGTTCGGAGAGTCGAAGGAAGCTATAGGAGAGGAAATGCGACTTAACTCGGAAACATACAAACCCGTTTAGGTGTATGCACCATGCCAATGAAGTACCCACCATGTTCTCCCCGCCTCCGTGGCGACCCTACCGATGGTCGCCCAAGCGGGCCGGACGCTGACTGGGATAGGGGCTGGGGAGCCTCCCCACCCCTGATGAGCAGCCGTCGCATCGTGACGATCTTCTGCTATTGGGTCCTTAGAAACCTCTCGGTAGGAATGACCCCCACAGGTGAGAATACACCGCATGAGCACTTCACACATCGACGCCCAAACGTTTTCTGTTGCTATCACAACGCTTGTTTCCGGTTGAGTCGATACCCCAGGAAGCTTCTGATACTTCGCTCCTCCAACAAAAACGCCCGCTTAGGGCTTCTACTGGGTCACGATAACAAAGGGTCCACACGAATGCAAGGTGAAACTCGTTCGCCTAACGAAAGAGCGACGTGGGCACCTGTTCCTCGATGGACTCCATCAAGGTCACCATCCGCCGTTCGACGTCTGCCTCGCCTTGCGCCCGTTTCTGTTCCGACTCAAACAGCTGATGCGCCAAGTTAATCGCCGTCAGGACGGCTAATTTCGAGGGAGTCGCCGTTTTCATGCCTTCGGCCAAATGCTTCATGTGGTCGTCGACGAAGTGAGCCAGGCGACGGACGTACGCATCGTCAGCCTCACCACGAATCGTATACCGTTGGCCGTAGATTTCGACGTCAATGGTCTTAGTCAAGGGCCACCTCCTTGAAATCCTCCACACACTCCAGTAATTCGATTTCGCCAATCACCTTTTCAATTCTCGCCCTGATTTCAATCCGTTCTTTTTCCCACCGGCGATTGAGATCATCCTGGCTCAATAGACGCTCACGAGCCGCTTTGATCTCATCTTCCAACGTCGCGTTTTTTCGTTTCAGTTCTTGCACAAGTTTTACTAAATCACGAATTCGTGTCTCGAGTGCATCCAGACGGTCCAATGCCATATAGTCCTACCCCCATCCCTGTCGTCGCCTCATGAATGGGGCGCACTATAAAAACTTCATAATCTCATGTCAAGAAATGGGTTGCCGCTCGGCCAACCGGACATACTCTTTGTAGCTTCGCAGCACGCGTTTCACGTAGAACCGCGTCTCCTGGAACGGGATCAGTTCGACAAACTCATCGGGACTTGTTCCACCATGGGCCGCAGCCCACTTGGAGACCGCCACGGGCCCGGCATTGTAGGCCGCGATGGTATACACCACATTGCCGTTGAACTGCCCGAGCAACTGTTCCACGTACCGAGCGCCTATTCGGATATTGGTCTCCTGATCGAACAGGTCTTCACGTTCGACGAGAGGCCACTGGTGACGTTGGGCCACGGCATTGGCCGTGGCCGGCATGACTTGCATGAGGCCAATGGCGCCAACCCGCGAGACCGCGCGCCAGTCATATTGGCTTTCTTCGCGGATGATCGCCGCCACCAGCAGGGGATCCACCCCGTTGGTGCCCTGGCTTTGAATGGTCGGAACTAACCCCGTCGGATAGGCGACGCTCCACAGACCGGGAGCAAGCAAGCCGCCTGTGCGCTCAAGTTGATCGCGAAACCGAGCCCGGGCGAGTCGAAGGGCATGATGGTAGGCGCCGGCTTCATGCAACATCATAGACAGCGACATCAAAATGTCGGGATCCCGAGCGTACCGTTCCGTCAAGGCGGCTAACTCCCTGGTGGCGTCCTGATCGAGACCCACCGCTTTGAGTTCAACTGCCCGACGGAACGCTCCTTGCTGCTCAATCTCGCTCCGCTTGTTGTGGGAGGAGAGGACGGTCCCGCCTCCGGCGTGTTCGGACGGGGCCGCCATGAGAGACGGAAAATCGGTGTCAGCCATGGCCATGTCGGGCAGACGCTCCTGCTCGCGCGCCAGTTGGCAGTAGTAGGTAAGCGGATACCTCTCGCAGAGTTGGACAAGCTGCTCGCGCGCCTTGGGGCTTCCCAGGCGGCGATGGGACCGTGCCGTCCAATAAAGCGCTTGAGGCTCGAAGTCGCTGCCGCGCTGAGCAATAAGCTGTTGCCAAACATCAATAGCTTCTGGGTATCGAGCGGTCCGATAAAACACCCATCCCTCCCGCCAACGCGCCTCTACACGCTGTGAGGCCGGCTCACCCGATTTCGCGACCAACCGATATTTTGCAACCGCCTCGTCAAACTCTGCCTGATCCTCCAACCACATGCCGGCAAACAAAGTGATCTGGCCTTGTTGCTCAGGCGAAAGCGACCGCTTCGTCAACGTCCGGCTCAAGTCGAGCAACTGCGCCCCAAGGCCCTGCCGAAGATAAACCCGGGCCAACCAGACGGTCGCTTCAGCCGATTGCGCAACACGCTCGGCGGCGAGCCTTTGAAAAGTCTCGCGCGCCTGATCGTAGAGTTTCAACCGCACTTGGGCGACGCCCAATTTCAGCCTCGCCTCCCCTCGGTGCGGCGAGGCGGCGTCCTTGAGGAGAAACTGCTTTAGCTCTTCGATGGCGTCGGCATGCAGCGCTTGACCTAAATAGGCTTGGGCACGGAGGTAGTGCTCATCGGGGGTAGGGGCCCATGGTTCCCCGCCGATATTGGTCGACAGCAGCGTCTCCGCATCCTTCGCCTCTTTTGAAGAAGGAAACTTCACCCACAATCGCCGGAGTGTCTCACGTCCTTCGTCCAATTGACTATCGCGCAGATAGCAGGCAGCCAACCGTAACCAAGCTTGGGCCACTTGGGGCGATCTGTCATTGAGTGCCACCGCGCTCGCCAACCAGGATACGGCGTCAGGGCAACTCGATGCCTGATACCAGGCCTCCCCGGCACGAAAGGCGGCCAGGCTGACCAAATTCGAATCCGGGATGGATAGGGGAATCGATTCAAACAAGAGAGCCGCTTCCTTGGCATCGCCGAGATGTAGTAAAGCCTCGCCCATCCAAAACTGGAGATAGTCTTCAAGGTCGGGAAAATCGCGCTGCGCCGCGCGGAAAAATGGCATGGCGGCCGCGGGATTACGCTCCAGCAAGAGTACGCCGGACAACAGGCCTGCGCGCTTCGCCCAGAGAGAAGCGGGATACCGTTCCATGAGTCGTCGAAGCCGTTCCAGCTTGAGGGCGGCAACCTGGTCCTTGGTCAACACATTGCCCAGCCGTTCCTTGGGCCAGGCGGCCGCGGCAAAGCATTCCTCCGCAGACGCACATTCGGCTGCCGGAATCGGGTCGGCAAGCATCTGTGCCGCAGGGGTGCTGCGGCTTGCAATGCCGGACAGAACCATTGCGACAAAAATGACGCCAACGCCCCGCACGACCCATCGTGGTGTCCACCCAGCCATATCGAAGGATCAGTATATATGATCTGTGGTCAGAGGAGAACGATCGAGAGAAATTGTGATAGGCTCCGTGCACGCACACCGTCCTGATCACAAGGCACCATGAGCAAGCCTGCCCCTACAAATCTCCTCGGCCTAACCGAGCCGCAGTTGACCAAATTGGTTCGCGATCAAGGATGGCCGGCGTATCGCAGCACCCAGATTCTCCGTTGGCTCTATCAGAGGCGCACGCGTGCCATTGAAAGCATGACGGATCTTTCGACCAGCGAACGACACACGCTGGCCGGCCTCTCAACGATCCAACGGGCAGGCCACTGCACGATGTTGCGTTCGGCGGACGGGACACGCAAATTCTTATTGACCCTGCAGGACGGAATGACAGTCGAGGCGGTCCTCATTCCGGACGAAAACCGGCTGACCCTTTGTGTGTCCACCCAGGTCGGCTGCATGCTGGATTGCGATTTTTGCTTAACCGGCACCTTGGGATTAAAGCGGAATCTGAAGTGCGCGGAAATCGTGGACCAAGTGCTCACCGCTCAGGATCATCTTCAGCCCGGCGAACATCTCACCAATCTGGTTTTTATGGGGATGGGAGAACCGTTGGCCAATCTGGAAGCGCTCACATCAGCAATTTCCTGTCTGACCAACAAAGTGTGGGGACTGGCATGGTCTCCACGGCGCATCACCGTCTCTACAGCAGGTCTGGCCTCCAGGCTTGCAGATGTCGCGGCCCTCGGCGTCAATCTGGCCATCTCCCTGAATGCCACCACGGAGGCTCAACGCCGAACTCTGATGCCCGCCGCAAGCGAGATTGCCTCCCTCAAAGCTCTGTTAGCCGCGTGCCGACGGTATCCGCTGCCTCCCCACCGCCGTTTGACTTTCGAATACGTTCTCTTGGCCGGCATTAACGATCAGCCGGCCGACGTTCAGCGGCTCGCCAGACTGCTAAAGGGGCTTTCATGTAAAGTGAACCTGATTCCGTTCAACGAGTTTCCCGGCAGCCATTATCACCGCCCATCGGACGCCGAGACCCTACGGTTTCAAACCGGATTGCGCCGAGCGGGCCTGGACGTTTTCATCCGAAAGAGTCGGGGCCGGGATGTGTTGGGTGCGTGCGGGCAGCTCGGAAAGCGTCAGCGCGATGGCGAAGCCGTTGCCTTGACACCCATCGAACCCCGTTGTTAGCATGCCTCATCCTGCGATCCCATCATGATCAGGCGAATTCCTTATTACTTCTCATCCATCGCTGTCGCCCTCTTCCTCACGACGGCTCCCTGCAGTACGAATGCGGCTGAGCCTCAGGAATACGTGTTGTCCAACGGCATGAAGGTCCTTCTCCTGGAAGTACCGAAGGCGCCGGTCGCCACGGTGCAAGTCTGGTACAAAGTTGGATCCCGCAACGAGGTGATGGGCCGCGCAGGACTTTCCCACATGCTCGAGCATATGATGTTCAAAGGCACGGCGAAGTATCCCAAAGGATCGTTCTCGCGGCTCATCCGAAAAAACGGCGGCATTGATAACGCCTTTACCAGCCAGGATTTCACCGCCTACTTTGAGAACTTGGCCGCCGATCGAGTGGAATTGGCATTGGAAATGGAGGCCGACCGTATGCAGGGGCTTCTGCTCGACCACCGTGAGCTTCAGACAGAACGCGAGGTGGTGAAAGAGGAACGCCGTCTCCGGACGGAAGACGACCCGCAAGGCGCCCTTGTGGAGGCC
>CAYQDJ010000006.1:0-67374 GCA_964416255.1 uncultured Nitrospira sp. | reverse complement strand
GCCTTATTCGCCCAGGCGTTCTTGAGTCATCCCTATCATTGGCCGGTGATCGGCTGGTTTGCCGATTTGGATGCTATGTCGCTCGACGATCTGCAACGGCATTACGACAGCTTTTACTCTCCCAATAACGCTACCCTGATCGTCGTCGGCGATATCAAGGCCGACACGTTGCTACCAACGATCAAGCGGCTTTTCGAGCCAATTCCCAAGGGACCGACACCCAAACACGTCCTACAGGGCGAACCTGACCAACGGGGCGAGCGGCGTTTCTTCCTCAAACGGGAAGCACAGGTGCCGTTCGTCATGTTGGGATATCGGGTCCCCAACTATGCCAGCGATGATTCATATGCCCTCGATGTGCTAGAGTCGATTCTCTCCCGCGGCAAGAGCTCCCGGCTGTATCAAAGCCTCGTGTATGACCAAAAGGTGTCTCTAGCGGTCGGCGCGGAATACAGCTTGATGCAAACGGATCCAAGCTTGTTCTATTTTTATGCGCTCGTGACGCCGGGACGAAAGGTCGAATCCGTCGAGGACGCCCTTCATCGAGAGATCGCGCGCTTGCAGCAGGAGCCGCCGACCGAGACGGAGCTCCAGCGCGCCAAGAATCAAGTGGAAGCCGCCCGTGTCTTCGAGCAGGATTCGAACTTCCGCAATGCCATGCTGTTGGGACAGGCGGAAACCGTAGGCGCAGGATGGCGACGCGTGGACCAGTTTCTGGAACGGATCCGAGCGGTCACTGCAAAAGACGTCCAACGGGTCGCGAAACAATATCTGACGGAAGATAATCGGACCGTGGGGATTTTGATTCCCCTCCCTGCGACCCCTCCCGAGACCCCACCAGCCGCCGTTCGAGGAAAATCATAGGTCTTGTCATGCGGCACTGTTCCCCACGCGAAGCCGGCACGCGACAACAAGGATCCTCAGAAGTCGGCGCGCCTCGAATCAGGCCCTTCCTGATCGGTCTGCTCATCGTGTGGCTCTGTTTTTCCTCCATCGGCAACGCAGCAGAGCTGACTCCCATGAAAGTCCTGACCGCCAATGGCGTCACGGTGGTGGTCCTGGAACAGCATTACCTGCCGATTGTCGAGGTCCATGCCCTCGTGAAAGCCGGCTCTGCTCACGACCCTCCGGAGAAGGCCGGGCTCGCCAATTTGGTGGCCAGCCTCCTGGACGAAGGCACCACTGCGAGATCGTCGAAACAACTGGCCGAACAGATCGATTTTGTCGGTGGATCACTCGCAACCAAAGCGAGCGAGGATTTTACGACGGCTTCCGCCCGGGTTCTTACAAAAGATATCGATCTGGGCTTCGCCTTGTTAGCGGATATTCTGATGCATCCAACATTCCCCAAACAGGAATTCGAACGGGTGCGATCGCAAATACTAGGAGAAATCGCCAGCGACAACGATGATCCGGGTCATGTCGCGATGAAGGCCTTCAACCATTTGGTCTTTCACAATCATCCCTATCGATGGCCGGTCCACGGCACGGAAGAGACGTTGGCAAGGGTTACACTGACCGATGTCCAAGCATTTTACGGCAAGGAATATCTCCCCAATCAGGTCATTCTCGCCATTGTCGGCGATGTCACCGTCGAGCAGGCCACGGCGCTTGTGCACACACATTTCGGTTCCTGGAAGAAAGGCACCGCGCAGCATCGAGGGATCAAGAAACCCGGTCCCATCGACAAGAAGGCCCTCCAGCTGATCGAGAAAGATTTGACGCAGTCCACGATTGTGCTGGGGCATGGGGGAATCAGCCGGACCAATCCGGATTTCTATGCGGTCACCGTCATGAACCACATCCTGGGTGCCGGCGGATTTTCATCCCGGCTGATGGATTCCATCCGAGATAAGCAAGGGCTCGCCTATGGCATCCTAAGCCATTACGATGCGCGCGCGATGCCCGGTTCCTTTTGGGTCAATCTCCAAACCCGCACCGAAACCACGAATCAGGCAATCAGCGGGGTCCTGGCGGAAATCAAGGCCATACGGGAAGCACCCGTTAGTGACCAAGAACTGGCCGAAGCCAAATCTTTCTTGATGGGCAGTTTTCCGTTGCGGCTCGATTCGACGGCCAAGTTGGCACAAGTGTTGGCGCAAGTCGAATTCTATGGTTTGGGGTTCGAGTACTTCACCCAGTATCCAAAATGGATTGAACGCGTGACCAAGGAGGATGTTCAACGCGTCGCCAAGCAGTATCTTGATCCTCAACACTACGCCCTGGTGGTGGTCGGCAACCTCGCCAAAGCAAAAGTTCGGCACTAACGATTCCCAGACGAAACAGGCTCCATGCTGACCAAGCGCGTCGAACAGAAATTCGGTCGTCTCCGTGAAATCCTGGTCCGGATGCAATCAGTGCTCGTCGCCTATTCCGGAGGCATCGACAGCACGGTCGTGCTCAAGGTGGCTCATGACCAACTCCGGGAGCACGCGACCGGAGTGACCGCCGTGTCGCCGACGTTCCCGGCGATTGAGTTGGACCTGGCGAAGCGTGTAGCCGCCGAAATTGGCGCACGCCATGAAGTGGTGCAGACGGACCAACTCCATGATCCGGCCTTCACAAAAAACGACGCGGCCCGCTGTTTTCATTGCAAGACCGATCTGTACCGATTGCTCGGCGTCCTCCAACGGCACCGCGCCGCCACTCACATCGTGGACGGCACCAACCTGGACGATCTCGGCGATGACCGACCCGGCATCAAGGCGGCTCGGGAATGGGGCGTCCGCAGTCCGCTCGTTGAAGCCGAGTTCTCGAAGGACGATGTCCGGACGCTGGCCAAACGTTTGGGGCTATCCAATTGGGATAAACCAGCCGCAGCCTGCCTCTCTTCCAGGATCCCCAGAGGGATCGTGATCACTCGAGAGAAGCTCAGCCGAGTAGAAGAGGCCGAAGCCGTCCTATTCCGGGAGGGACTGCGTCAATACCGGGTCCGCGATCATGACGACATCGCGAGGATTGAAGTCGCCCATGAGGAAATGCCGCTCATGTTGGACGCCACGCGGCGGGCGCGGATCAGCGCCCATCTGAAGGGATTGGGATTTCGATTCGTGACGGTTGATATGGAAGGATACCGCCCAGGCGGAGTCAGTCTCAGCTGATTCCGCCCATCAGGACGGCTTATCGTTGCGAGGACTTTCCGAGGGCCGCGAGCGCATCGTCGGCGAACCTGCGATGATCTGCCTCGGTGAGGCTCCGTTGCACCACCTTTTCGGCCACCATGAGGGCGAGCTCCGCCGTCTGACTGCGAATGTCTTGTACGGCTTTCCGCCGTTCGTGCTCTATTTCCCGAGTCGCGTCACCCTTGATCCGCTCCGCCTCGGATGTGAGCCGCTGCTCATTCTCCTCCAATACCCGCTGAGCCCGCTCTTTTGCGGCCGCGAGAATTCCCTCGGCTTCTTTCGACGCCGCGGCCAGCCTGGCTTCATACTCTCTGAGCCGACGCTCGGCCTCCGCCCGATGACGTTCAGCTTGATCAAGACTATCCTTAATTTTCCGCTCCCGCTCTTCCAGGATGCCCAGAATGCCGGGAAAGGCAAACTTGTAGAGCAAGTAGAACAGAATGCCGAAGGATACGACCTCCCAGAAAATCAAGGAACTGAAAAAATGAGATTCAAACTGCGGCATGCTGTAATCAGGCTGAGCGGCTTACGGGAAAATCCCGAGCCCCCTCGCCAGCTCCTATTTGCGGAGTCCCATAATGATGAACGCGATGACCAGGCCGTACAAGGCAATGGCCTCGACCAGCGCAAACCCGATCCACATGTACTTCCCGACCCGGCCTTCCGCTTCCGGCTGACGGGCCACCGCTTCGATCATCTTTCCGAAGATATAGCCGATGCCCACGCCGGCTCCGGCAAACCCGGCGGCCGCCAACCCCATGCCCAACAATGCTGCTGCTGCTGAATCCATCGTACTCACTCCCTCCCTTGTCTGTATCGACACGCGTCAATGCGCGTGCTCGTCGTGACCATGCAGATGAAAAGCATCCCCAAGATAGACGCACGCCAATACGGTGAAGATATAGGCCTGAATAAACGCAATCCCCAGTTCCAACCCGTTCATGGCAATCGTAAAGACAAATGGCAGCCATCCGATTAAGAGGCCACCGCTGATTGCCAACCCAAACAAGACGCCGAGTATCACATGTCCGGCGGTCATGTTGGCAAAGAGACGCACGGCCAAGGAGATCGGTCGAGCGAGCTGACTGATCAATTCAATCGGTATCATCAACGGGAGCAGCCAGGCGGGTGTGCCCGGGGGAACCAAGATGCCAAGGAATTTGCCTCCGTGGAGCACAAACCCCATGACCAGACTTAAGCCATACACGACGACGGCAAAGACGGCAGTCACCACAATTTGGCTGGTCACGGTATAGGCCCCCGGGATCAGACCCAGGAGATTGCAGAACAGGATGAACAAAAACAAGGTCGCCACCAGCGGAAAGAATTTCATCCCGCCTGGTCCCATCGTATCGAGAATAATCCCACGGATAAAATCAACCAAGATCTCGCCCAAGCTTTGGAGTTTACCTGGAACCAGACGCCGGGCCGATCCCGCCATCACCATGAGCACCGTCACCAGCGCGACTACGACCCACATCATGACCACGGCTTTATTGATGGAGATATCAAGCCCGCCGACGGTGATTTGAATGAGGTTGTGCAACTCAAACGGATGCAAGGGGCTGTCTTCCATGAAACAATCCTATCCTGGTCGACCTGGAGTTATTTCCGGTGATTCGAGGGCTCCTGCCATCGTTGCGCGGACCGGTAGGCGCTTCTGACTCCCGCTGCCGCACCAAAACCTAATCCCATCACCAGCCCCCATGGTGTCGTATTCAGGAGATACGTATCCACCACCCATCCAAGCCCGCCACCCACGATAAGCGCAGCCAACAGTTCCGTTCCGATCCGAACGGCCTGGCCGAGCCCCGCGTAAAAAGGATCTTGTGAAGGGGGCATGTCAGCCCATGGAGGCGAGTGCTCAACACATTGCAGAAGAGCACGGACTCTGCCGCTGATGGGCGCGCAATTCAAGCAGAATCTCGATTGAAATGTCAAGCCGTTGCCATGGGTCCTGACAGCTGACACGGCGGGCGCTGTCCAGGCATGATGCGCGAGGAGTTCGGCGTGAGTCAAATAGTCAGCGCTTGAATGGGACGGATGTCGTTCGAGGTGTGTTCTCATAAACTCCCTCTCACATCAATCTGACCCTAGCCGTCACAGGCCTATGCGTACAGAGCCGCCCTGCGGTATAGTGAAGCACCGTTTATCGACAAGATTTCCCTCCAACCGATGACCAAACCGCCGGCCGCTGCCTTCCTGCATGGACCGCCCACTCCACTGGTCGTGACGCTCCCGCTTCCGTCACCGAGCCCGTTGACCCTGTATGCCAAAATAGCACCGAGTTCCTCCCCTTCGTTTCTTCTTGAAAGCGGCAACGGCCGGACCACCACGGGTCGATATTCATTTTTTGCGGGGACGCCATATCAAATCCTACAAGGGAAAGATCACAGGTGGGTCCAGCGTACAGTCGACGGGCAGGAACGCCACGGATCGGACCCATTCGGACGTTTGACCACGCTCTGCGGGCACGCCTCTATTGCCCGGCCTCTTGGACTGCCCCCATTTTTTGGCGGGGCGGCAGGGTATTTCAGTTATGATCTTGTTCGGCAGTTTGAGGCGTTGCCGGCCGTCAGCTGCGACGATCTCGCCACTCCCGATCTGGAGTTTGCCTTCTTTGACCTCGTGGCCGCCATCGATCATGAACTCGGCTGTCTGAGGCTGATATTTTGCCCTCCGCCGGAGCGCTTTTCTGCGGAACCACGAGAAAAGCTCTATCGGGAAGGCTGCGACCGATTGCAGGCGTTAGAAGCCAGGCTGCTCCACCGCGCTGGTCCAGTGCTTTCGCCGGACTCGGTCGGCCCCTTCGCCTTTTTGCCCGAACAGACGCCAGGCTTCTACAAAGAACGGGTTCAGCGTTGTCAGGAGTACATCGCGGCAGGCGACATCTATCAAGCCAATCTTTCGCACCGGTTTACCGTCACCAGCGGCGGCTTTACCCACGATGGCGGTCTGGCGGCCGACCTCTGGTCGTTTGACCGCCTGCGCAGAATGAATCCGTCGCCGTTCTCCGGTCTGTTCCGATTCGACCACACTCGTTTCATCAGTTCTTCTCCCGAGCGGTTGGTCCGCCTGAACGGACGCCGGGCCGACACGCGACCGATCGCCGGAACCCGGCCCCGCGGCCAAAACGATGCCGAGGAACGGGAATTAGTGGCGGAGCTGCGAGATGATGAAAAAGAACGCGCCGAGCACGTGATGCTGGTGGACCTGGAACGAAATGACCTCGGCCGCGTTTGCGAATCCGGCACCGTGACCGTTGATGAGTTCATGGGGCTAGAACGGTATTCTCACGTCAATCATCTCGTCTCCAACATCTCGGGGACCCTCCGAGCAGGCGCAGGAGGCTTTGATTTACTGCGAGCCGTCTTCCCGGGAGGAACCATAACCGGGGTCCCGAAGATTCGCTGCATGGAAATCATCGAGGAATTGGAACCAACCCGCCGAGGGCCCTACACCGGCTCGATGGGATACATCAGCTGGAGCGGGGACCTCGATTTCAATATTCTGATCCGTACGCTCCTCGTGAGCCGCGGAACCGGCTACCTCCAAGTGGGAGCGGGGATCGTGGCCGATTCCATTCCACAGCGTGAGTATGAAGAAACCCTCCATAAGGCCCAAGCGTTTCTGAGCGCTTTATCGTAAGGCCGTCAACGCCATGTGGATATTCCTGAACGATACATTCGTACCACGAGAGCAGGCCCTCATTTCGGTGTTTGATCATGGGTTTCTGTATGGTGACGGGGTCTATGAAACCATCCGCTCGTACGGAGATCGCCTTTTCATGCTGGATCAGCACCTCGCGCGGTTATCTCGATCCGCCGAAGGCATCGGATTGGTCATTCCCATTTCACAACCCCGGTGGCCTCCCTTGCTCCACGAGGCCATGGCGCGCAATGACGTCGGCAACGAAAAGACAGATGCCTATGTGAGGATCACCGTGTCACGAGGCGCAGGGGACATCGGACTGGACCCGAATCTCTGTCCCATCCCCACCGTGGTCATCATGGTCACATCACTGGTGCCGCCGTCATCGGTGCTCTACGAGCAGGGGGTCTCCTTGATCATCGCCAACACCAGGCGCAATTTACCCACCGCTCTGTCGCCGCAGATCAAAGCGACCAACTTTCTCAACAACATTCTCGCCAAACGTGAAGCAATTGCAGCCGGTGCCTTCGACAGTCTCCTCTTGAACTGGGAAGAGCACATCACGGAATGTACCGTCAGCAATCTCTTCTTCGTTACCGACGGCAGTGTGCATACGCCCTCCATCGACTGCGGAATTCTTGATGGCATTACCAGAAATGTTGTGCTGCAACTGGCGCGAAAGGCCGGCGTGCGGGTCAACGAAGGTCGGTTCTCACCAGCAGAACTGTATCAAGCCGACGAATGTTTTCTCACCAATACCACCTTGGAAATTATGCCGGTGACCGCCGTGAATCGGCAGGCAATCGGCTCCGGCCAACCTGGACCGCTCACGTGTCAACTCCGGTCCCTTTTTGAACAGCAGCGCGACCGTTTTTTGGAATAGGGCGGCGCCGCATATTCCGTCCCCTCATTTTCACGTCTTGGCTTCGCCAGAGGTACAGGATCTGCATATCCTTGACAGGTGAGTCCAGGCTGCTATCGTACGACCATGCAGAAACCCGTGATACCCATGTTCGACTGGCGTTCAGTCTGTCTCGTCCTCACGATAGGATGGGGCCTCTCATATGTTCCCTTTTCATCGGCCGAAATTTACCAATATGTTGATGCCAACGGCACCATCTCGTTGACCAACGTCCCATCGGACGCACGCTATCGTCGGATTGACGGTGTCTCCGACCGAGTCCGTCCTGTTCTCTCCGAGGGACAGCTGGAACCGCTCATCAGCCGCTATTCCCGACAGCATCGGCTGCATCCGGCGCTGATTCGGGCGGTGATCAAGGCCGAATCGAACTTCGATCCACTGGCGGTGTCACGGGCCGGCGCCGTGGGGCTGATGCAATTGATGCCGCACACGGCAGTGCGGATGGATGTCCGAGATATCTACGATCCGGAGGACAATATCGGCGGTGGGACAAAATACCTTCGGCAGCTATTGGACCGTTTTCATGGCAGCCTTCCCCTGGCCCTCGCGGCCTATAACGCGGGGGAACACGTGGTAGATCGCTATCGTGCGCTCCCGCCGATCAATGAGACCCGGCAGTACGTCCGCAAGGTCCTTCGGTACTACCGGACCTTTCTCACACGCGACGCGTTGTCGTCCGGGCATGTCGTGGGCCCTGCCGAGGTCGCCTGGCCTTCATCAGTCCCTGCTTCACCGACGCCACCGTCTGCTCGATAGCTTCATCCAGCCACAGTTGGCTGTGCTGCTTCCATCCCGGACGCTGGACTTGCGGAAAATCAGATCGAAAATGGGCCCCGACGCTGTTCTCCCGCCACAGCGCGGCTTCCGCCACACAACTCGCGACTTGAATCATATTCTTTGCCTCAAGATCCGCCCTCGTGGCAAACGGCTTCGCGACCCACTGCGTCCACTTGGACAACTGCGCGGTGGCCCGAATGAGTGAATCCCGAGAGCGTATCAGCCCGACCTGTCCCCACATCGTCCGGCGGAGCGAACTACGTAGTTTTTCTGCATCGTCCAACCTGTTGCAGCGACTGCGCCGCAGCCAGTCGACGGGAGGAGTAACGTTTGGCTCCGGAAGACGGGAGGCCCACCAGATCGCAGAAAGACCGGCTCGCATTCCAAACACCAGTCCTTCCAACAGGGAGTTGCTCGCCAGCCGGTTGGCGCCATGCACGCCGCTACAGGCCACCTCTCCCGCCGCGAATAACCCGGGTAAAGTCGTCCCCCCGTTGACGTCGGTCCAGACCCCTCCCATCATGTAGTGAGCGCTCGGCGACACGGGAATCCATTCTTCCGTGATGTCGATGTCATACCGCAGACACGTCGCATAAATCGTGGGGAACCGGCGCTTCACGAAGTCGGCCCCAAGATGGGTCACATCCAAGTAGACATAGCGGGCCCGAGTCGCGGCCATTTCCATCCAGATGGCGCGTGCGACGATGTCGCGCGGTGCGAGGGCACCCAGCGGGTGGTACCGATGCATAAACAGTTCGCCTCTGTTATTACGCAGCCGTCCCCCTTCACCTCGCATGGCCTCGGATAGGAGAAAGGGCGGACTCGAAGGCAAAAAGAGCGCGGTGGGGTGAAACTGGACAAACTCCATATCTTGTAGCCGGGCGCCGGCACGAAAGGCCATTGCCATCCCATCCCCGGTGGCGCTTGGCGGATTCGTGGTCCTGGCATAAATTTGTCCGGCCCCTCCCGTTGAAAGGACGACCGCTTTCGCCGGCAAGATAAACTGTCGGCCGGACGTTTCATCGAGCACAACCGCACCGCAACACTGGCCCGCTTCCACCACCAAATCGACGGTGAAATGGTAATCCAATCGCTGAATGCGTTTCTGCCGACCAACCTGGGCCATGAGGACTCGGATCATCTCGTTGCCAGTCGCATCGCCGCGAGCCCGTAAAATCCGGCTCCGGCTGTGCGCCGCTTCGCGCGCAAACGCAAACTTTCCGCCGGTTTTGTCGAATCGTGCCCCCCAGCGGATGAGTTCTTGAATGCGGTCGGGCCCTTCCTCGACCAATACCCGAACGGCCTCCCGTCGACACAAGCCGTGCCCCGCTTTCACCGTGTCCATAAAATGGATGGCAACGTCGTCTTCTTCACTCAGCGCGACCGCCACGCCTCCCTGCGCGTACATCGAATTGCTCTGCATGGGATGGCCCTTGGTGAGCATGACCACCCGCCCTTCCCCGCTCAACTCCAACGCGGCGCGAAGCCCGGCCACCCCGCTTCCGATCACGAGGAAATCTGTCTGGGGAGCGGTGCGCGACCCTCGACGTGCGGGAGCCATCGTCACGGAGCATTCACGGGCGTGGCGGGGTTCTCAGAATACGTCTGCCTGGTCTTCATACCGAAAGGCAGGTCGCCCTGCACGCCGCGGAGAAGAATGGAGTGGGTACCGACCCACTGAAATCGGGCATGGCCGCGTTGCCGCATCCCCGCGTCGTTGGGATCCGTTTTCCAGACGCCTTGCCAGTGCACATAGACATCGATGTCGTCGCCGTCGATCATGATTCGTTCGGTCTGATACTCCAGCACGATCGAGTGATACCCTCCGAAATCAGCCTCCGTCTCCCGTTGAAGCTGGTCAAGCTGGTCGAGCGGCAGCATGATTGATTGGAACCGGGATCGGTTTTTTTGTTGATAGGCGTCCAAGAGCGACTCCATCGCCTGATCGATCCGACGAAACCGTTCATGATCCTCCGGATATTGAATTTCCTTAGACGAGCATGCTCCCAACACCGCGGCGAACGCGGCAACCCGAATGATCAGAGACCACGCCGCGAACCGGGTCTGTGTACAAGTCGTCTGCATCGGGGCAGTATAGGAAGGCGCACGACACACGGTCAAGCGACGGCACCTCCCGCGTCGCCGCTACCACATGCAAGGGTGATGTAACCTTCTTTGTGTAACAGACGAAGGGTGTAAGCTGGGCGCTGACGAGGCGAACCCATTCTCCACTGAAGGAGGGCTTCCCCGAATTACTGGCGTTCGTCCACTGTCCGCGCGCCCTCTGGCGGAAGCTGCGGACCACCAATGTGATTGAACCGGCTTCGTGGAAGTGCGGCGACGCACGCGCCCGATGGTGTGATTTGTGAACGTGCAGCGCGTGGAGCGGATCATCTTCTCCATCTTTAACCGGTTTAACCTTGAGTGGCACCAGCGCACCCTTCGCCAATTTACACAAGTCGCGTGACATCACCCATGCAAGGACGACCTTGCATTTTCCGCCAAAAGCTTTTAGACTCCCGCGCCTAGGAGAGACGAAGCATGTCGAGCGTGTTGAAAAAGCGCCGGAAAAAAATGCGAAAGCATAAGTACAAGAAGCTGCGCCGGCGCCAAAAATTCCTTCGCCGTAAGAGCTAAGCTCAGCCCGCCGCGCGGGAGGAGGATACCGTGCCCGAGGGCAAGAAGGTTCGCATTCGCGTCCGTACGGTGAATTGCACCTACCTGGGCGATTTTTTGATTCCGCCCATGCGGCATCGCGTCAGCGACGCCATCAATGAGGAAGCACGGTTGTTCATCAGCCTGACCGACGTTGTCATCAATGATAAGGATCGGTCGGATTTCGTCGCGATCAACAAGAACCTCATCGAGTCGATTGCGCAGCTCTAGCCGTTGCCGCACCGCTCATCCCTCCCGGGCCCCGGTCGCGTCTGCTTTCACGTCGTTCCCTCGCGACAAACCCTGACGAGCACCTCGCTGCCATGCTGACGTTCAAGCGCTTTCTCCCGTTTGTTCGGCCCTATCTGGCCCGCATGCTCTGCGCCGGTCTACTGGTGATGGGCGTCGCGGCGATAAATCTCGCGTTGCTTCGGCTGGCGGGCATCCTCTGGGATGTGATCACCGTGCAACGCAATAGCCAGAGAATGACCGGGTTGATTGCCTACTTTCTCGGGCTGGTGCTGGTTCAAGGGCTCTGTGCCATGGGCCATAGCTATCTCACCGCCTGGATCTCGCAGCGCATCATCGCCGATTTTCGCCGGCATCTCTTCGCTCATCTGCAGACGTTGTCGGTCAGTTTTTTTGCCAGGCGCCGGACCGGCGAGCTCCTGGCCCGCCTCATGAATGACGTGACCGTCATTCAATCCGTCGTCACCGAAACCCCCATCGATGGCGCCAAGCAGCTCGTCACCTTTGTCGGAGGGATGGCCTTTCTCTTGGCGATGAACTGGCGGTTGTGCCTGCTGATCGTCACACTGCTTCCTCTCCTCGTGTTCGTGGCGAAACTTTTCGGCAGACAGCTGAAGTCACTCTCGACCTCGATCCAAGATCACCATGCCGGACTCAGCACCATGATCGAGGAAGTGATTTCCGGCATTCGGGTCGTGAAATCATTCGTACAAACCAGGCGCGAGGACGAACGCTTTTCCGGGCATGTCAATGCCGCATTGGCTCTGACCCTACGTCGGGCAGGCATCATGGCGGTCTTTATCCCGGTCATCAGCTTTTTGACCTTTGCGGCAGCGGCCGCCGTGATGTGGTATGGCGGCCATCAGGTGATGGAGGGTTCAGTGACGCCCGGTGACCTCTTCGCCTTTGTTCTGTTCGCGGGCATCTTGGTCGGCCCGTTTAGCTCGGCCGCCCGCGTCTTTGCACAAGTGAAAGAGGCCCAAGGGGCCACGCAACGCGTTTTTGAAATTCTCGATGCCCAACCGGACGTGCGCAACGACCCCGCGGCTCATACACTGCTTCCGGTGGCCGGTCACGTACGGGTCGAGCGCGTGAGCTTTCGGTACGATCCGCGGAGACCAGTCTTGGCCGAGCTTTCGTTTGAGGCAAAGCCTGGCGAGCTTGTCGCGCTGGTCGGCCCGACCGGCGCCGGCAAAACCACGCTCATCAATCTGCTGCATCGTTTTTACGATCCTACGGACGGTCGCATTACCGTGGACGGTCAGGACCTTCGAGGAGTGACGGTCGAGAGCTGGTACCAGCAAGTGGCCCTCGTGCCTCAGGAGACGGTCCTTTTCGGCGGGACGATTCTGGACAACATTCGGTACGGTCGCCCGCAGGCGGATACGGCCCGGGTACAGGCTGCCAGCAAAGCCGCGCACGCACATGATTTCATCATGGGGTTTCCCGATGCCTATGAGACCGTCGTCGGAGAAAAAGGCATCAACCTTTCAGGGGGACAGCGCCAACGGATTGCCATCGCGCGTGCGATTCTCAAGGATCCGCGTGTGCTCCTCCTGGATGAAGCCACCTCGTCGCTCGACACAGAATCCGAGCGAGTCGTGCAAGAGGCGCTCGAGCGGCTCATGAATGGACGGACCACTTTCGTCGTGGCCCATCGCCTCTCCACCGTTCAGCGAGCCGATCGGATACTCGTGCTGGACAAAGGTCGCCTCATCGAAGAAGGGACCCATCATCAGCTCCTGGCCCAAAAAGGTCTCTACCACTACCTGTATACCATTCGTTGGAATGAAACGATTGGATGACTCGTTCGGCCTTGCAGACGGCCTCACTGAGTCCCTTTCATCGTAACTGGCCGGGCCTTGTCGGCGACTCTTGATTCTGCTATAGAGGTCAGAATCGCTCCTCGTCCACTTTATTCATAACGATTCGTCCCGTTGTCGAAGCGGCGATCCGCGATTGCAGCAGAAGCGCTCAGGGATACTGTGGGCTAGGAGAGTTCACGTTGTGGCCTGTCTCACGGCACCCTCCCGTCGCACTCTATCCGCAGGGACGGCTCCGCAGCAGGCCCTCCCGGGGCTCGCTCTTTGCCTCAATCTTTCGGAGAGAGCTGCAGGCGCACCGATACGACGGGAGAAAATCATGGAACGTGAACAACCATTCGTCATGTGGTTGGTCGGAGGCATATCGCTTGTCGCTTTACTTGGAATGGGTGGCTGTGATTATTGGCCTCCGGCCCTCCAGGCTCAAATCGAAGAGCTTCGCACCGGTCTGCATGAGGCCCTCGATGAGAACCAGCGCCTGCAGCACGAACTGACCGACCTGAGAAAACTGGACCGCAATTCCCAGTTGGACCCTGACGAGTTCTTCACAAGGCTTGACCAGCAAGCGCCTCGCTCTTTGCAGATGCACCCTCCCCCACAACCGGTCGTCACTTCCGCCGGTGCTAAGGCGGCGCAGGTGGACCGGCATGCGGCGGTGTCGAATGGCCAGTTTGACCCGCTTCAACTGGAACGTCCGCATCGCCAAGGAGCGCGCATTGTACAGCTGCAGCGGCTCCTGCAGCGCCATCAGATCCCGATCCTCGCAGATGGCGTGTATGGACCGGCCACCGACGCCGCGGTTCGCAGGTTCCAACAGCACGCAGGCCTCCCCATCGATGGTGTGGTCGGGCCCGTGACCTACCGAGCGCTCCATCGCACCCGTCCCGCCCCTACGCTGGTCCGACCGATCTGGCTCCAGCGGCCGTTGATCACTGGACCCGAGGTCGTCCGCCTTCAACGGGCCTTGCGCCGGGCAGGCCATCGGCTTCCCCTCGACGGCCGCTTTGGACAGGCCACGCAAAAGGCCGTGAAGCAATTCCAACGCCGGCATGGTATGGCGCAGGATGGGGTCGTAGGCCCAAAAACATGGGCGGCGCTCCGGGCCACACCGTGATGATCCGTCACCGAAGCCCTGGTGCTCCGCACGATCGCCAGGGCTTCGTGTCAGGGTCTTTCTTACAAATGGGCCATTTCATCACGCTCTTCCTTGGCCTTTCGCCATCGGCGTTCCAAGATGTCTCTGGCGATGTTTCTTCCGCCCAGCCCCATGGCAATGGACAATGCCAGCACCACCCCCCCGAAGAGGATAGAAAACGCAGCAATGACGATTTCTTTAGCGATACCCAACTGCGTCAGCACCATGGACGCCGTGAAGAGGAAAATGGCCCAGCGCACCAAGCTGGCGATCAGTCGCGCCTCCTGCACCTGTGCGTTGACCATGGCAATCAAAGTGGCTTCGGCAAAGAAGTTGCCCAAGAGCACGCCGACAAGCAGTAACAGCCCAGCCGCCACCACGCTCGGCAAGAACCCCAGGAGCTGTCCCATCAACCCAGCCGTCGCGGGAAGTCCCAAGGAGTCGACGCCCATAAACACAAACATGATAAACACCGTCCAGAAGGCCAGTCTTGCGATGACCTGCGACAGCGGTTGTCTGCAGCCGGCTCTGACCAGCGCCGCCTGAAGCCCCCAGCGCTCGCTCAGCACATCGAGGCGCACCGCCTTCAACAGCTTCTGCAAAATCGCCTTGAACGCCAATCCAACGAGCAGACCGAGCAGAATGAAGCTGAGCAAGGCCAGCACTTTGGGCAAAAACAGAGCGAGCCGCTTCATCATGTCGCGAAAGGCTTCCAACATTGCGTCGCCCCAGACGTCATTCATCGTGCCACCTCCATCGCTGAACCAGATACGGCTTCATCCCCTCGAAATGCTCACCTAACTGCGTAAGCGCTTGTTCGACCTGCTCGACACCCTGGGCGCGCGTCCCGATGACCAAGGACGCGGTATAGCCGAGATAGAGGGGTGTCAAAGACTTGAGCAGATGTTCGTGATGCACGAGCCGATCATGATAGGCCAAGGCAAAATCGTAGACCACCTGCACCCATAGATCGGATGGAAAGTGAAAACGATCCGTTTCATGGACACCCAGCTCCACGACCCGTTGAAAGGTTTCAGCGGCCAGCGTGAGTTGCCAGAGTGGCAGCAGATCTCGCAGCCCTTGCCGAAACCCATTGATCATCCGTTCAACATTGATGGCGCCTGTCTCGGCGCCCAACCGCGCGGGGCTGCCGACGGTCGGCAGCACAATTGACCCTTTGACGTCCTCCCATTTTTCCTGGTAACGCTCCATGAGATGGAAAATACACCCCACGGCCTGGGCCACCACCGCTGACAACTCCCCCATCGGCTTTGCTTGATGGAAACGCGGACCGAGTCCCGCACGCCAGACTTGCAGGGATTCGGCGACGGCCAGCGTCGTCACCCATCCATCCAAACCATATTGCATAATCTCTTCATCCCACGGTTGGGGCAGCAGCGTCGCGCGAATCATCGGACCCGAAAACGCGTACGCGCCGCCCAAGTGGTAGGGAATCCGCTTCCCGTACAATGCTTGGGTGAGCGGCGCAAGCAGCGTATTCGTCAAGGTGCCCTCGTACCGGTTTCGCTGGAACCATGGGAGCACGCAATCCACTCCCTTGTCCAAGATGGGATCCGCCAGCAGTTGCGGCCACGTGGTATCGGCCGACTTGACATTGCCGTCGATCACGACGCACACCGCAGCCCCCAGTTTGTCCGTGATCGCCGCGAGCAGGCGCACCGCGGTTTCCCGGCCTGGCACTCCTGATTCAGACACCGTCTTAAACGAGGCTCCGAGCACCGGATGACGGATCGTCCACAGACGGGTTTCGCCTCCCAGGCTCCGCTCGATTCCCTGCGGGGTCTCATCCTGCGACCCCGCATCCGCGTTGACGACGAGAAGCCGTCGCTGCGGGAACGAGCGGGTACAGCCCTCCATCATCGCGCGTGCGAGGCCGGGGGCCGTCGCTTTGTCATTAAACGTCAGGACCCCCAGAACGAGATCGGCGGGCTCGGCCCCCTCAAGCAAGGCGAGGACCGCTTCCGGAATAAACGCTTCTCCCACGCGGACAGCCTCTTAGAACGCGCGCCCGATCTAGTCGGGGCACATGAGTTTCAGGATCGTGAGATAATCGCTCAGATGCCTGGTAATCAGAAAGTTCCTGCGGACATGTTCTTTGGCCATCGCGCCCATCCTGGTCATGACGGCGCGATTGCTGAGGAGGTAGCGGATGCGAAAGGCAGTCCCCTCGACGGAATGGACGATAAACCCCGTCGC
The DNA here is from genome assembly GCA_964416255.1 of uncultured Nitrospira sp. Lineage (GTDB taxonomy): Bacteria > Nitrospirota > Nitrospiria > Nitrospirales > Nitrospiraceae > Nitrospira_D. The sequence goes on along the minus strand of CAYQDJ010000006.1, from coordinate 50,823 downwards.
CTCGTCGACGATCTGCGCGGACACGCCTCCGGCGGTACCTCCGATTACCGGCTTGCCTTTCCACATGGCTTCGGATCCGGCCACGCCAAAACCTTCTTTGAGCGACTTTTGGATCACGATGGAGGCCGCTCGTTGGAGCGCGTTGATCTCACGGTCGGCCTCCGGCGGCAGTTGAAGAATATGAATGTCTGGGTCGTGTCCGGCGGCTTCCTGAACCTCGGCCAAGACGGCTTCCCCTTCCACATCGTGCAGCACCCCGCTGCCCGCGACCACCAACTGGCAGTCATGATGCTTCTTGGCCATCCGATACGCTCGGATCGTGCCGACTTGGTCCTTGAACCGATCGAACCGCGAAACCTGCAACAAGATCGGTTTGCCGCGGGCGATGCCGAACCGATCCACCACCTGTCCGATTTCGACGCGAGACAACTCGCGGTTTTTCTCGGTCAGCGGGTCAATGGAGGGATGGATTAAAAACTTGGCGAGCGGCAGCCGCTGCGCAAAACCCGGCAGGGAGAACACCGCCGCGTCGTATTTCAGCACGTGACGGCGAAACAAGGTCCAGACGGACCGATACGGCTGACCCGCGTCGAGGTGACAGCGCCACACCCACTTTCCGCCCTTTCGATGTTCAACCAAGGCCGCGGGCTGCGGGTCATGAATGAACACCAGGTCCGCATCCAGATCCAAGGCCCTGGCGTTTCTGGCACTGACCTCAAGGTAGGTTTGATACATCGCTTCGGTAATCGTTTCAGCCCGCCCCTGCAGGCCATCGGAAATCCGGCGCGTCACGTCGGAAAACTCCTGCGTGCCGGCAAGGACTTCCCATCGCGCCTCGATGCCCATCGCCTTCATGATGGGTACGAGCCGCCGCAAGATCTCCACCATCCCGCCGCCGTAGCGTACGGCACTGATGTGCAGGAACCGTTTTCCCTGCACCAAATCACTCAACCGGTGCAAAAAATCGATGGTCCCTTTTGGAGCCACCTCACGATACTGTTCCAGTTCCCGAATCATGGCCTTGGGTCCACCCCGTCCGTCTTGATCGTGACCGTCCGTGACGTCACAACAACGTCTGTTCGATTCCGTAGGACTCCGTCCCCTTCGACTCCGGCACGAGACTCAGCCAATAATAGCCATACGGCGCGAGAGTCAGCACGTACGGGTGTTCCGTCACAGGTGCAAACCGCGCCTCGCCCAACAGTTCTACGGGACCCGCCCCGGCGAATTCCTGGAGTTCGAGCTCCGCCGATTGCGCGGTCCCCGCCAGGTTGTGCACGCACAACAAGACGGCGCCCTCATATCTCCGCAGGTACGCCAGAACCTTGCCGTTTGCCGGACGCAGAAACGTAATGCTGCCGCGGCCAAAGACCTGATGCTGCTTGCGCACCAAAATGGCCCGCCTCATCCACTGCAGCAGCGAATGGGGCATCTCCTTCTGCGTCTCCACGTTGATGGATTGATAGCCGTACACCGGGTCCGCCACGAGAGGCAAATACAGCAGCGCTGGATCGCACGTCGAAAACCCGCCGTTTCGATCCATCGTCCATTGCATCGGCGTTCGCACTCCGTCTCGATCCTTCAACTGAATGTTGTCTCCCATGCCGATCTCGTCACCGTAGTAAATAATCGGACTCCCCGGCATCGTCATGACCAGACTGTTCAGCAACTCGATCTTGCGGCGATCGTTGTCCAGCAGGGGAGCCAGTCGCCGTCCGATTCCGATATTCCGCCGCATTCGGGGATCGCTGGCGTAGGTATAATACATATAGTCCCGCTCTTCCCCTGAACACATTTCCAATGTCAACTCGTCATGGTTCCGCAAAAAGAGCCCCCACTGGCAATTGGGTGGAATGGCGGGTGTGTGCGTGAACATGTCGATGATGGGATCGCGGGTTTCGCTCCGCACCCCCATGTAGAGCCTCGGCATCAACGGAAAATGGAACGCCATGTGGAACTCATCGCCGTTTCCAAAATAGGGCCGGACATCGGACGGCCATTGGTTCGCCTCGGCCAGCAAAATCCGTCCCTCGTAGGAGGCGTCGATGCGGCGGCGAATTTCCTTCAGATAGTCATGGGTCTCGGGGAGATTTTCGCAGATCGTGCCTTCGCGCTCGAACAAGTACGGGACCGCATCACAGCGGAACCCGTCCAATCCCTGATCGAGCCAGAAGATCATGGTCTCCAACATGGCCTGTCGCACGTCCGGATTGTCGTAATTCAAGTCGGGCTGGTGGCTGAAAAACCGGTGCCAGTAAAAGGCCTTGGCCTCCGGCTCCCAGGTCCAGTTGGATTTTTCAGTATCAATGAAAATGATTCGCGCCTTCTCATATTTGCGGTCGGTTCCGCTCCAGACGTAGAACTCCCGCTTCGGTGACTGCGGTGACCGGCGCGCTTCCTGGAACCAGGCATGCTGATCCGACGTATGATTCAGCACCAGGTCGACAATGACCCGAATGCCGCGATGGTGCGCTTCGTCCAATAACCGCCGCACGTCCTCCGTCGTGCCGTATTGCTCCGCCACGCGGAAAAAATCGGCCACATCGTATCCATCGTCCTTGAGCGGTGACGGGTAAAACGGCAACAGCCAGAGGCAATCCACCCCAAGCCATTGGAGATAGTCCAACTTCCCAATCAGACCTTGAAAATCCCCGATGCCGTCTCCGTTTCCGTCGGCGTAGGATTTGACCGGAATCTCATAGAACACCGCGTCCTTGTACCACAGCGGGTCCGCACTCAACATGATGGAACTCCTGCTCCTAGACTTGTCCGGACTTCATTAAATACTCGTCGCACATGTTCAACAAACTCGACCGCAGCCGTTCGAGGCTGCCCAGATAGGGGTTGAGGGCTTTCATCTGATCGGCCAACTCCGGCAGCTGCAATCCGTCCCGGATCCATGCAGAGAAGTCATTTTCCTCCCGTTGGAGGCGCAGGTGCGCTTCGAACACATGAAAATAGATGGCGCTGACATCGACCTCGGACATCGCCTCCCGGAACTCTCGGAGCGAGCGCACATCCAACCCGGTCGGCACCTCTAAAATCCTCGATCGGTTGAAATAAAACGGCGCGCCGAAATCCGCACGCGGGACGGTGGCCATTCGAGACAGATGATCGTCGATAATCGACAGCAATTCCTCCCGCAACGTCTCCAAGCTGGTGAAGTCAAACGGATCCACGACGGACAAGCGCTCGGCAAGGACATGATCACGCACCTGTTTCGCAACCCATTCGGCGAAGTCGTTCGGATAGGTGCGCTCGATAAACCGGTGCCGCAGGAAGTAACTATGCGTGTGAAAGTATACGGAATCCAGAGGAACCTCTTCGAGCAATTCGGCCAGTGAACGCTCGTCCTCCGCCTGTTTTCCGAGCAACTCCTGGATCTCGCTGCATCCTATGAACCGAAAGATCGTGTTGGCGTTCGACATGCAGGCCCCCCGCCCTGGTTCATTCACTCCCTAAAGAACCCGATACCCTGGGACCAACCTTCCCGTGTCCTCTCATGCACCGGCACCGTCGATCAAACGGCGGAGGCCGGTCAGGGGGATGCAGAGCCAATCCGGCCGGTTCCGCAGTTCATAGGTGAGTTCGTACAAGGCCTTATCCAGTTCGTAAGCCCGGACGACCCGAAGCGCCTCGTCCCATCCGGCTGGAAGGAAACCGGCAGACCTCCGCTCCGTTGCGGCTCGATAGCCGGTTAAAAAGGCCGCCCGCGCGGCTTGCTCCCATTCGGCAATCAATCCTGTTCCCGTCGCCGTCATTCCGGGGCGGTGGCGCAAGGCCACCTGGCCGGCATAGCTGAATGATCGTAACATTCCGCCGACGTCTTTCAATGGGCAAAGTTTTGCTCGGCGTTCGTCGAGCGGACGGGCCGGCTCTCCTTCGAAATCAATGACCACAAAACCGTCGTCTGTCTTGAGCACTTGCCCCAGATGGTAGTCACCATGATGACGAATTTTCGCCGCGCCCGCGCGGACCAGCAAGTATAAGGCGTCCCACCGACGGTGGCATGAAAGAGGCAGACGCGTCAGCTCATCGTCCGTCAATCCCACCGCGCGACGGAGTTCGAGGTCAAGCGCGCGCAACTCGCGGCACACCGCATCCGCACGCTGCGCCATCCCCTCCTTCCACTGTTCCACATCCAACGCGGTAATCGGTTCGGGACGAAAAGCCTCTAAAGTCTCCTCGGCCGACAGGGCGACATGCAGGGCACCCGTGGTTTCTCCGAGTAGTCGAATCTCCGAGAGGAATGGGCCCGACAGGTCCTCGACGACCTGGGTGACGATGTCGCCTGGGCGAACACGCGTAGACCCCTCGTTTAGGAGGGTGTCGAGATGCGCCAAGGCATACTTCCACCCATCCACACTGCCGGGCACGAACCGTTCGAGTAATGCCACCGTGGCCGTTCGTGCCTGGTCGGCCGCAGGCTCTTCATATGTGATCACTCCCAACAACGTGGGCACCGAAGGGCGGGCCGGATGTGTCGTCAAAAACTCCAACATTTCACCGTCAGGGTTGAGACCCGCTTCAACCTTGCGCAGCAGCTTGAGGATGATCCGCTGGTCGCATACCACAGAGGTGTTGCTTTGCTCCCCGGACAGCACCTTCACCTCGCGGACGGAGTCAGCCCATGAGCCCTTCCCCTGCAACACCGCGCGTCCCTTCAACGAGCCCGACTGTCCGGAGCGTTCGCGGCTCTGCATGATATCTTGGCAGAGCGCCACCCAAGGAGCCGCGTCGCCCGTGGCATCGCAGACCCACTGAGACGGAGGCGATCCCGGAAAACTGACAAGGGCGCCTGGGTCCCCCTCCTGAATGTCTGCACGAATCACCAACGGCATCGCATACCGCTCATGTTGACCGTCTCGATAGTCGACTCCCACCAAGCCGAGCAGCAGACGATCGGGCTCCCTCGAGAGCGCGATCACGTCCCAGACATACGCTCTCACCACCGGCCTCCCTTTTCCCCCAAACCACCGTTGCCGCTGGAGGAACGCGAGCAGTTGCCGGCCGCCGTCGGTGTCCAAGGCCGACCTGGCACGATCGATCCAGTCTAGCGGTGCGGTCTGCGCCATGCTGTCCCGTCAGAAGAAATAATCAAACTCTTGCTCGCGGTGTGTCCAGCGCCGGACGGCGTAGATCGCAGCCGGATCGACTTGCGGGTTGAGCCGGATGACGTAGTGATCTCCCTTGACGAGGTCTCGTTGATCCGTCAACAAATTGTGCAATTGATAGGTTTCCTCCGGCCGAATGCCAAAGGAGGCGATCGGAATCCGGACCTGCGCCGCCTGGGTTTGGAACGGATTGAGATTCACAGCGATTAGCACGATGTTGCGACCGTCCGGGGTCCGTTTCCCGTAAAAAAGCATCTGATCGTTGTCGGCGTCGTAAAATTCGAGGGCGTCCAATTCCTGTAGAGCGGAATTCTCCCGCCGAATCCGATTCACCGCCGTAACGTACTCCACGAGGTTGCCCGGCCGGTCCCAATCCCAGACCTTGAACTCATACTTCTCCGAATCCAGATACTCTTCTTTTCCCGGCAAGGCCCGATTCTCACACAGTTCATAGCCGCTGTAGAGGCCGTACGAGGGAGAGAAGGTCGCCGCCAGGACCAAACGGAACTGAAAGGCGGGTCGACCGCCCTGTTGAAGGATCTCGGGCAGAATATCCGGTGTACTGGTGAAAAAATTTGGTCGGAAATATTCTTTCATCTCGCTTCGAGACAGTTCCAACATATAGTCGGTTAATTCCTGCTTAAAATTTCGCCAGGTGAAATAAGTATACGACTGAGTAAATCCGGCCTTGGCCAGCGCCTTCATCATTTTCGGGCGAGTGAACGCCTCGGAGAGAAAGATCACGTCCGGGTGGGCGTCCTGGACTTTTCGGATGAGCCACGCCCAAAACCCCACCGGCTTGGTATGCGGATTGTCCACGCGAAAGATCTTGACCCCGTGCGCCACCCAAAAGAGAATTACGCGTTTCATTTCCTGCCACAGTCCACGCCAGTCGTCACAATAAAAATTGAGATTGTAGATATCCTGGTATTTCTTGGGCGGGTTCTCCGCATACTTGATCGTACCGTCCGGACGATGCGCGAACCATTCCGGATGGGCCTTGACGTACGGATGGTCCGGGGAACAGTTGATGGCGAAATCCATTGCCAACTCCATGCCGTGCGATCGGACCGCGGCTTGGAATCGATCAAAATCCTCGATCGTCCCTAAACTCGGTTCCACCGCATCATGGCCCCCTTGCTCATTGCCGATCGCGTAAGGGCTGCCGGGGTCCGACGCCGTTGCCGTCAGCGCATTATTTTTCCCCTTGCGATTGGTGCGGCCGATGGGGTGGATTGGCGTCAGGTAGAGCACATCGAATCCCATGGCTTGAATGGCCGGGAGCCTCGCCTCACAGTCCCGAAACGTGGCGCTCCGTCCCGGCGTCCGCCCCTGCGAGCGGGGAAACAGTTCGTACCATGCCCCATAGCGAGCACGAACACGATCCACAACGACCTCTAACTCACGATCGTACACCGTCCAGCTTCGGCGTTCTTGATGCTGTTCCATCAGAAGTCTCACGTCATCGCTCAAGGCCGCGTCCAGTTGTACCGAAACTGGATCGTCGGCACGCCAGCGGTGGAGCCAAGCTTGAAACCTGGACTCATCCTGATGGCCTGCCGGAAGCCGCTGGGTGGTGATTTCCAGCAGCGCCCGTCCTTCCAGTAGCTCGCTGTCGATCCGCTCCCCGGCTTCGTGCTTCTTCGTCACTTCCAGCCGCCACGATTCGAAGAGATTGATGTAGGCGCCGATCGTGTACCGATACCGCACATTGTCGGTCAGATCAAAACGCCCCGCCCATCGATCATTATCGAGCAGCCTCATCGGCACCTCATGCCATACGTCTTCCTTCTCGGAGCGGTATGTCAGCACAGCGGCCAATACATCATGGCCTTCCCTAAAAATATCGGCGGATACTTCCAGTCGATCCCCGACCTCTCGCTTGATCGGCCAGCGGCCGCCGTCTAACTCCGGATGCACACCCTCGATCACGATGGATGCGGATTGCACTCCCGTCATAGTTCCCACCTGCAGGGTTCTTTCGTTGTCTCCCATCTGGGTCGTCTCTCGTTTATCTGCCGGCTTCGTCTGACCATGCGCCTTCCCGCGCAGCGGCCGATTCAGGACATCATGCCACCTTTTCAAGCCAAGCAATCGGGGCGTGCAAGAAAATTTCTCCGAGTGGGAGGATGGAGCGGTCGTGCCGATTCGCGGTACGGAGCATGTTCCCGGTGAAAATGTCGCGAAACTGCGCCCCCCTCCCCCAATCAGCCATGGTGAGCCACGAGTCTTTCCAGACCGCGTCCCCAAGGGGGTCGACTGTGACGTCGGGAACCAACTGGGCGAGAAATCGCGGAACGACACACAACAGCGCGTCCGGACCCTGCACACGGGCAAACGCGAACACATGCCGGGAACGCAGGCCCTGCGCCTCCAACGGCACATAGCCGCCCGAGCGAAACAACGCCGGATGGTCACGCCTGAACCGCAAGGCCTCGGCCATGATGAATAGTTTGATCCGGCCGTCGACGCGCTGCCGGAACAGATCCTGGAACACTTGCAGACGGTTCGTTGGGACGGCCAGGGTTCGCGTGAGATCGGCCAACAAGGCCACTCGTTTGTGGAAGTCGACCGGTCGCCGATTATCCGGATCGACCAGACTGAAATCCCACAGTTCGGTGCCCTGGTAGAAATCCGGGACTCCGGGTGCCGCCATCTTGATCACCAACTGGGAGAGGGAATTATACAAGCCGTATTGGGCGATCCGCCGTTGGAAAGGGAGAAAATCATCAAGGAACGGATGGTCCCCGTCTCGGCGGAGCAAAGACTGAATAAATTGCCGCAGAGCATCTTCATATTCGAGGTCCGGGCTGACCCAGCTGGTATGTTCCTTGGCCTCTTTGACCGCTTTGTTCATGGAAATTTGAATGCGTTCGACGAACGGGTCATAGTCCTCCCCGGAAAGGTCTTCCAGCGGCCAAACCCCGATCAGCGTTTGATAGAGGAGGTATTCCTCATTTGGGCCGGGCACGGCCTCACCCCCCGCCTTGGCCTTCAATCGTCGGGTGAGCTTCCTCCACCGGATCACGTGATCCTTCCACTCTTTGGGCAATTCCGAGAGCACGTTGAGCCGCGCCCGAACATCTTCGCTGCGTTTGGTATCGTGGGTGGAGGTAGACGAAAGGGCGGCGGGCCACTGCGTCTGGCGAGACTTCCATTGCTCATGCACCAGCGACGGCGTGATTCCAAATTGCTGCGGATCTGAGCCGACTTCATTCAAGGACACGAAACGGTGATAGCGATAGAAAGCCGTGTCTTCGACGCCTTTGGCTGTGACCGGACTGGTGGTCTGCTGAAATTTCATGACGAACTTGACCCGCTCTTCGCGATGCGGCTCGTCCTCGGAAAAGGGCTTCAACAGCAGATCACGCACAAAATCGAAGACAAGCCCGCTCAGTGCGGGATTCCGTCGTTTCGCATGGGTCACCGCTTGCCAGACGAAGACTCGATCTCGGTCGAGGATGCCGTCGGGCCCTTCCGTGATGTACGTGCGGTAGGCCGGGAAGCAGGCCATGATTTCCTGGATCGCGTGCGTCAAACTGTTGAGCGTAAAGTCTCGTGACCGACGGTCCCGCTCCGACAACCGATTCAATTGGTGGCCGAGCACGTTCAACTCGCTGGCCATCGACGCCCCCATGATCAGCTGTTTGCACCGATACGCGAGTTCATGAAACTCCACTTCCCTGCCGATCACGCGCGTATAGATGCCGCTGAACAGGCGCTCGTGGGTCCCGTCCACGAAGAGGGCATTCAACCAGGCCAGAAAATCGTAGCCCGTCGTCCCGAAGACCGGCCACTTGCCCGGCAGCTCTTCATCGATGCCCAGGATCTTTTCCACCAGGACATACAGCGGCCGATCGGAGGCCTCGGCGGACGACAGCGGAAGCTCGGAAGCGGCCCAGCGCTGCAGTCGGTGCAGGTAATCGGCGGGGTCATAGAGACCGTCGACGTGATCGACGCGCACCCCGGTGACGGCCCCCTCTTTCAGCAACTGAAACAGCAGGCGATTGGCTTCGTTGAAGACCGTGGGATCCTCCATCCTGATGGCGGCCAGCTCATTGATGTCGAAGAATCGGCGATAGTTGATTTCTTCGGCCGCCACCCGCCAGTACGCCAGACGATAGGCCTGCTCATTCAAGAGGTCATCCAGCAGATCGAAGCTCGGGGGATCGCCTTTCGTCCCGTTGATCAAACGCACATTCTCATCCAAAAAGACGCGGATGGCCCCGCTGCCTTCCACGAGCGCGGCGAGCCGGCGCTTGATGATTTCTTTCTCCCGGTACCGTTCGTGGACGAACTCCGGGGTCCTGTCCTCTCGCGAGGGCAAGTGCCGCAAAGCGGTGATGATGCTTTCCAGTTCCATGACATGGGGATCGTTTGGCCCCCGTTCCTGGACCAGAGCCGGCAGCCGATGAGCCAGGATCAAGGACGCCGGCTTGGGCGCGACCGGAAGACAGTGGTCGTAGTAGTTGATGAAAAAGCGACCCTCCCGGTATTCCAGCTGAAGTTCTTGGTTTTCGAGCACGATTCCATAGTGGTCGCCCAGGATCGGGAGCAACACCTTGTCCCGCAATTCCGGCTTGACCGGATTCCAATCGATGTCGAAAAATGCGGCGAACGGCGAACTGGGTCCGTTTTCGAGCACGTCCTGCCACCAGGCGTTGATCTGTCGGGCGATGCCCATGTGGTTCGGCACGACATCCAAAATCTGGCCCATCCCGCGCCGATGCAATTCCTCGATCAGCGCGCCATAATCCTCTTCCTGCCCGATTTCCGGATTTAACGTTGTGGGATCGACGACGTCATATCCGTGTAAGCTGCCGGGCACGGCCGTGAAATAAGGTGAACAGTAGAGATCCGTGATGCCGAGCTCATGCAAGTACGGAATCAGGTCCGCGACCTGCCGAAACGTGCAGTGGCGATTGAGTTGAACGCGATAGGTCGACAAGGGTATGCGCGGATGGACAGGCGGCAACATGCACATCCCTATGAGGAGCCGGACACGTGGAACCGCCGTGTTCCGCCGATCTGGCCGCGCGGCAAAATGACCAACCCTGATTTGGTGACGTGGTAGCGTTTGCGGTCCACCTGGAGGTTAGACCCGATGTCCGCCGACTGAGGAATCAGATTATACCTGTCGGCGATGACCCGCCGGAGATGCGCCTTCGCCCCGATGCTCGCGCCATCGAGGATCACGCATTCGTCGATCTTGACCCCGTGCTCGATGTGGACATTGCGTCCGATCACCGATCGGCGAATCTCGGCATCGGTCACCTGGCTGCCTTGGCCTACGAGCGAGTCCTCGATCTTCGCCCGTGCAAAGCTTGCCGTCGGGCCGTCAAAGGTGTCGGTCAAAATCGGCCACTCCTGGTTCCGCAAATCCAGCAAAGGGGCGGCCCCCAACATGTCCATGTGCGCCTGCCAGTAAGCCTCCAATGTCCCGACATCCCGCCAGTACCCTCGTTCTTCATAGGGGTTGAGTCCCGGGACGCGGTTGGCTTGGAAGTTATACGCCATCACGCGATGCCGTTTGATCAGATGTGGAATGACGTCCCGACCAAAATCATGCGAGCCCGGTTTGGAGGCATCTTCTTCCAACACCTTGATCAACAGTTCGGTGTCGAAGAGATAATTTCCCATGGAAGAATAGGCGTGGTCTGGATCGTGAACCATCGGTTTGGGATGTTTCGGCTTTTCCTGGAAGCCGACGACCCGGTCGTCCCGGCGCGCTTCGATAATGCCGAATCCCGTCGCGGCATGCAGCGGCACCGGCAAGGCCGCCACCGTGACCTCCGCCTTTTTCGCTTGATGAAAGCGGATCATCTGGTTAATGTCCATTCGATAGATATGATCGGCTCCGAATACGGCCACGAGATCAGGATCGAAGTCTCGAATCAAATTCAGGTTATGATAGACCGCATCGGCCGTCCCCTCATACCAGCCCCCGCGGGCCTTCATCTGCGGGGGCACGACGGTAATGAAGTGCTGCTTAATGCGTCCGCCAATGCGCCATGCGCGCCGTAGATGCTCGATGAGCGACTGTGAGCGATACTGCACCAGAACGTACATGGCCATGACGCCGGAGTTTAGAAAGTTGCTCAGAACGAAATCCACGATGCGATACTTCCCGCCGAACGGCACGGCCGGCTTGCTCCGCTGCTCGGTGAGGGGCATCAACCGTTCCCCTTTTCCGCCGGCCATGACGATGGCCAAGACTCGTGGCGCCTGAGAAACCATGATTAGGCTCCTGTGCCTTGTATGGTTTTCCCCGACAAGGAAACCGGCATGTGCTCACTGGGGAGCATTAACGGCTCAAGGCTGCATTCAAGGGCCCGCACAAAAAAGTCGCGTCGGCGCTTGACCGCTTCCAGTCCATCAAACAGCATATGATACGTGAGGAGCCCTGACGTGTAGGCGGCAATCGCCGTCGCCACATCGCGTGCGCTGGCGCCCGCACCGGGGCTCAGGGCCGGCTCGAGCAGCTCGGCGAGACAGCGAAGGTGGTCGTCATAAATGTGCGCCAAGCCTTTCCCCGCTTTCAGCTGAAGCTGCATCAACCCGCGAACCTGGTGAAGAAACAACAAGTAGTCAGGATAGGCAAGAAAGAAATCAACGCGGGTATTGACCACAGACGATACGATCTTCGACGCGGGCACGGTTTCCCGGACGGACTGTTGTGTCTTCAGCAGCAGCTCACCCAGCCCTTCTTCGAGCAAGACACGAATGATGGCTTCTTTGGATTCGAAGTATTTGTAGAAGGTGCCCTTGCCCAGATCCGCCGCTTCCGTGATGTCTTCCACTGTGGCCCAGTAGATTCCTTTTTCCGAGAACAGCTGTCGGGCGAGTCCCAAAAGGCGCCGGTTGGTCGTCACCTTGCGTCTTGCCACTCGAGAGAGAGGATTCTTTGCACGCACTTGCCTGCTCATGGTATCGCTACGAAGCCTTTAACGTGTGCATGGGGGGACGCCCCCATTCGAGAAATCCTCCGCGGCACGTTGGCATCTGCCTATTGTTCTTGGTCAGACATCTGAATGCAAGCCACAAGTGAGACACCATAACATGAGCCCGCCTCCTCTCTCACGTCCGACGAGAGAACGCCTTGGCCAGAAGCCAGTGATGCTCCTGACCGAGGCGTCGCCCCCTGGCCGGCTCAAGCGGCCACCACGCGTTCCCACATGCGACGGTCCCTGGTACGCCCCCGATACGGTGCAGGCGGCTTGGCGGTTCGGTGCTGGAGCACCACCGGGTCAAGCACTTCACCGCAATTCACGCATCGCCACCCCTCGAACAGCAATCCGCCCATGTCGTCCCGGAGATCAATGAAAGAATCACTCACCATTAATCCATCACAGCGTTGACAGCGCATGCAGCCCCCTCCTTTACTTGAACTTGGCCCTCGATCACGTGAGGTCCCTCGCGTGAACATTCAACGACGGTGCACGAGGGTCTTCAACATGTCCTTTGCCTCTTCAACCATCTCTTCAGCCCGTTCGCATACATCGTCTTTCGCAGAGGCAAGACGGCGGCGCGTCTTGGCACCCGACTGAGGAGCCACCAGCACCCCAGCCACCCCGCCAACCAGCAGCCCGGTGAAAAATGACACTCCGGCTGTCCTGACCCCTGTGGATAGATACGTCATTGCACACCTCCTTGTGGTTGTTACCGCTCTGCTCTCAAACGGTCTTGCTTGTAGACGCCTCAAGGTTGATGAACTCGCTTGGTTGCCGCAGACGAAATAGCTTGTCCCAGCGTTCACCCATAACCCAGACCCGTCCGATTCGGCCCTGGCGAGTCATCACTCGTTTGATGGTTGCGCGAATGGTGTTCATCTCGCCTTGGCGCTTCCTCATGAGACACCTCCTGGAATTACACTCCGAGTAGTCGTTTGCCTCCCACACGTCGACCGCAGTCGGTGCCAGCTCATCTCTTCATCCGCACTCCCTGGGAGCAACCATCTAGAAATCATATGACCATATATTCATAAATGACTATATGGTCACAATAGCGAACACGACTCATCCTTGTCAAGACTGGATAGGGTACCGCCTGAGAAGTGGTTCGGGGTCTGCAACATGACATGGAGGCAGAAAAACTGAAAAACTCAGCCGGGGGCATCCGCTGGGCAAAGAGCAGCACGCTCGCCCACGCAACAGCTTCGGCAAAGGAGGGCGTCTCAGTCGCCGATGAGGCTGCGTCCCCGGGGAGACGGAACAACTGATGGAAAAACTATTTGTTCGAGAGTTTATGCACCAGAAGAGCGAGTATAGACAGCAGCTGCGTAAGGCCCGGCCCCAAGCGGTGCCCCCTGATCGGTTATGTGGAGCGTAAGTGGTAACGCGGATTGGCCCTTGTCATCGAACTCAGGCGTCCGAGCATCTAATTGACGGACCCAGATGCCCACCGGTTCGGTCAACCGGACATTCACCGGCGCGCGATTAAAACCAAGCACCACGAGCGCCTCCCCCTCCGGGGAACGACGGTGCATGATCATCATCTGCTCGGGGTCCAGCACCCAGACCGAATGCTGACAGGTAACCCCGTCTGCCGCCCCGAGCATCGGTATCGTTTTTCGCAGGTGAATCAACGCGCGCGTCCACCGCAGCAACCCATCCTGCCACGGTTCACGCGAGACCCAATTCAAACGGGACCGCGTGAAGGTCGACTGATCTTGCGGGTCGGGAATGGCCTCCGGGTCCCATCCAAACGGGGCGAATTCCTGCTTGCGTCCCTCTCGGACCGCTTCGATCAACGCGGAATCGCCATGGTCGATAAAATACTGAAACGGTGCCGTCTCGCCGTACTCCTCGCCCATGAACAAGAGCGGAATATTCGGGCTGAGCAGGACAAGCGCACGGGCAACCTTGAGCGCCTCGACCGGGACCTGCGTGCTCAGGCGATCGCCAATCGCCCGATTGCCGATCTGGTCGTGGTTCTGGGAAAACACGACGAATTGCAATGGCTGACAATGCCGCGACGCGTGACCGTGACGGCGGCGGCGGTGCCCCGAATATTGCCCACTGTACACGTAACCGTCCCGAAGAGCCGCCCCGAGGTCGCGCAGGCCGTGAAAGTCGTGATAGTACCCCGCGTGCTCACCAGTCAGCACCACACGCAACGCATGGTGAAAATCGTCATTCCACTGGGCGTGGAGGCCATACCCCCCACGGTCGGGCGAGTTGATGATTCGGGTATCATTCAGATCGCTCTCCGCAATGAGAATGACTTGCCGGCCCACCCGATCCGCCTGCCGTTGAACCGCTGCGGAAAGCTCGGCAAGAATATGCGTGGCGCCGAAATCAAAGATGCCGTGAATCGCGTCCAAGCGCAGGGCGTCGATATGGTACTCCGTAATCCAATACAACGCGTTGTTGATCACGTATTGCCGAACAGGATCGCTCTCCGGCCCGTCGTAATTGATAGCGGCCCCCCAGGGGGTGCGATAGCGGTCCGTAAAATAGGGACCGAACTCCGCGAGGTAATTCCCTTCGGGTCCCAGATGGTTATAGACCACGTCCAGAATCACCGCGAGTCCGGCGGCGTGACAGGCATTCACCAGCCGCTTGAACCCCTCCGGCCCCCCATAAGTTGATTGCACGGCATAGGGATGGACGCCGTCATACCCCCAATTGCGGCCACCGGGAAACTGGGCCACCGGCATCACTTCAATGGCCGTGATCCCGACTGTCTCTTTCAAGTAGGGCAACATCGGGATGATCGCGTCAAACGTTCCCTCACCCGAAACGGTGCCGACGTGAACCTCATAGATGATCATGTCCTCCAGCGGGAGCCCGCGCCATGAGCCGTCACTCCAGGGGAAACTCTCCGGATCGACGATGCCGGACGGACCATGCACGCCCTCCGGCTGAAATCGCGACGCCGGATCGGGACGGGATGCGCGGTCGTCCAAACGATACCGATATCGCGCCCCTGGACCGATCTTAGCCACCACCTTCTCGAAATACCCTTGCCCAGCAGGCTCCATAGGCATGGGCGCCCGACCATCGTCCATCAATTCCACTGCAACCGTCCGGGCAAACGGAGCCCAGACTTTGAACCGAACGCGCTCATCCCCCATCCGTGTAGCCCCCAATTCCAACTGCCAGGCCGCTCCCATGCTCACCTCCACCTCACCTCGCACCTTAGCGAGAGACGAGGACGGACTCAAGGTGGGAATGCCCTTGCATTCCTGAGCAAGCACACCGTATGAGAGATTATCACTGGTTCGATCGCGCCGAACAGGCGCGCACAAGGAGAACGCAAGCAATGAGGGTCTGGCCAGGGAAACCGTACCCGCTCGGTGCCACGTGGGACGGGGAAGGAGTGAATTTCGCGCTGTTCTCGGAAAACGCCACCGCCGTGGAACTCTGCCTGTTCGATAGGCCCGATGCCTCCAAGGAAGCCCATCGAGTCCGCATCGAGGAGCAAACGGATCAGGTGTGGCACCTATACATTCCTGGACTGTGGCCGGGCCAACATTACGGCTTCCGGGTCCATGGTCCCTACGAACCCTCGGCAGGACATCGCTTCAACCCGTACAAGCTGTTGATCGACCCCTATGCCAAGTCCATCGCAGGCACCGTCGAATGGTCCGACGCCATGTTCGGCTACCGCATCGGCGACCCTCGCGCCGACCTCTCCTTCGACAGCCGGGACAACGCCGCCAATGTGCCCAAGTGCGTCGTGGTCGATCAAGCCTTTACGTGGGGCGGGGACGGCCTGCTGAAAACCCCCTGGGACAAAACCGTCATTTATGAAGTCCATGTTAAAGGCCTCACGGCGCGTCATCCGGACGTCCCGGATCACATGCGCGGGACCTACGCCGCGTTGACCACACCGGCCGTCATCGATCACCTGCTCCATTTGGGCGTGACGGCGGTCGAACTCCTGCCCATTCACCACTTCGTCCGCGACAAACATCTGGCGGACCAAGAGTTGACGAATTATTGGGGCTACAACACCATTGGCTTTTTTGCTCCCGATATTCGTTACGCGGTGTCGCCGGTCCGCGGGCGGCATGTCCGAGAATTCAAGACCATGGTCAAGACACTCCACAGTGCCGGCATCGAGGTCATTCTGGATGTCGTCTATAACCATACGGCCGAAGGCAATCACCTTGGCCCTACCCTGTGCTTTCGCGGCGTGGATAATGCCGCCTACTATCGCCTCGTGGAACACGAGAAACGCTTCTATATGGATTACACCGGCTGCGGAAATACTCTCAACGTCACTCACCCGCGTACGCTGCAATTGATCATGGACAGTTTGCGGTATTGGGTCATGGAGATGCATGTGGACGGGTTTCGCTTCGATCTGGCCTCCGCCCTCGCACGCGAACTGCACGCGGTGGACCGGCTGAGCGCCTTTTTTGACATCTTGCATCAGGACCCGGTGCTCTCGCAGGTGAAATTAATCGCGGAGCCCTGGGACGTCGGAGAAGGGGGCTACCAGGTCGGAAACTTTCCCGTCGGCTGGGCGGAGTGGAACGGCAAGTACCGGGACACGATCCGTCGCTATGTCAAAGGCGACGGCGGGCAAGTCGCCGAGCTGGCCTATCGGCTCACGGGCAGTAGTGATCTGTACAGTATGAGCGGGCGTCGCCCCTTTGCCAGCATCAATTTCATCACCGCGCATGACGGTTTCACGCTGCGCGACCTGGTCTCCTACGACCATAAACACAACGAAGCGAACGGGGAGCAGAATCGGGACGGCACCGACGACAATGCCAGCTGGAACTGCGGCGTCGAAGGGCCCACGCCGGATCCGGCCGTCAACCAACTGCGCGAACGGCAGCAACGGAATTTTCTGACGCTGTTATTCTTGTCCCAGGGGGTGCCCATGCTCTGCGGCGGCGACGAACTCGGCCGGACGCAGCAGGGCAACAATAACGCCTATTGCCAGGACAATGAGCTCAGCTGGTACGAGTGGCAACTCGATCGGTCCCAGCGCGATCTCGTGGAATTTGTCCGCAAGCTGATCATGCTGCGCAAGCGTCACCCGGTGTTGAGACGCCGGCGGTTCTTCCAGGGCCGCCATATCCGGGGCTCGGAGGTTAAAGACGTTGCGTGGTTCCGGCCGGATGGGAAGGAAATGACCGACGACGATTGGAACGCCGGGTATGCAAAGTCGCTGGCCCTTCGCCTCGCGGGCGATGCCATTGTTGAAACGGATGACAAGGGCCGCGCGATCCACGACGACACCTTGCTGGTGCTGCTCAACGCGCATCACGAACCATTGGGATTCACTCTGCCTGCGCATAAACGCGGCGTTCGATGGGAAGCCATGTTCGACACCGTCATGAGCAATGGCGATGAAAAACCGGTGACTCTCTATAAGGGAGGCGAGCAGTATGAATTGGAATCCCGGTCAATCGCCCTGTTGCGGCTGAGCCACAAATAATCACGCAAGAACTGTGTCTCAGGCGTCGGGTGGTGAGTCTCGATGCCTTATCCCGCAGGATCCCGGGCCGCTTTCGCCAACGGAGCGATCCACAGCGGGCTCAAGACCATTCCGACCACCAATAAGCATCCGATCCAAAGGGTTCGCCAGGGAAACCAGGCCGGCGCGGGACTCCCGATCAGCCAGGACCCGATCCCCGTCAACAAACAAAACACCGACAGAGCGGCCAGCGCCGTGACCCCCACTCCACGACCGAGGCGGCCACGGCTCGTCCCCGCGGCTTCGCCGGTCAAATCGGCCACCGGCTGCCAGAACCCTGGCGGGTGGACCTTGCGATAGAACGCCAGCAGGGCGGGCATTGGTTCCGGCCCGGACAGCAGGGAGACCCCCACGGCCGCCATGGTCGCGGTTGAGCCAATCAGCAGCATCCGGATCGCCTCCTGTTCCTCCGGTAACGTGAGCAGGAGCACGGGCGCGAGAACCGCCGATGTCACGATCGAGGCCAACTCCCCCCAAGCCGTCATTTGCCACCAAAGCCAGCGAAGCACCAGCACTGCGCCCATACCCGCTCCAAGCAATAAACTGATCCGCCACGCGGTCTGCAGCGAGGACAACAGCGGGAGGATCATCATGGCGCCCGCCAAGGTGCCCAGGTTGGACAAGCGCGCCACCCACACCAATTCCCGGCCGGAGGGGACTCGCTTGAGTATCCCACGGCAGAGGAACCGATGATACAAATCGTTCGTCCAATAGGACGCGCCCCAGTTGAGCTGGGTGTCGACAGTGGAAGCAAACGCCGCCAACATGCCCGTAAGCAGAAGACCTTTCAAGCCGGGCGGCAGTGTTTCGGCAATGCCACGCACGAACGTGAACTCGCGATCGGCCGACAATGCGTCCGCCGACAACTGTGGCTGCGGTGGAAACAGCACGAGCAGTCCCAACCCCAGCGGAAGCCAGAGCAGACTTCTCAGCAAGACCTGCGCCAAGGTAAACGTCACCGCCGCTTGGGTGGCATCACGATCAGATCGACAGGCCATGGTCCGTTGGGCGAGATAGCCGGTTCCATCGGCATTCATTTGCAAGAGCCATTGAAGCCCCAGCATGAGCAGAACGGCCGCCGACACATCCTTCGCTTGGGACGGGGTAAAAGCCAAGATCTGCTCGGCTGTGATCGTCCCTCCCACGGAACTTGAAAACCGAAGTCGAATTTGCGCCAAGACTTCGTCCAATCCTCCGACATGGGACACGACATACCACGCAAAGATGGCAGTCCCCAGCAACGCCAACACAAACTGGACCACATCAGTCAGGACGACGCTTCGCAAGCCCCCGGTGGTGGTGTAGAGCAGCGTGACTAGGACGATCGCACCGATCGAGAGGAGATTATCCGTGGATCGGATCCACACCTCAGCCGCGTCCGCCGTTCCACCTGCGCTCAAGGGAACGCCGAGCCACTCCACCACATGTGAGAGCACAGCAAACAGTCCCGACGGGAGCCACTCATGCCAGAGCAAGAACGGTTCGGCGATCCGCGTGGCCGCCAGCAGGACCATGGCGAGCACCGTCCAATTGACGACGGTCCCGAAATACACCGCTTTGACCAAACGAAGCGCGGCGGCGCCGGACGAAGAATACCGAATCTCCGTGAACTCTGCGTCGGTCAGGACACCGGAGCGCCGCCAGCTAGAGGCCAGCACAAAGCCCATAAATAGAAATGCGACCGCATAGATCCACAGTCGCCAGAGAGCAAACACCCCGGAGGTGGCGATGAGTCCGGTGACCAGCAGAGGCGTGTCGGCGGCGAATTGCGTGGCCGCCATGCTCAGGCCCGCTTGCCAGCCAGGAAGCGAGCGGCCCGCCAGGAAGTATTCCTCTAAATTCTTGGACGCGGCTTCGCGCGAACGAAATCCCGCGGCGAGGGCATACAGCAAGAACAGAAGAACAATGGCTCCGTCCAGCCAGGTCATAGATAGCTCGGTAGACAGCCGAGAAGAGGAGTCTTCGGTTCAAGCTTCGTCGGCGTCTCAGCCACACCCGCAGGAACTTGGTCTACGCCAGACGGATGACAATCCACCCTATGTTATATAGGTCCCCAGACCTGTTTGCGCAACTACCGGTCGCTACACCGCTCGCATAGCTCCCCTAAGGCCAGACTGAGGGCTCAAGGAGGATTGGAGGCGCCGAGCGGGGTCGAACCGCTGATCAGCAGGCTTGCACGCTGCTCCCTTAGGCCACTTGGGTACGGCGCCACAAGATGGGTATGATTGCGAGAGGAACTGTCTTATACAGCAATACTGATCGCGTCTGGCCTAGCAGAAACCCTAGCTGACAGGTAGCAATACGTAGCAATACTTGGAAGCTGGGCAGGCTCGTGGATCCTGTCCTGGGGTCACCTTACCAGGAGAAGCATTGCCCTCGGCCCCCCAAAGGCGTAATTGAGCCTCGCGGTCAATGCTTTCATGACATCTTGAGGTTTCCCCAGGAGGACCCGTGAAAGACTCCCACCAACACCGTCATGAACATACCCAGGCCGATTCCCATGAAGCATCGGGCGCGCCTCTCATCCCCATGTCCACCAACACACCCATGGACATTCACATGGCACACAAGATAATGACCACCATAAATAATATCGTGAACATGGACCCATGATCATCGGCACGCCTAAGGCCGTCAGGAGCTGCGGGGGTGGGGACATTAGGCCCCCTCTGTGGTTTTGGGTGCGGAAGGCTCTTCATACCTAGGGATAGTCCTGGTAGCCGCGATGGATAAAGATTGCTATCAGTGAGACATGTCTAACCTGGCCCAACTCCTTCCCTTCCATGAATTGCTCGCGTTAAAAGGAGTTCCACTCAATCAGGCGATTGCCCGCCAACTGAGAGAACAGCAGGGGGCAGATTCTCCATGCTCAGAGCACGCTATCACCGCCGGCCCAGGTGCACTTGAGTTTGCAACGAATACCTCCTTGGTCCTGTCGCTTCCACTTCCGGAGGCTAGCGAGTGCTGTGAAGATTGGATTCACACGGAGATGGGCCCTGAGGGCCGATGGATCATCCGCCTCGTTCGTTTTTACCGGGCGAAAGCCACCCAGCCATGGAAAAGTAAAGAGTTGTATGTGGCTGATCGAGATGACGATCCCGTACCCATTGCGACCGCCTATGGACGCGCCTGGCTGTTCAGTCACGCGACCTGGCCGGCTGCTGCCAAACCACGGACCCTGACGTTTCCTCACTAGTCTTCAATCCTACCAACCGATTAGAACCGATTATTGCCCAGACAACGTGCGGTCCACCATGACACAAGATGGGGCACCTGCTACAGAAGAACGCTTGGGTAGCCTGGCCGGTTTGACATTGAAATTACCCATTCAACGTTCTGAATCATACTTGACGCACGGTATGGAGGCGCGCGGGCGGGCGGTGCAATGCCGGCGGTGTCAGTGTCCCTGCCGGCGGTCGGCACGTCATGGATTTTGGGACTGGGCGTTGAGCTGCCTTGGGTGGTATCCCTGGCGATGCGGACGATGCGGGACACGCTGTTACGCGCATCGTCGGTTGTGAACGGTTCGGCTGAACACGACCAACGCCGAGTGAGGGCCCCGCTCCGGTACCCGGTGGGCAGCCTGTTACTTCACCTTACTCAAATCGGCTTCGAATTCGCTCATCTTCCCATCCGGGAAAAACACAATGATTTTGGTTTTGGCCATCGGATCAAAACTTTCATAAGCGAACCGAGCGGTAAAGCGCGACCGGTAGGCTGGGCCATTCACGCCTTCATTCTTCCGACCGCGCTCCGCCGGGCTGACATCGACGGGCTTGATATTCTTGCTCCCCTGTTGGAAGGCAACCTGCGCGCCTTCGGCAAAATATTCATCATCGCCGCAGAGCTGGACTTCGATTTCCATATTCGGCATATCCACCACTTTCTTGATGAACTCGTCGGGCATCCGAATTTCTTTTTTTTGCTTTTTGGATTCCGCCGCTTCCTGCCGACCGAAGGCTTCCAGCCGATACCGCTTGGTGCGCAGGATCGCGCTGGTTCCGCATGGATCTTTTTCGGGGTCGGCCCCCACACGGGTCACGATCGACGCCTGCTGAAGGACCTTTTTGACCTCTTCGGGCGAGTTGGCCTTGTCCATCGGCGTGCGACCGGCTTCCAATGCCCGTTGGGCCTCCTCCGGCGACAACCTCACGTCAATGGCCCACGCCCCTTCAGTTCCTGCCAGCCAACAAAACAGGCCAACTATTCCCAGCGTTGCAGTGCTCCATGCAGGCGCCATAACAATCCTCCGAGACAAAAGCGAATAATTATTTCATTCTAGGTGAACCGTTCCCCTTTTGGCAATCGGTCGAGAAGTGTTCCCAGTTGGAATATGGCCGTCGTTGGTAGAGGGTATCGATGTGACAGACGACCGGATAGCAGGCCGCTCTGAGCATCGTGGCCATGAGCCGGATTGGCAACCCCACGACGGTGGTGAAATCCCCTTCGATCTGCTCAATCAACTCACCGCCATGCCCTTGAATGGAATAGGCCCCCGCTTTCCCTAAAGATTCTCCTGTCGCCACATACCGTTCAATGGCCTGATCCCGGTCCGGCTTCATCAGGACCAATGCGGTTGCCGTCTCCACATGCTCCACCTTTCCGGCGCGACTGGCGAGGGCCAGGGCCGTATGCACGTGATGCGCACGCCCGGCCAGACAGGAAAGCATCGCTCGTGCCTCCTCGAGATTAGTCGGCTTGCCCAATAACCTCCCGTCGAGTTCAATGACGGTATCGCTGCCGATGACCAGATCATCGGGCCGACGTATCGCAATGGACGTTGCCTTTCCGACGGCGAAATGCGCCACCTGTTCGAGTGGAGCGCGCCCGGCAATCGGGCGTTCTTCGTACGCCGGTGGACACACCACAAACTCCAGTCCCAACAGGGCCAACAACTCACGGCGGCGCGGCGAGGTCGAGGCAAGCACTAGCTGCATCGCGATGCCGGCACGGTGGCCTCCTCCGTAGGCTCAGACTCATCCGGGCTGAGGCTGCCCTGCGCTTGGTAGTCGGCGACGAGCGCTTCCAGTTCTTCGCAGGACGACACGCGGAACATCCTTGCTCGCATGGCGGCCGCATGGGGGAATGCCTTGCAGTACCACCCGAGGTGCTTCCGCATGCGATGAAATTGCCGACGGCCATACAGCGATTGAAAGTGGCGCGCGTGCTCAAGCAGCACGGCAAACCGCTGGGCGAGAGGGACTGGCTCGCAGCCCAGGCACGTTATGTCATCATGACGGCCCTGCCCGCGTCGTGCCTGCTCCTTCTGTTGGAAGAACCAGGGGACACCCAGCACCGCACGGCCGACCAAGACCCCGTCCACACCGGTCTCCTGAACCCGCTGTCTGAGCTCATCGAGAGTTTGGACGTCCCCGTTTCCAAACAGCAACGTTCCGGTTCCCCTGGTCATGGAGACCGCTCGTGCGATGGCCTCCCAATCGGCGGGGCCGCGATACATCTGCCGCAGCGTCCGCCCATGCAGCGAAATCACCGCGGGCTTCTCTCGCAGGAGATGCTCGATCCAAGGCTCCACGGTCACGGTCTCGTAGCCGAGCCTGGTTTTCACGGAAAGCGGCACGAGGCGTCGCACAGCCGGCCCGGCTCCCCGTTGCTCGTTCAGCCGATGGAACGCGCCAATGCGGGCCGGTTTAAAGCCGACCTGTGCGAGGGATTGGCCGGCGGCCCAATCTTCCAGGCCCCGTTGGGTCGCCCGGATGATCGCCGCGGCCAACTCGGGCGTCTTGATCAACCCGGCTCCGGACCCTGACGAAGCCACGCTTTTCGAGGGACACCCCATGTTCAGGTCCACTCCATCAAAACCTAACTCACACACCGCATGAGCGGCCTGATAAAACACGTCCGGATCCTTTCCGTACAACTGGGCGACCATTGGCCGCTCCATCTCGTGATAGATCAGGGTCTCTAGAGAGATCTCCGGACCTCGACAGATATCCTGGACGTGGGTGAACTCGGTGAAGGTCACATCCGGCTTGCCTTGACGGGCAATCACGGCGCGAAAGCTGGCGTCCGTGACGCCGTCCATAGGAGAGAGTCCGATAATAGGACGCGGCAGCGTCGACCAAAAATTCATATCAGCCTGCGTGGGCCGGCAGGGCCGGTTCGTTGGCGGAACGGTAGGCCTCTCGGAGCACTTCGGCTTCTCCTCCGGCAATCGCCTCATAGTCCGGTGCTGCTTCATGAATGAACTCAAGAAACCGCTCGATTTTGATTAAAAAGAAATCATACGCGCCTGCGGGCGGCCGAGGCTCACGAACCCAAAACGAGACAAACCGCGATAAGGGCACCG
Source organism: uncultured Nitrospira sp. (assembly GCA_964416255.1). GTDB lineage: Bacteria > Nitrospirota > Nitrospiria > Nitrospirales > Nitrospiraceae > Nitrospira_D. The sequence goes on along the minus strand of CAYQDJ010000006.1, from coordinate 26,967 downwards.
CTTGTCGGGCCAGGATACGGCAGGTCTCGGGAAACATGGCTGTGAGATCACCACCCCAATGGAGTATCTCGAACGGGAGATAGCGCGACCGATAGAGGTCCAATTCCTCCAGCCAGGCTGGATTGGTGGTCCAAGCCGGGTCATGCGGCTCGGTTCTCCCGGACAGGACCCAGGCATACCGTTCATACGCAGCCTCCACGACGTCTCTGATCGCGACCGGTACTGCAGCGGGCCTTCGCTCACTGTGCGAAATCCCATTGCGATGGACCACGGGCGGTGGGCAGGGCGTGAGGATGGTGCCGTACCGTTCTGAGAACTGTGAAAACTCCTGCACGATCAGCTCCACGGGTTTGGCATCCACCTCCAACGCCAGACCTCTCAGATTGGTGAGCCGCGGTTGATCCAAGACCTGGTCGAGTATTTCGAAGAGAAGCGGCGGAATGGGAGCAGCGTGCGCATCCGTCCACAATGGCGGCCCTCCTTCCTGGTGGCTGCGCTCCAATTCGCCGCCGGCCGCCTGGGTGGACTCATGAACGGCCAGACCCGCCACATGAATTTCCACCACTCGCTCCAACGGGAACTCGGCAAGAAATTCCTCGACGAAAGACGGCAGCCCGGTCGTCCGCCAGGCACCCGTATAGCGATAGACCGTCCAGAGATGTCCAATATCCAAGACCAGTCCGCAGGACACCCGCTCGGTCACAAGACGAAAAAACGTAGGAATCGAGAGCGTTCCTGTCGCAAAGTAGGTGAGGGGAGGGAGTTCCAAGAGCATGAGCGGAGTCCCACCGGTCGCCAACCGGCAGTGCCGGTCGAACAGAGTTTGGACGCCATAGGTATTCTCAGCGACGATCTCGGCGCTGGATGCGGTATAGAGGGGCGGCAGATACGTGCCAAACGTAAAGCCGGCCATCTGCTTCGTGGCGCATTCATGGTTCATCCACGCGCTCTGAAGTATTTCCAACTCCCGCGCGACTTTGAAAACTTCCCGAGTGAAGAGGGGATCTTCTTTGGCGTTCGGCTGCGTGAGCCACAAACCCTCCCCATGATAGGTCAGAGTCTCCTCGCCGACCACCTTGCGAAGGGCGGTCAACGCCGTCGGCGTGGCGCGGAAAACCTCCAGGTACTCCGGCTGAGTCGAGTGCTGACCGAGGGCCGAGCGCAACCCGTGCAAATCCGGGGTATACAGATCGACCGAAAGCCCAAGTCCATAGGTCGGGATCAGCTCAAGCCTGCGAAGAAATTCTGCATGCACTGTCGTCATGCTAGCCTCGTCGACGATCCTTGTGGGAAACTAGTGTATGCTTGAACACCTTGATTGACAAGACGATGGCAGTTCCTCAGTCTTGCACGGTCCTCTGCTATACTTGCTAGGCATCGCGGGGGTCCGGAACATTTGGCCGGGCGTAAGGACCTGACCGGGCGATGGCAAACGAAGCGCAATCTCCAGATCACCAGAGGCCAGTGGTTGCCCATATGATGACACCAGGTGTCGTTCAAATTCCCGGTGACGTATCCGTCACCGAGGCCGCCTCTCTGCTGGAACGAGAGCGGATGCCCTGTCTGCTGATCAAAGACACCGAGTCGCGATTTGGTTTGATGACGCCGGCCGACATCGTGAAGAAAGTAGTGGCCCAGGGCCTCGAGCCGGACGACATTGAAGTGCGTGCCATCATGACCAGGCCGGTACAGTTCATTGAATATGATCGGGCCGTGGAAGACGCCTCGATGCTCATGATGAGCACCGGTGCTCCCATCTTGATCGTGACCCAACAGAATCAACCGGTCGGCGTCCTGACGGCCAAAGATCTCGTCCTAGCCAGACAGCGCTGCCCGACCCCGATCGCGGCCACCGTTGCTGAAGAAGGCCAAGGAGAGGGTCATCAGGTCTTTATCATTCAACTGAGCCATGTCGGGGCATTGATTGAATCCCCTTCCCTCTCTCTTTTACCCGGAACCAATATCGTCCTCCGGTTCGCACTCCCCGGGCTGAACAGCACCGTCACGACTCGAGGACGGATTTTGAATGGGACTGACCCCACTGATCAACCGGAGAGCACTCCGGTCAGCACACTCCGCAAAGTGGCCATCCAGTTTGCGCAGCTCTCTTCAGTCGATCAGACACAGATCAAAGCCTGGATCCTTCAGAATGCCCCCTCGCCGTCTGATCTCTCCTGACCATTTCACAGTCAGCGTTTGTGAACGTCTTTGACCATGCCTCAGTCCATTGGTAGAATTCGTTCCTATTTATAGTTTCCTTTTATGCGGAAGGACGACGGCATGAATCCTATGATGAAACCGCAGCAGACCCGGCTTCGTCCCGCCCTACCAAAAGACGATATCGTTCAACAGATTCGCGCCTTATTGGATCGTCCGGAGGACGACCTCCATGCCGCGCTCATGAAGGAACTGCTGTGTGGGCTGCTCAAGCTGCATGACTCCCATCTCGAACTGTTGGACTTGAAAATCGTCAATCGTGCAGTCAAGGAACTCCGTCATGCGTTCGGCGTCTTTCGCGGGTACCGCAATCGTCCGAAAGTCAGCATCTTCGGTTCCGCCAGAACTCCCGCCGACGACCCGAACTATGAGTTGGCCTTCCACTTTGCCCAGACCGTCGTCCGGCACGGCTTTATGGTGATTACCGGCGGGGCGGACGGCATCATGCGGGCGTGCCAGGAAGGGGCGGGACGCGACCACAGTTTTGGCGTCAATATCATGTTGCCGTTTGAACAGGGCCCGAACGCCACCATCGCCGACGATCCGAAACTGATCACGTTCAAGTATTTCTTCACCCGCAAATTAATGTTTCAGAAAGAAGCGAATGCGATCGCGCTGTTTCCGGGTGGGTTTGGCACGCATGACGAAGGGTTTGAAATTCTTACACTCGCCCAAACCGGCAAAAGTGAACCGCAACCCATCGTCTGCCTCCAGGCCCCGGGATGCGATTACTGGGACGACTGGGCCGCGTTCATCACGAAGCAGTTGCTACGCCGTCGTCTGATCAGTGAGGAAGATCTCAGCTTGTTTAAGATTGTGACCTCCGCCGAGACTGCCGTCGAAGAGATCCTTCGGTTTTATCGACGGTTTCATAGCATTCGCTTCGTCGGTCGCCAGATGGCCATGCGGCTCAAGACTCCAATCTCCGACGAACAGCTTGAGATGATTCAGGATCGATTTCAGGATCTCTTGACCGACGGCCGTTTTGAACTGCGGACTGCGTTGGAGGAGGAGTTGGACGAACCGGCGTTCAAGGATCTTCCTCGACTGGTCTTCAGCTTTAACCGGCGCAGCGCCAGCCGACTGCGACAATTGATCGACCATGTAAACCAACTCTAAGGCGATCATCCCATTGAGAAGACGGGGCGACGGCGCCCCGCTCGGGTCCTTCCACACCCTCTTTAGTCATCGACGCCGAGCATGATAGAGTCTTCACCATGAGCGCTTCCTCGGCCCATTCTTCTGTCGACACCCCAGACGTCGTGCTGTACCACGCGGAGTGCTCGGATGGCTTCGGGGCCGCCTGGGCCATTTGGCAACGGTTTCCCAAGGCCCGCTTTGTGCCGGTGAAACATGGGACGCTCCCTCCCGCCGGTCTAGAGTCTCAACGCGTCGTCATCGTCGACTTCAGTTATGCCCGACCGGTGCTCGAAGCCATGGCAACGGAAGCCAAGGCCCTATTGGTTTTGGACCATCACATCACCGCGGAAAAGGCCCTGGCAGGGCTCCCCTACGCCTACTTCGACCAAACCCGGTCCGGAGCCGTGCTTGCGTGGGAATGGGCTCACGACGGGCCGCCCCCTTGGTTGCTTCATTATATTCAGGATAAAGATTTGTGGAACTGGGCTTTGCCCGCCAGCCGGGAAATCAATGCGGCCGTGGCCTCCTATCCGTTTGATTTCAAGTTATGGAGCGGATTTTCCCGCTCGACACTCGAGCAGGAAGGTCGTGCCATCCTTCGCTACGAACATGAGTTGGTCGATAAGCTGGCCGCCCAAGCCGTGCTGGTCGAGTTTCAGGGGCAGATTGTGCCCTCCGTTCACAGTGCCGTACTAACCAGCCAAATCGGCGAACGCCTTTCGCCCGACCATCCCTTTTGCGTCATCTGGCATGATCGTGATGGTCGGCGGGTCTTCAGTATGCGCTCGCGAGAAGACGGCACCGATGTGGGATCTATTGCCGCCTCGTTCGGTGGTGGAGGACACACCCATGCCGCGGGCTTCTCTGTTCCCCTGGGGTCGGATGGAACGATGCCGGCTGATCCGGCATTGCCCCGCCCCGTCACAGATCGCCACAGGCCCGCCTGACAGGTTCTTGTGATTCCCCTCCACGACGATAATCCCACCGAACGAACGCCGGTGGTCACCATGGGTGTCATCGTTGTCTGCGTCCTGGTGTTTTTCTATCAAGCGAGCCTTCCTCAGCAACCGAGCGAAGCCTTCGTATTTCAATATGGGGCGATTCCATCGGTCGTCTTCGGATACGCCCATCTTCCCGACGACGTCGTCGCAATTCCGGGCATGCTCACCTTGGTGACCAGCATGTTCCTACACGGCGGCTGGATGCATCTCATCGGCAACATGCTCTACCTCTGGGTCTTCGGCAATAACATCGAAGATGTCATGGGGCATGGCCGGTTTGTGTTGTTTTACCTGCTCACCGGCATCGTCGCTGCCCTGAGTCATGCCGTGACGGACCCTGCCTCGCAGATCCCAATGGTCGGGGCGAGCGGAGCCATTTCCGCCGTATTAGGGGCCTACCTCCTGTTGTTCCCGCGCGCCCACGTACTCGTCCTCATTCCAGGCATCGGGATGGTCCGCGTGGCAGCCGGTATTGTGCTGGGGATGTGGTTTGTGACGCAGTTAGTCAGCGGAGGGATGAGCATGGGCGCTCAGGGCGGCGGAGTCGCGTTTTTTGCTCACATTGGCGGCTTTCTGGCCGGCATGGCGCTGATCGGCCTGTTTAAACGGCCGGAGGTGCCGTTTTTTTCACCGGGTCACCAGCGGCCGCGCAACAGCCTGTAACAGAAGCCTCGTTCGGTCCTATACCCCGTCCAAGATCTCCCGTACTTTTTCAACCAACTGTATCTGTCGATAGGGATGCTGGAGCATGCATTTTTCGTTGATGCGGTGATGTCGAGCCGTGTCTTCGCCATAGCTGGATACAAACAGCGCCTTCATGACGGCATGCTGGCCCACCAGCCTGCGCGCCAGTTCCTTGCCGGCCATATCCTGCATGAAGAGCGGGCTCACAGCCAGATTCACACAGCCCTCATAGCGCTGTGCCACCAAAAGGGCTTCCGTCGGGGATGACGCTTCCAAGACATGATACCGATGCCGTTCAAGGATCGAGACGGCTAACGTTCTGACGATTTCGTCGGCATCGACCACCAGTACCGTTTCCTCACCCTTAGCCAACAATCTTCTGGCCAACGGTCCACCCTCGTGACTGGACGAGTGCACGCCCGGCCAGATGATGCGCACGACGGTCCCCTGTCCTGGCCGGCTTTCGATGTCCACCGTGCCGTCATGTTGCTGGACAATCTTATAGACCGTAGTGAGCCCCAACCCGCAATTCGCGTCTTTCGTCGAAAAAAACGGGTCGAATATGCGAGTTTGCGTCTCCATGCTCATGCCTATGCCGCTGTCTCGAACGGTCATCAGGACGGACGGCGCTCTCCCGTTCGCTTCCGCCCCCCGCCGCGTTCCGGTTTCCGAGACAACACCAGCGACGTCGATCTGCAGGTCTCCTCCCCCCGGCATAGCATCCCGGGCATTCACGACAAGTTGACAGATCACTTTTTCCACTCCTTCACGATCGAGGTCGGCATAAGCGGGCGAGCCGTCCGTCTGAATCGTCAACGTAATTCCGGCCGGTAAGAGCCCCTCAAGCGCAGGCCGGAGTTCGGCGAGAACCTTGGTCATCGATACCACCTGCCGCATCGGGGTCTGGTCTGCGTGCAAGGCAATGAGTTCCGCCGTTAAGGTCGCCGCCTGTTCACCCGTCTTACACAGATCCTCGACTGTCTCTCGCAACGGGTCATCCGGTCTCATGCGAGACAGCAAGACACCGGTATGCCTGCCAATGACTGAAAACAAGGATCCGAACTCCTGGGCGATGCCGGATGAGATCCGGCCGAGGGCGTCCATTTTCTGAGCGTCACGCAAACGACGCTCCAGCCCCTGCCGGACGGCGAGGCCTTCCCGCAACTGCGCCTGGGCCAGAGCCAGGCCCTCCTTTAACGCCGATACACGAGCCTCGAGCTGTGCTTTTGCCGTCGCGAGCCGAGTTTCGGTGTGTTGCAACGATTCCACTTCCCGTTGTAACTCCGACTTCTGCACCTGTTCGACAGCCAGGCTCTCGATCACCACGCCATAAAAAATTCCCATGATGAGCAACACCGGGACACCCAACAGATGTCCGGCCGACAGCACACCGCTGTCCGGAACACTTTCATACAGTACTACGGCATACCCAGCTCCCAAGAAGAGTGACAGCGCCAGCCGATAGCTGAGCCGCCTCACCGAGACCGCGGCCAACATCAGGACAAAATAAGTCATATACAGGTCTGATCGCGCGTTGCCGGAGAGATAGATGGTGGAGGTGACCAACAGCGTGTCGATCACCACGAGTCCTGCGGTCAAGTAAGGCGCTTCCAGCCATGCAGCGGGCAAACAGGCCATGACCCCGATGAAGAACCACAAGGCAATGACCACCCCATCGCCGAGCCATCGGTTCAGCATGGCATTGGATCCAAGCAGCACTTCATATGACACAATGATGCTGACGAGAATTTGGAGCAACAACGTGCGGGAGCGAGGATTCATGAGCACCCGATATACCAGTTGGTCGTCCGACGGGACCGTGAGGGGCCCTATGAGGGGCCCTATGCCAGTGGGGGCTGAATTGGTCATGTTAGATCACCGCGGCGGCTGAGCCGAAGACAGGGGCGGGTCGAGCAAGTTCCATACCTCCTCTCAGGGATCGACTGGCCGTCCGGATTGGGCCAGATTTTGTTCGCACCATCCATCGTGATAAGAACAACTCCTTGCAAAGGCGACAAAAACGAACGAAGTTTCCACCACCGTGTTCATGATCCAGGTGTCAGGACCAGCTGAGAAGCAGGCAAGACTCAAGCGAGGCGGTTAATGAACTGGGCCGCATGGTCTGCGGCAAGTTCTGCGGATTCGGCGAGAAACGTGATATGGCCCATCTTCCGTCGGGCACGCGGTGTACGTTTTCCGTACACATGAAGCACCGCTCCAGGCATGGCCAAGAGGTCCCGAAAACCCAGTCCCGTCGTCACCTGGCGTAATTCTTCGCCAATCACATTCACCATGGCCGCTGGGCTTAATAGTCGCGCCTCTCCTACGGGCAGACTGCAGAGGATCCGCACTTGCTGCTCAAACTGCGAGACACTGCAGGCATCAAGAGTGTAATGAGCCGAGTTGTGCGGACGAGGGGCGATTTCATTAATCAACAAATTTCCGTCGGCACCTTGAAACAGTTCCACGCAAAAGACTCCCACGCCGTTTAATGCGGCCACGGCCTGACTCGCGAGGTCCTTCGCTTGCTTAGCGATCGTGGGTGCAACCGGTGCCGGAACGACCGAGAGTCGCAGGATTCCTTGTTGATGCCAATTGTCCACGACCGGGTACGTGCGGCAGGCGCCGTCCTGAGCGCGCACCACCAAGACGGACAATTCCCGCTCGAAGCTTACCAATGTTTCCACGATCCATCTCACTCCGGCTGGACTGGCCTGTCGAAGCATGTGCTCGACCTGTCCGGCGTCCGAGTGGTTCCGGATAGTCCACTGCCCTTTTCCGTCATAGCCGGCCATAGCGGTTTTGCAGATGACCGGCAGGCCCAATGTCGTGACCGTCTGAGTCAGCTGGTCGGAGGACGGCAGGGGGCGGAACTGAGGAACGGGAAGGCCGCGCGACTGTAGGAACTGCTTCTGCACAATTCGGTCTTGGATCACTCCTAAGACCGCGCTCGACGGACGGACTCGGTGATCCCGTTCGAGCCACGCACACAGGTCAGCGGGAACATTTTCCCATTCAAATGTCACCGCTCCAACGATGTTGGCGAAGGCCTCGCGTGTGACAGGATCGACAAAGGGAGTGGGAAACGACCGACTGGCCAAGCGATGGGCCGGAGCATCGGGATCCGGGTCCCAGACCGCCACGGAATACCCCATACGGCGGGCGGCTTCCGCGAACATCGCCCCCAGTTGGCCGCCCCCCAGCACGCCCAGACATGATCCCGGTTCGAGCACTCGTTCCGTCACGGCTCCCGGCTCACACCCTCCGCCTCGAGATTGCTTAAACTTGTGCCTTGTGCCTCGGGCGAGTTCAGCACGCTCTCGGTTTGCGTTGCCCGAAAGACTTCGACGCGGTCCGCGATCTCCGGATACCGGCCTGCAAGAATCTGGGCCGCCAGCAGGCCGGCATTTTCTGCTCCACCAATCGCCACGGTTGCCACCGGAATCCCTTTCGGCATTTGCACGATCGAAAGGAGCGAATCCAGGCCTCGAAGATGCTCCGTCGGAATGGGGACACCGATCACCGGCAGCGACGTTTTGGCCGCCACCATGCCGGGAAGATGCGCCGCTCCACCGGCACCGGCGATGATGACTTCAATGCCGCGACCGGACGCGGTCGAGGCATATTCGAATAATCGATCAGGCGTTCGGTGCGCCGAGACCACCAATAGTTCATAGGGAATTTCCAGGTCTGCCAAGATCGCACCGGCTTTCTCTAACACGGGAAAATCGGACTTACTCCCGCCCAAGACGCCGACCACGGGTCTGCCGTTCTGCAATAGCCGCACTGTTCTCTGTTGAGACTTGCTGCTCCTCCGTCCTGCTCCAGCCATACCCCTTGCACCTCCACCCGCCTATTATCGGTGCGGACACCTTAGCGACTCCCACTGCCATGGTCAAGGCAGAGGCACTCACCGGCTTGAGCCCTGAGATGGACTCAAAAATTGACCCAGATGACCGTTTTCTTCTATGATGGGTGCGTCATCGCTCCTCCCATTCCTTCCGCAGGGGTTAATCAGGGGGATTTGTGGCGCGCATAGGGTGGGGACTTAAAAATAAAGTCCGGTCCCTCGTCCAGCAAGAATCCGGGCTGGATGAGATCTCTGTCGACAACCTCGCCACGTCGACCAAGCTGCAATCCTGGGAAGCCATCCAGATCCCGGAACGCCTGAAGTTCTCGTCCCGGCTGGCCATCAAGCTGGTCGTGCTCTTCCTGCTCATCATTGCCTTCGTCCCCTGGACACAGACCATTACCGTCACCGGTCAATTGTCGGCCTATTCTCCGTACGAGCGCCCGCAGGATATCGAAGCCCAAATCACCGGGCGCATTAAAAAATGGCATGTGCTCGAAGGGGTGAGGGTGAAGCAAGGGGACTTGATTGTCGAATTGGACGACTACGACCCGAATTTCATGTCGCCGGAACTTTTGACCTTCCTGGCCCAACGGATAATAGCCTTGGGAGACACGCGCAAGGCAGCCTTGGCCCGTGCCGACCAGTTGGAGAAACGCATCAAGGAAATGCAGAACTTGGTGCGTGCCGCCGTACCGTCGGCCGAGGCTCGGGTGATTGAAGCGGAGAATAGGATCCGCGAAGCTTACCAGCGCGTGGAAGCCGCCAGAATCGCCGTCGCAACCGCTGAATTGAATGTCGATCGGCATAAACAACTTGCCGAACAGGGTCTGGTGTCGCAGCGTGAATTGGAAGTGACCATTCAATCCGCCATTGCGAGCAAAGCGGACCTGCAGGGAGCTCAGGCCAACCTCAAGGCGGCCGAGCAGTCCGTGAAAGCCCTGAGTTTTGGGCGTGATCAGATCAGCGCCGAAATGTTGCAGCGGCTCCTTGACGCGGAAGCAGCACGGGACGCTTCGGTCGCGGAAGCCGCGCGGGCCACCGATCAATTGGCGGAAGTGTCGCTCCGTCAGTCCAACGCCGAACAACGTCGCTTGGCAAGCCGCATTCTGGCGCCCAACGACGGAACCGTCGTAAAAATGGCTCAGGCCGGCGTCGGTGAAACGGTGCGACAAGGCGATCAAATCGTCCGCCTGTCTCCGACCAGCATGGATAAAGCCATCGAGATGACGGCAGACGGGTTGGACGCGCCGCTGTTGAACGTCGGCCGAAAGGTCAAGATTCTCTTCTATGGTATCCCGGCCATTCCCCTGCCGGCCTGGCCCGAGCTGATGGCCGGCACCTATACCGGGGTCATTAAAGTCATCGATCAGGTGGATGACGGACAAGGCAATTTCCGGTTCTGGGTGGTTCCCGATCCGGAGGATCGTCCCTGGCCGGAGCAATCGCACGTCCGGCAGGGGACCAAAGCCATGGGGTGGGTCATCCTCAATCGTGTGCCCTTGTGGTACGAACTCTGGCGCCGTTTTAACCTTTTCCCGCCCGATTATCAGGAACGGCCGCCCAGCTTGATTGATACCCTCTTGCCGAAGGCGGGACGAGGTGCGAAGTAACCCCTCCTTCGTGCCCGCATTGTCTTCGCTCCTGCACCGACATTTACCCCACACCTGGGCGACCGTGTGGACGAAGGCCCCTCACCCCGCACCTGAAAGGAGTACTCTGATGAAGTGCTTGCGGCTGCTCGCCTTCCTCTGGCTCATGACATGGACCATTTCCGCTGGAGCTGCGCCTCCACTTGAATCACCGACCGCGAAACCACTGCCTCCGATTCCGCTGAGTCTGGACGAACTGCACGCCTGGATCGATCGTTCGCATCCCCTGCTCAAGGGAGCGGGCACGGAAAAGGTGATGGCCCGAGGGAAGATGCTCAAGGCACTCGGGGCCTTCGATCCCGTATTCGTCAATGACACGGAACTCGAGCGTTTTATTTCCAGAACGAGCCCACAGCTGGGGACGCAAACCGTCGGCTTCAACGACACGGTCCTCGAAGCCCGCCATCCCTCTGGGGTCCGAGGCAGCATCGGCTATCGGCGGGCCATCGGCGATGCGGTGATCCCCGATCTTGCTTTTGGAGCCAATAACCAATTGATCCTGGGAGGATTTTTCCCGCTGCTCAGAGGATTAATGACCAACCCGGAAAATGCGGAGATGCAACGATCCGAGCTGGCCGATCCTCGAGCGGACATCAAGATTGCCCAGACCAGACAGGATCTCTTCTTGGCCGCTGCGTCTCAGTTTTGGGATTGGGTCGCAGTCACAAAGTTTGTCGATGTCCAGAAGCGGGCATTGGTCGTTGCCGAGGATCGGTACAAGCAGGTGGAAGGGCGGGCCAAAGCGGGGGCCGTGGCACCGCTCGATGTCGTGGAGGCGGGCCAAGAGGTGCAACGCCGCCGCGAGGTGGCGATTGCCGCCCAACGAGCCGTCGAACAGGAACAATTAAAACTCTCCATGTTTCTGTGGGAAAACGGATCTCCCACCCTCCCTGCGACCGAGCGGGCCCCGGAATTCCCGGCGCAGGTGCTGTCCCCCACGAGCGACGTCGTCAAGAGCCACAAGCTTCAGGCCAGGCAGGAACGCCCTGAAGTGAAGGAAGTGGATATCGAGGCCAAGGTCAACAACATCGATCTCGCCTTGGCGAAAAACAATCTGCTGCCGACCCTTGATGCCGAAGCGGCACCGGCCCGGGCGCCGGAAAAATTCGTTCTGGGGCTGGGCTATCGGTTCGGAGTGGAACTTCGCATTCCGATCTTGCAGCGCCGAAGCCGCGGCGAAGTCTTGGAAGCCCAGGCGCAAGCCGATCGGCTCGTGTTGGTCCAACGATTCCGGGAACAACAAGTCATGGTGGATGTCGATAACGCACTGTCCGCAATCGATCGGGCAAAGGAGCGGATGGAAGCGGCGACCCAATCCCTTCGGCTGGCGAGGACGTTAGAGGAGGGCGAGCGCTTCCGATTCGGTCTCGGCGCGACCAGCGTGCTGTTTGTGAATCTCCGGGAACGGAACACCGTCGATTCCGAGATTCAGGTCATACGCGCCAAGGCCGATTATCAAAAAGCCCAGGCCCTCTACAAGTGGGCCATCGGTGCCTGGGCCACGAGCAGTCCCAGTGCCGTACCCGTGAGCTACCGCGCGCGCGATTAAGCGATCGACTCGTGGCAATTTTTAGCCGTTTTTGCTAGGTTACAGGACGCTTTGCTTGCCGTCATGATCCGCGCACCGGAAGGCGGCGCCGGAGCGGGGCTCTGTGGGCATTCGACGAGTATGGCGCACGAACCGTCTCACACCCAACCGAACCTCTTCCAAGCCATGGTGGGCCACCTGGGTCTCCTGTTCCGCCTTGAGCGGCGGATCGTGGGGCTGGTCTTCTCCTATTCGTTGGCGATCGGCTTATTCTCGCTGATCGTTCCCTTAACCGTCCAAGAACTGGTCAATACGTTTGCCTTCGCCATCCAACCGATCACCATCGTCACCTTGGCCGGCGTGATGGTGGCGGCCCTGGCCTTCGTGGGCGCGTTCAAGGCCTTACAGTATTATGCCGTCGAGGTATTGGAGCGCCGGGTCTTCGCACGCATGACGATCGCCATGACGCAGCAGCTCCCGCATCTTCGGTTTCAAGGGTTCAAACCGCGTTATGCGAACTATTTCATGGAGACCGTGTTCATGCAGCGGGCCCTGTCCGTCCTCCTCGTGGACTTGATCAACGTGGTGGTCGGCGGCACCGTGGGCATGACTATTCTGGTGTTCTACCACCCGTATTTTCTGCTGTACAATGCGCTGCTGTTGATGGGGTTCATCGTCATTTTCTTTCTCCTGTCCCACGGCGGCCTCCGCACCACCATCGACATGTCGCATGCCAAGTATGAAACGCTGCACTGGATCCAGGAAATCTCCTACAACCTCCTGCACTTCAAGGCGACCGACAGTCAGCCGTTTCTCATGGGGAAGACGGATCACCTGGTGGATCAATATGTCGACACTCGCCGGGCCCGTTTTACCGTATTGATCCGCCAATACCTGGGCTCCGTGGCCTGGCAGGCCATCGCGCACGGCGGCATCCTGGCCACGGCCGGCTGGCTGCTGTCGATCGGACAATTGACGTTAGGGCAACTGGTGGCAGCGGAGGTCGTGGTCGGCGGCCTGCTGATCAACTTTGATGGTGTGGTCAAGCGCATGGGCCACGTCTTCTACTTCCTCACGGCATTGGCGGAGTTGAACATCTTCTTCAGCCTGCCAAAAGATCAGGATTCTGCCACGCTCTCGGTCGCACTGCCCGATCCCACCGTGCACGGCATTCGGGTGACCTGTAAGGAGCTCGCCGTCGCGCATGGCGGAATTCCCGTCTTTGAGCGTTTTGATCTGGAGGTTACCCCCGGCGAGAAAATCGGCATCTACGCCAGCACCACGATCGCCAAAACGGCATTGGCCAGAGTGCTGGCGGGACTCGAGCCGCCGACGGGCGGCGTCATTCGCTACAACGGCATCGACCTCCGGCACCTCGATCTCAATGCAATCAACCGCTGCCGGGGCTTCATGCTGGATTCGCAACTCTCCCTATTTGAAGGCACGATTGAAGAGAATATCCTCCTGGGACGATCGTATGTCCCCTATAGTGACGTGCGCTGGGCGCTTCGCTTTGCCGAGCTCGAAGAAGAAATTGATGCGATGCCGCAAGGCATTAAAACCCACGTTCGGGAACCCGGCAGAATCTTGGCGGCGACCCATATTCTGCGCATTCTGCTGGCGCGCGCGATTTTGGCGAGACCGCAGATATTGATCTTCGACGGTATCATTCACAATATGCAGCCGACGATGCGGGAAACGATTTTGCGCCGATTGTGCTCCAAGGACGAACCCTGGTCGGTGATCTTTGTCTCCAACGATCCCAATTTGACTCCGCATGTCGATCGCCGGATCATTCTCGACTGAGGGAAGGAGTGTCTGTGCGGATCTTGCCCCGTTTTTCAATGCCGAAACCCACGTTTGCTCAACTCTTGATCAGCGTCATGATCGCCGGTTTGGGCTGGTACAGCGGGCAGGCGCTAAGTCAGATCGATCAAGATCTGCGGATCATGTACACCGAATACACGCTGGGCGCGGCAGACCTCGCACACATTTCAGCCGACGTCATGCGGTATCGGAATACGATCATTCGAGCCCTCGAAGCCGACAGTCGAAAAGATTTCGAGCGGATCACGGAGTCGTTGCCCGCTCAACGGGCCCGCATCCAACATGCCGTCGATCGTTATGCCGCAGCCGGATTACGGGTCTCGCGAAGCGGTCGCAGCGAGCCGGAAGATATTGAAGCCGTGCGGCGCAGCCTCGACCAATATTTCTCCGCTGCCAGCACCACGATTCAGTTGCTCACGCAGGAATGGACTGTGAGCTCTCCGGCCGAGCGCGAGTCGCTCCGACGAAAAGCCGAAGAACATGCCTCGGATAATGCGGGCCCGAAGATGATTCAGGTGAGTTTGGCGCTGGATCGCTTGTTGGATACCGTCGCCGAGGTTGCCAAAGACATGCGTGACGAAGGCACCAAAACGATCAAGTACAGCAGTACACTCTTGGTGGGAGGAAGTTTTTTCATCGCGATCTTGAATCTGCTGCTGAGCCGGCGTCGCTCGTCGCTGCACGACGAGCCAGCGGTGGTGGGGCAGGATCGCCGAACCTCTCTTTCGACTTCTTCGTTGCCCCTCCATCCGTCCACCCCTCCGGAGTCACCGGCCGGCCTAGCCGGCTCCTCCGCATCTCCCAACCGCGTGTAACAAGTCCCGCCGCTCACCGGCACTCAAGTCTTTCCACTCACCCTCCCGCAGGCCGTTGATCGTAATGTGCATGATTCTCACGCGGTGCAGGCGGACCACGCGATACCCGAGCGTCTGACACATTCGTCGGATCTGCCGATTGCGTCCTTCCGTCAAGATTATCCGAAACTGCGTGAGCCCCACGCGCTCCACCCGGCTGGGCTTGGTCCTGCGGCCCTGAATCGTCACCCCCCGCGACATGTGGTTACGAAACGACTGATCGAACGGACGGTCCACGTCGACCATATACTCGCGTTCATGACCGAACTCTGTCCGGAGAATCTCGTTGACGATGTTGCCGTCGTTGGTCAAAAGAATCAGGCCGGAGGAATCCTTATCGAGCCGTCCGATCGGAAAAATTCTGTCAGGGTGTCCGACCTCTTCGATAATATTCCGCTCGACATCCGATTCGCTCGTCGTCGTCACACCCACCGGTTTGTGGTACTTGATATAGATAAGCGCCTTGCCCCACGGAATGATCTGCCCATGACGAGCGATGCGATCGTCCGGACCGACCTGATCCCCCAGCTTCGCGATCCGGCCATTGATCGTGACGGCCCCGCGTTCAATGAGACGATCCGCCTCGCGCCTGGAGCAAAGACCGTGTTCGGTAAAGAATTTGTTGATGCGGATGGTAGTGGACACGGGAGCCCCCGCGTGCCTAGTGCACGCGCCGTCCGGCACGCACGCGGCCGAGAATACGATAGAGCAAGCGCGCCACCAAAAACTGCGGGGCAACGAATCCATCGATCGGGGCAATTTCGCTCACATCCATCCCGACAATACCTGGACCGTTTGCCAACGCCGTCATGAGGCTGAGGGTATCATACCACCCGAGCCCGCCCGGCTCCGGCGTCCCCAATGCGGGCACGATCGAGGCGTCCAGCCCGTCGCAGTCGAAGGTGACATAGACCGGCCCTCGGCAGGCGGCGACGACTTCCGGAATCCACCGAGCCGCCTTGCCCTCATACGGACCGGAAGGATCCAAAATCTTAGTCGCGAAAAAGGTCGTGATTTGATCCGTGGCCTTGATCCGGTTGATTTCTTCCGGGCAAATGGACCGAATGCCGACTTGGACGAGGGGGAGTCCATCATCCACCACCCTCGCCATCACACTCGCATGACTGAAAGGGTTGCCTTGGTACGCCGCCCGCAGGTCACCATGGGCATCGATTTGGACGACACACATGGTCGGGTAGTGCTTCGCGTGAGCCCGAATGGCGCCCAGCGCCCCGGTATGTTCCCCGGTCAAGGTGACCAGAAACCGCCCGTGCCCGACATGGGACGCGACAAACCCTTGAATCGCATCGACCGCTTCTCGATCGACTTTGGCATGAAGATTCAATGCATGCGCCGTGGCAATCCCGCCCCACTCGCGGAAGGGTTCACAGTCAAGTTGCTCGTCGTAGAGTTCCACTTGCGCCGAGGCCTCGATGACGGCCGAAGGTCCCCGGTCTGAACCCGAGACATAACTGGAGGTGTGCTCGTACGGAGCCGGCAGGATATAGACCCCCGCCTGGTCAGGATGACACCATGGTTCATCCAGGCCGAGAAAATTCCGCTCAGAACCTTCCCAACCGGTCGGGAGCGTCATACGAAATGTTGTACCATACGCATGGCAGACGAGGCAGGGGCACGCACACTCGAGATCGTTAGCGACGGGAACGCTTGGGTAGATTTTCCTCGGGAATGAAGACGGCCAAGGCGACGACCGTGGTCCATTTATTCGGCTTCCCGATCGCCGACTGCGTGATATTCAATGTTCGCACAATCTTCCCGGCCATCTTAAACACCTGTTCGCGTTCTTTCCAGGCGATATTGGGATCAAACTCGACCCCCAGCGTGGTCGCCAACATTTGCGCGGCCAGATCTTCGGTATACTCGCCGGTTTCCTCATCCGTCTCGCCGTGCGCATGGTGCTCGGACAAATACCCATAGGTACGACGATCGGTCGGAATGGCCAGACCGATGGAGGCGGAGATGAGACGATTGCGCTCATTGGTCTCGGAGCGGGCCATGACGCAAAACGTAATTTCTCCTGGATTCAACAGTCGCTCGCCGCGCTTGCGCGGGACAATCTTGCAATTCGGGGGAAGGATTGAAGAGACGCTGACCAGATTGCAGTAGGCCACACCGGCGCTGCGCAAGGCTTGTTCAAAGGAAGCCAGCTTTTCCTTGTGGACGCCTACTCCCCTCGTCAGAAACATATGCGTAGGTACCATGGCCCATCGTCTCCCTTGTCTCGACCCAATCGCGCGTCCTAGCGGTGCGTTCGGGCCGCTGTTGTACCAAGATTGGCCACGGTTCGCAATATCCTGCGAGGATTTTCTTTAGCGGGAACCGCTGGGGTGTTTGAGGTTCAAGACGAGCAACTTGGGCTCAGTCATGTCTTCGATGGCAAACCGGACGCCCTCGCGACCCAGGCCAGAAGCCTTCACGCCGCCATAGGGCATGTGGTCCGCCCGGAACGTGGGAATCTCATTGATCAGCACCGCGCCGACTTCCAGGTGGCGAAACGCATGAAAAACCTTGTTGACGTCTTGCGTAAACACCCCGGCTTGCAATCCATACTCCGACTGATTCAGCGTCGCGATGGCTTCCATCAAGTGGCGATAGGGGCTGACCGTGACGACGGGTCCGAACACTTCCTGGCAGGACACTTTCATGTCCGGCTTCACGTTCGATAAGACGGTGGATTCGAGCACCGCGCCCATCCGTTTTCCACCCAACAAGACACGGGCCCCTTGCGACACAGCTTCGGCGATCCATTGTTCGACGCGTTGGGTTGCTCTCTGATCGATCAATGGGCCGACCACCGTGGCTTCGTCGGTTGGATCCCCGGCCTTCAGCCGGGCAACTTGCATCAGCAGTTTGGTCGTGAACAAGTCGGCCACAGTATGATGGACGAACACCCGTTGGACGGAAATACAGGTCTGTCCTGCATACCCAAATCCTCCGGTTGCGCACCGCTGGGCCGCGAAGTCCAGATCTGCATCCGGCTCGATGATGACACCCGCATTGCCGCCGAGTTCGAGCGTTACTTTTTTCCTGCCGGATTTGGCTTTCAACATCCAGCCGACCTGGGCGCTCCCCGTAAAGCTCAGCAGTTTGAATCGTGGATCGACAACCAGGCGCTCCGCGATCATGTTCTCGCACGGCACGACATTCAGACCGCCCGGCGGCACCCCGGCTTCTAAGGCCACTTCGCCCAACAACAGCGCCGTGAGAGGAGTCTGGGGAGCGGGTTTGATCAAAATCGAGTTGCCAGAGGCCAGCGCTGGCGCCACCTTATGCGCCACAAGATTCAGCGGGAAATTAAAGGGCGTAATACCTAGGATAGGCCCAATGGGAAATCGGCGAAGAATCCCCAAGTGGGAATCCGAATGAGGTGTCCAATCCAGAGGAAGGACTTCTCCCCCTACGCGCCGAGCCTCCTCGGCCGCGACGGTAAAGGTTTGCACGGCACGGCTGACTTCGCGACGGGCGTCCGTGATCGGCTTGCCGGCTTCCGCCGTAATAGTTGACGCAAACTCTTCGCGCCGTCGATAGAGCAAGGCTGCAATTTGTTGCAAGACGTTATATCGGGCATGGCCGGGAAGCGTAGCCATGGGTTGGGCCGCACTGATGGTCGAAGCTGTGGCTTGCTCGGCATCCGCTTCCTTGGCCTGTGCCACCTCGGCCACGGCTTGGCCGGTAAAGGGATTCACGACCTGAGCAGTCGTCTCGCTTTGTTTCCACTGGCCATGGACCAGAAAGGGACGGGGTTCCACCAACAAACAGGCTCCGGCTATCGCGGTTACTCAGCTGAGTCGATCGACGCAGCCGGTTCAACAGGAGGTTCGGCTTTGGCGGCGGATTCCTGAGCCGCCACGGCTTTGGCAATCAATTCCTCCGTCCCCCAATCCCTCACGGCTTCGAGGGTGAACCCTTCATACGTCGACACACCATGACAAGACGGGCAATTCGGCATGGGGACCTTGCGATAAAAGACTTCGCCCAAACACGACATGCACACCCAAAAATCGTCATCGCGATGCGAGACGGGCCAAAATGACTGCGTGGAAGCCATAAGACGGTCCTACCTTGTGACAGTGGTGGTTGAGGGCACCACCGGCGTCCTGGCAAGCACCGGGAACGTCGATGGGTTCGACTTGGGACTATCCTTCGATTGTGCGACACGGCTGAGGAGCCGATCGATTTCCTCGGCGAACATTTCAAATGGAAAGGCGCCGGGAATGGCAATGGCTGGATCCTTCACCGTGGGTTGACTGGTAGTCTGCATCAGAATAAACCCCGGAGTTCCACGAAAGCCCCACCGATTCGCCTCTTCGCGATCGGCAAAGATCAATTTCGTAAACCGTCCGTCTCTCAAACACTGCTCAAAGGTTTGTTGATCGAGCCCGATGACGGCGGCGTGGCGAACAAAGACGTCTTTGTTCAACCGGCCGCCTTCGGAAAATAGTCGATCGTGCATCGCCCAGTATTTCCCTTGCTCACCGGCACAGCGGGCGGCCACGGCCGCTTCAAGGCCTGGACCTTGGTCTGCCCGAGGATAATCGCGATACAGGAACCGCACCTTTCCCGTGTCGACGTAGCGAGCCTGGATCCGAGGCCATGTCTCTTTGAAAAACTTAAGGCAATAGCCACAGGTGAAGTCGGAGTACTCGATGAGCGTCAGAGGAGCATCCGTTTGACCACGCACTCGGTCATCAGCCTTCTGCAAATTCTTCGGTAGGTCCTTGGCCCAGGACACCTGTCCACACAATCCGCCGGCTGAGAGGATTCCCGCAGCGATCCAGGTGAGAATCTTGTTCATGGATGTCGCGCCGACTCGGCTTTCTTTCGATCGAGCAGTCCCATTAACAACAGCGGCCAGACCACCGTCGCATCACTCAGGACTTCCGCATACCGCCCGCCTTCTTTTGGGGCCACAAATTTTCCCCAAGAAATCCCCTCCTGATACGTACATCCGCTGAGCCCTCCCCAGTAGTCGGGTTCCGGGCAAATCCTCACCCCGTAATGAAACCGGGGCGGTTTCACCGTGAGCCCCAAGCGAAGGTTCCCAATTTCAATGTACGGGCCGACCTGCTGCGCCCAATTTCGTGGCACGCCGCCGCCGATGGTAAAGATGCCAAGTTTCTTCGCTGACAGGACATGATGGGCATAGCTGTTGAGATCGAGATAGGGGTTAAACGATGGGCACGACCGGTGAACCGCGTTGAGCACGGCCAAGTCATCCCCGTCAGCAGCCTCCGAACGGGCGCCATCAATGGCTCGTGCCATCGCCCAGGTTCCGACGTCCAATCCCATTTCGGAATCGGTAAAAGCGGGGATAAACACGGGTACATTCTTCAGATAGGCACTCTTCAGAATGCCGTCGCCGTCGAATTCCTTCGCCAACGTCTTCCCTAACTCTCGGGTCAATACCTCGGACGAGAGCGGTTGGTCATGATCGATTCGTTTGAGCGTCTGAGACACCACATGCTCGACGTAGTTCAAGTTCGCTTCCATCTCAAGCGTGTCATACACGCGATTGTAGCCCTTTCGAAACAACTCCTCATCGCTCATGGAAGGGTGATGACGATAATGCGTCTTGCCGACGGATTCACTGAGCCCATGGGCGATCAGCGCACCGGTCGACACGATGCAGTGCACCATCCCGTGGTCTATCATCGTACTGATCACTTTTCCCATCTTTGCGATGGTCATGGCGCCGGACAGCGTCATGACCACTTTGCAATCAGGGTCGTTGATCATCGCCCACAGCACTTCGAACGCCTCGCCAAGGCGACGGCCTCCGAACGCCGTCTTCCTCATGGCGACCAAGAGATCGTTGAAGGTGGAAATGTTGCCAGGATCGAGCGGTTCGAGCGCCTCCAATCCATCTTTCGCACCGTCGTGGAATTCACGCGCTGCCATGACACAGTACTCCGCAGAAGTTGTAACGGGGCGCTTTCTTATACACAACGGATGATAGAGGCGTCAATGAAGTTGCTGGTGGACGAGCGCGCGACAAGACCACACCTTGATTCACCGACGACTCCTCACCAGTCTATCGTGATCGGTCCTGTGAGAGCGGATCAGTGCCGAATTGATCGAGAGGTTCTGGGAAGGTTGACGTGAGACGATGGGTGGTGGTCCCAACGGGATTCGAACCCGTGTTTAAGCCTTGAGAGGGCTCCGTCCTAGGCCAGGCTAGACGATGGGACCAACCGGACCGGTGAGTCGACGGTAGCACAACGCCTTTTTCGTTTGCAACGTTGCCGGTGGTCAAAAACATCCCCACACCCTTACCTGACCACACCGGGCCGGCATTGGCAATGAGAACCCGCTGGCTCCATTGCAACCTTGACAGGCGCAGCGAAGAGGCCTAGCCTGCAGCCAAGATCCGGTCCTTTTATCCCTCAGACGACCTACGGGAGCCTGCGCGTGTCAGCGCCATGATACATAAAACGGTTGATAACCCGGAATCTCCCTCTCGTCCGGACGCGACGGCCAACACCCAAAAACCGGGGATTGAACTGCTGATCGGATCAAATGTGTTTCGCAATACCAACGGGGTGGTCAAGATTCAGGGGAAAGAGCAACTGGTTCTCGAATCTCGTCACGATGGTGTCTATCTTACGCTCGACCTCTACGATCAGACCGGCTCCCGCGTCGCCCATATCCGCCGCAATACCCTGGTCTTGAATCCAACGGGGCAATTTTCAGACGACCGTCTGACCAGTCCTGATGCGTCCACTGGTTGGCCATGGGTTCGCGTTGTGGACCACCGCGCCCGAACGCCTGTCTTAGAAGCCTACCTCGCGGCGGACAAGAAAATACAAATCACCATGGGGAGGCTCTACTCTCACAAGGGCATTGCGGTTGAGATTACGCCTCATTACTGTCGCATCGGCTCGGGAGGCGCCCGCTTCGGCGACATCACCGAGAACCGAGGGGGGACGGTCGAGTTAGACTGAGGCTATGCCTTCTTCGACAATACCCTGGACACGTGCCTGCGAGAACAGGTATCCCGAAAAATCAGAACTCGTTGCGATTGACCAGGGTTCTAATAAAATGGCGGCATGCCAGAGGTCATCAAACCGAGCGTCCAGGCGTTCCTCGTCTGCGACCAAGTTATCGAAGACAGCCTGACAAAAAAGAAGAGTGCCATCGGCATCTTCACCCATCTCCAGGCGTTCGCCTTTCCCTTCCAGCATCAACAAATTGGGCTGTACTTCTGCCTGACGGACGCAGGGGGTCCCTACCACTTCGACATCGATTTGGTATATCTCAACAATGAACAATTGATCTGCCGCGCGACGTTGCCTGACATTGTTATTGCCGATCGACTGCAGATTTCAGATTTTGGCATCAACATCCCATCTCTGACCTTTCCCGCTCCGGGACGGTATGAGTTTCGCTTACTCATGGAGCGACACCTGATTGCCCAGAAAGGTTTTAATGTGATTCAGATGCCCAGCCATCAACCGACCGAGTCATCATAGGCCTCGCTTCACCCCTTCCGTCGTCTGTGATAGAACTGTACTAGTTCCCCTGCGACCGTGCCATGTACGTCCTATGACCATCACGACGCCTTCGGGCTCTTCCGATTTTATCCGGCAAATCGTGACCGCCGACCGCGCCGCCGGCAAACACGACGGCCGAGTCGCGACTCGGTTTCCTCCCGAGCCGAATGGCTATCTGCATATCGGCCATGCCAAGTCCATCTGTCTCAATTTTGGCATCGCTCAGGAAAACCACGGCGGTGTCTGTCATCTTCGTTTCGACGACACCAATCCCACCACAGAAGATCCTGAATATGTCCACGCGATTCAGGAGGACGTCCGGTGGCTTGGGTTCGAATGGCTCGACAAGATGTTCTATGCATCCGACTATTTCGACAGGTTCTACGACTCCGCGGTTACGTTGATCCAAGAAGGCAAGGCTTATGTCGACAGCCTCACGACCGAGGAGATGCGGACCTACCGCGGAACGTTGACGGAGCCAGGGCGCGACAGTCCCTATCGGACACGGTCCGTAGACGACAACCTCGCACTGTTTCAGCGCATGCGGGCAGGCGACTTTGCCGACGGCACGCATGTCCTGCGGGCCAAAATTGACATGAACTCGCCAAATATCAATTTGCGGGATCCGGTCCTCTATCGCATCCGGCATGCAGCCCATTATCGCACGGGACGTCACTGGTGTATTTATCCTTCCTATGACTACGCCCACCCGCTCTCCGACGCCATTGAAGGCATTACGCATTCGCTCTGCACCTTGGAATTCGAAGATCATCGCCCGCTCTACGATTGGGTCATCGCCGAAACCGGCATGTCCCATCGTCCTCAGCAGATCGAGTTTGCCCGCCTGAACGTGACCTTTATGGTGATGAGCAAACGCAAATTGCTTGAGTTGGTGGAGAAAAAGCTAGTGACCGGATGGGATGATCCTCGCCTGCCCACGCTCAAAGGCCTCCGCCGACGAGGCTATACACCCGAAGCCATCCGCGCCTTCTGCGAGCATATCGGCGTGTCGAAACGGGATGCGGTGGTCGAGATCCAACTTCTGGAGCACTTCATCCGTGAAGATCTGAACAAACGGGCCTCACGCGTCATGGCCGTGCTCAAGCCATTGAAAGTTGTCATCGAAAATTATCCTGAGGGACACATCGAGGAGCTGGAGGCCGTGAACAATCCTGAGGACCCGGCAGCGGGAACCCGAGGCGTACCGTTCTCTCGGACCCTCTACATCGACCAAGACGACTTCCGTGAAGATCCGCCCAAGCAGTTTTTCCGTCTCTCGCTGGGTCGTGAGGTGCGGCTGCGCTATGCCTATATCATTCGGTGCATCGGCGTGGTGAAGGATCCACGCACCGGCGAAATCACGGAGCTCCGCTGCACCTACGATCCGGAAACGAAAAGTGGATCGCCCGAGCAGCGAAAAGTAAAGGCCACCATCCACTGGGTGTCTGCCAACCACGCCCTGAAAGCCGAGGTCCGTCTCTACCATCCGCTGCTCGTCACCGATCTGTCAAAAATTCCGACGGATCACGATTGGACCCGGCACCTGAATTCCCAGTCGATCGAATCCCTGTCCAACTGCCTGGTCGAGCCCAGTCTCCGCGGGGCGTTGGCCGGATCACGGTTTCAGTTTGAACGTCAAGGCTATTTTTGCGTCGACTCCGATTCATCACCGCACGCCCTGGTCTTTAACCGCACCGTCCCGCTCAAGGATGCATGGGCAAAGCTGGACAAGGCTCAGCGGACTCGCTAGCGGTTGTCCTGTGCATTCGGTCTTCTCCCAACGGTTGGCCTACGCCATCCTGTCGATTTTTATCTTTTGCATGCCTTCCACCTGCGCCTGAATTATGCTGTCGTCAATGGCTTGAGCGGGCATCACCTATACGATACCGCTGGCTACTCACCTGGGACGAGAGACCGGAGGTGGTGATGATTGAATGTCGCGAGCATCCACGAATTCCTATTGATCTTCAGGTGTTTTTTTCGACTGCCGACAATGCCGACATACGACAAGGGACCATGTTTGACGTATCCGCCGGTGGCTGTGCTGTCACGAGTTCCGTGCCACTGCGGCCGGGCATCGGCGTCCGACTCTTCATACGGGCAACTGCGCTTGGATCGGCCATTACTGTCCAATCAGCAGCCGTCCGGTGGGCCAAGCATGGAGAGTTCGGCGTGGAGTTTCTAAGTCTTTCGGAGCTGGACCGTCATCGCCTCCACCGGCTGTTGAACGTCGCGGCGCCTCAATCCCCTCGACCCAATTAATCCACGCTCGACTGCTCAGCGACAATGGCTCTATTTCCTCCCCCAGATGGGATGGTAGACTTCGTCCCATGACGTGCCCAATCTGTCAGCGCTCGACCAACTGGACGGACAACCTCTGGCGTCCATTTTGTTCCGAACACTGCCAGCTCACGGATTTGGGAACCTGGGCAGCCGAGTTTTATCGAATTTCCGGATCGTCCCTGACCATGGATCTGCTTCCCGAGGATGAGGACGATTCAGGCGTCACTGGACGGCCTTTTTTATAGGGCCGCTGTCCTTGCCGGCGGGCATGTCAATGGAATAAGCACCTCATCGACAGGTCACGTCTGCAACGGGCTCTCACTCCGACACCTCCAATCCCGCAGTCACTTGATGGTTCACACCGGACCGATTTTATTTGGAGACGTCCTCACAACAACAGGAAGGAAGCCGACGCGATGATTTCCACCAATGGCTATGCCGTGATGACGGCCAACGCACCATTGCAGCCGTTCTGTTTCGACCGTCGTGACGTCGGACCTGCCGATGTGCTGATCGCTATCACTCATTGCGGGATCTGCCACTCGGATATCCACCAAGCCCGCAACGAATGGGGCGGCTCCCTATTTCCGATGGTACCCGGCCATGAAATCATCGGCACCGTCGCACGGACCGGCGAGGCCGTCAGCCGATTCCGAGCGGGAGAACGAGTTGGGATCGGGTGCTTTGTGGATTCGTGCCGGACCTGTTCGGCGTGTCAAGAAGGACTGGAACAATATTGCGACGGGATGGTGTTGACCTATAGCGGACGAGACAAGACCGGCCAGGTGACTCAAGGGGGATACTCGTCGCAGATCGTCGTGGATGAACACTACGTGTTGCGCATTCCTGAACCTCTCTCATCGGCAGGCGCCGCCCCACTCCTGTGTGCAGGCATCACAACCTACTCTCCGCTGCGTCATTGGGGCATCGGCCCATTTCATAAACTCGCTGTCATCGGACTAGGCGGACTCGGTCACATGGCGGTAAAACTCGCCCATGCCCTCGGCACGGAGGTCACCGTTTTGAGCACCTCCCAGGGAAAGCGCTCCGAGGCCAAACGGTTGGGTGCCAGCGAGTTTGCCCTGTCGTCACAATCAGCGACCTTCCACAAGCTGAAAGGGCGCTTCGACTTCGTTCTCGATACTGTCTCCGCCCCGCATGATTACAATGCCTACGTCAACTTGCTCAAAACCGATGGCACGTTGATTCTTGTCGGCGCCCCGGACCAACCGGCCCCGCTCCAAGCGTTTCCTCTCATCATGCAGCGTCGGCGGATTGCTGGCTCTCTCATCGGCGGCATGCGAGAAACTCAGGAGATGTTAGATTTTTCCGCAGAACGGGGGATCGAATCGGACATTGAAGTCATTCCCATCCAACATATCAATGAGGCCTATAAACGAGTCCTGCGTGGCGAGGTCCGTTTTCGTTTTGTCATCGATCTGAGCTCTCTGGCGTAACTCCTGCAAACACACGTCTTTTACTGAGTGTGATGATAGAGAATGCCCCGGGGATCCCTCTTGCGTTCCTTTGCCTGGGACAAACCGTCCCAGAATGCGGACAGGTCGCGCCTCGTCACAGAAGCGGAGTGTTGTCATGAGAAGGACACGAACCACCACGTCTCGCCTAGCCGGTACTCGCAGGACATTGCAGGAACAACCAGGACGAACACTGGTCATCGACATAGGCGGGACCGCCATAAAAGCCGCCTTACTCACCGACCTTGGAAAGCCCATTGGGCGAAAGCTTCGCAGAGAAACTCCGCCTTCTGGAAAGCCAGGTGAAGTTACGGACGCAGTAGTAGAGATCTCCAGGCATTACGAACCGTTCGATCGAGTGGCAGTCGGATTTCCGGGGGTCATCGTGAACGGGATCGTCAAGCAAGCCCCAAATCTCGGTCCTGAATGGCAAGACTTTAAGCTCGCCGACGTGCTTCGGGCCAGGTTGCAGAAAGCCATTCGTGTCGCGAACGACGCCGATGTGCAAGGATTCGGGGCGATCTCCGGGACCGGGGTTGAGTTAGTTGTGACCCTTGGCACAGGAGTCGGCACGGCCTTGTTTGTCGATGGCCGCTTGGTGCCCAATCTTGAGATCGGCAAAGACGACCTCAAAAACAAGGCCCTGCAAAAGGTTGGCAGAAAAAAATGGAACAGGCGCCTGTCCAAGTTCGTGAAGAAGCTGGACAACATCTTTCACTTTACGCGCCTGTACATCGGCGGCGGAAACTCTCCGAATGTCGACTTGTCCCTGCTTCCTGCGAACGTCAGCCTGGTGTCGAATACGAATGGGCTGATTGGTGGGATTGCCCTCTGGCAGTATGGTTCTGAAAAGCCGGTGGCGGGTCCTGTTGAAATCCCTAAAGAGAAACAGCGGCTTCTGAAAAGTGCCTAAATCGCCGCCCCCGGGAAAATGGCTGGGGGACT
>CAYQDJ010000005.1:0-78842 GCA_964416255.1 uncultured Nitrospira sp. | reverse complement strand
CTCGATCGGGTCCTCGATCGTGATGATGTGGCCTTCAAAGGTATTGTTCAAATAATCGACCATCCCGGCCAGCGTCGTTGATTTGCCGGATCCGGTCGGACCGGTCACGAGGATCAAGCCTTTCTCCTTGTCGCACAGCTGCCGGATGATCGGGGGCATACCGAGTTTTTCTAAAGGCAAAATTTCGGTCGGAATATTCCGGAAGACCGCGCCCAGGCCCCGCTGCTGCACGAAGACGTTCACCCGAAACCGGGCGATGTCGCCCAGCTCGAACGAAAAGTCGCATTCACGCTTTTCTTCGAAGTTTTTCCGTTGCGCATCGCTCATGAGGTCGTAGACCAGCGCGTGAGTTTCATCGGACGTCAGCGCGGGATGATCGAGTTTTTTCAGATCGCCTTGCAGGCGGATCATCGGCGGTTCGCCGGCACTGATGTGGCAGTCGGACGCCCCTTCCTTGACGGAAAATGTCAGCAGCTTGGAAATATCCATGAGGAGACTCCGTATGAAGGCAGATGGCCGGTCCGTCGCCTGCGAAGACCAGATGCTTCGTCGTTGCGCGAACCGTCCTGTGTGGATGATGCCACAGCACGAGGAGAAAGCAAGGAATTGCCGGAACATGTGCACGACGCAGCCGGACCCTCCCTCTACAGGATGCCGACGGCGCGACCGGATTTTTCGAATGCGGCCAGGGCTTCCTCAAGATGCTCGGGGGTATGTTCGCTGGTGACGGTGACGCGGATACGGCTCGTGGCCGGGGGAACGGTCGGGGGACGGATGGCCGGGGCGAAAATGCCCTGCGCCAACAGGTGGTTCGCAAACGCCAACGCCTTCGCGGCGTCGCCAATCAGAATGGGAAGAATGGGGCTGACGGTCGGAGTCAGGTGAAATCCCTGTTTCCGGAACCCGTCCCACAGCCGTCGACGATTGGCCCACAAACGCGCGCGGCGGTCGGGCTCCTGTTGCACGACCGCGAGGGCGGCTTCCGCGGCCGCCATCGACGCGGGCGGCGGCGCCGTGCTGAAGAGAAACGGCCGGCTGGTATTGATCAGATACTCAATCAGATCTTGAGGGCCCGCGACATAGGCGCCGCTGCTCCCCAGGGCTTTTCCCAAGGTGCCCATATGAAATGGAATGCGCCGTTCGAGGTGAAAATGTTCAATGGTGCCCCGACCGGTCGCGCCCATAATGCCGGTGCCATGGGCGTCATCGACGTACAGCCCGGCCTCATATCGTTCCGCGAGAGCGGCGAGCTCGGGCAGCGGCGCCGTATCGCCGTCCATGCTGAACAGTCCGTCGGTCACGAGCAGCACCGGGCGGCCGGCGCGTTTCCGCTTGAGGAGGGCTTCGACGTGTGCGGGGTCGCCATGTCGATAGAATCGGCAGTCGGCGCCGCTCAGCCGACAGGCGTCGATCAGGCTTGCGTGACACAAACGATCCGCCAGAATGAGCCCTCCGCGTGGAATCAAACAGGGGATCGCGCCGAGATTAGCCAGATATCCCGACCCAAAGACCAGCGCCGCCTCTGTCTGCTTAAATGCCGCGAGTGCCGCCTCCAGTCGTATGTGTGGGGGCATGGTCCCGCAGACCAGGCGAGAGGCTCCGGCGCCCGCTCCATAGTCCTCCGTCGCGCGAATCGCTGCCTGAACGACCCGGGGGTGTGTGGCGAGCCCCAGATAGTCATTGGAGGACAGGAGAACGATCCGGCGACCATCCTTGAGGATGGTCGGTCCTGAGGCCGAGTCGATGACATTCACCCGCCGGGCCAAAGATTGTGCCGCTAATCGATCAAGGTGTGCTCGAAACATGGCTGCGCGGGGTCATAATTCGGTGCAGTGAGTGCTCGCCTTCATCCTCGGCTATCTGCTCCTGTTCATTGACAAGGTGAATCGATCCTAGTATAAGGCGCAGGTTCAGTTGAAGGAAACGGGAATCCCTGCCCCTCCTGGCCTATGAGCTACAAAATTAAAGTGCCCCCCAGAACACTCCAGATGGATGAAGCCCATCTGATGAGCAACCTCGAACATTGGATGTTCGGCTTGCGGGAGTATCGCCGTCCGCTGTTGGTCGGCTTGGCGCTCTTGCTGTTTGCCGTTGGGATCGTCGGGGGCGTGTTGTGGTATGACGCTGAAAACGCCCGAAAGGCTCAAGCTCTTGAACGTGAAGCCACGCTTCATTATATGACTCGGCCGGCCGACGATCCGAAGAAGGCGGACATCAATCTCAAGGAAGCCATCGCCCTTTATAAACAGGTGGTGGATGAGTACCCGCGCACCCTGTCGGCGCCGCTGGCCTTGTTCACCCTCGGCAATGCGCTGCTCGAAGGCAAGGATGTCGACGCCGCAATTGAAGCCTATAAACGATTCATTGTGATGTATGGCAGCCATACCCCTCTGCTGGGGTTGGTGCACCAAAAGCTTGGATATGCCTACCAGTTAAAGGGTGATCGTGATCAAGCGGCCATGGCCTATGCGGCGGTCTTGCAGATTCCGGGAGCGCTCAATCGTGACCACGCCCTCTTTGAATTGGCCAGGCTCGAAGAAAGTTTGTCACGGCCGGAGGGCGCGTTGGCGTACTACCAAGATCTGATGAAAACCTATCCGAACTCTCCGTTCAGCAATGAAGCCGGGATCCGGGTGAAGGCGTTGGAAGTGAAAAAGTCTCCTGAGCCTGGCGCCGCCGCGCCTTCTCCTGGGGCTTCTCCCGCCCCGAAGACATCCAAACCCTAGTCAGACGCCGACCGTTACTCCGTCACACGCAGACGACGAACGCGGCCGCTAATGCCTAGTGGCTGATGATGAGAGATTGGCCGGGCCTAATGACGGAGCTCGACAGGTTATTCTGAGCCTTGAGCGTCTTCAGGGGCACTCGGAAACGTTTGGCTATTCGCTCGAGGGTATCGCCGGACCGAACGCGATACGACCGGCTGGTGGCGGAATCCACCCGGTAACTTTTGGAAGACTGAGGCGGAAACTTATAGGTGGGGATCCGATCAAGCAATCGCGCGACCTTGTCGCCGCTTCCCACCGGCACCTTCAGGTGATACGCCCTCTCTCCCGGAGGGGTGGCGTCGCGCCGCAATTCCGGATTAAGGAGGCGCAGTTCAGCATACGGAACGCCGGTCACAGTGGCGATCGCGCGAAAGTGCAACGGGCGGTTGACCACCACTTCTTCGAATTCGTGGGGAGTGACCGGCTCTTGGCTGAATCCGTACTGGTCCAGATTGCGAGCGATGACCGTGGCGGCCATGATGCGGGGAACGTATTGTTTGGTTTCGAGGCGAATGAGCTTTGTCTTGGAGATGTCGGAAAAGGTCTCGGCCTGCGCCTTTTGCAGCGCACGCATCACTTTGCCTTCGCCGGCATTATACGCGGCCATGGCGAGCGGCCAGCTTCCAAACAAATCATACAGATCTCTGAGGTACCGGGCGGCCGCCACCGTGGACTTAATGGGGTCACGGCGTTCGTCGACGTAGTGATCGATGCGCAACCCGTAGAGTTTTCCCGTTCCCTTCATGAACTGCCAGGGACCGGTGGCTTTGGCCCGGGAGTAGGCATAGGGATTAAAGCCGCTTTCGACGAGCGAGAGGTAGACCAAATCACTGGGGAGATCAAACTCCGCAAAGATATTTTCCACCAGCGGCTGGTACCGGCTTAATCGCCCGAGCCACTGTTCAAACCGGGTGCGTATGGAGGTATTGAAAAATTTGATGTGGCTTTGAACCGTCGGATCGATGACCACGGGAATATTATAGGTGGTGGCTCCGGAGGAAGCCTGTGAGAGGTCGGATACCGAGGGGACGTCGGAGGAAGACGCCTGACCGGCCGCATCGCCGGGAGCTTGCGGTTTGTCCTCACCGGAAACTGCATCCGGCGGGATTACGGTGAGTTCGGGCTCCAGCGGCACCAGGTTTGGGTCCTCATCGTTATTCGAATCTGCTGCTTCGTCTTCCTGAGGCGTTTCGATCGCAGCGGACTCGTCGGGGGCCGTTGGGGCGGCATCGACGGTAGGGAGGACGCACACCATGATCAGAAACAGTACCAGGAGACCAAGCAGATGATTGTCATGTCGTGGGTTCAATCGAGACCTCATGAGTACTGGTAAGTACTGTGGAAATGACACGATGATGAAGCTACAGTATCTATCGGTCATCCTCTTGTCAAGGAATGGGCTCGATCTCCCGCGTGCGGCCGGTGGCCGTCCGATCAGTTTTTGTCGTCACGGAGGGGAGCAAGCTTCGAGAGAGGGTCGGCGAGCCGATGCACCACCCGTCGCCAAAAACTTCCTGTAAACATCGATGGTTGCGTGGTTTCGGTTTCTTGACACTCTCCGGGTGCTAGTGGTAGCGTACCGCTCTTTTCCGGACGGCTTTACGAGCGTCGCTCGCGTATAGATTGAAGGAGGATCGGTCAATGTTGAAGCGGTATCTGTTGGCTCCGGGCCCAACGCCCGTCCCCCCAGAAGTGTTGCTGGCGATGGCCCGGCCTATGATCCATCACCGGGCCCCTGAATTCGATCCGATTTTTGCCGAGGTGCGCGAGGGGTTGAAATGGCTCTTTCAGACGCGCAACGACGTGCTGATGTTGGCGGCGTCCGGAACCGGTGGCATGGAAGGCGCGGTGTCTAATTTCCTCTCCCCCGGTGACAAGGCCCTGTTTGTGAATGGCGGAAAATTCGGCGAGCGATGGGGAAAGCTGTGCAAGACGTTCGGGGTCCAGGCGACGGAACTCAAGGTGGAATGGGGGCATGCGGTGAATCCGCAAGCGGTGGCGGACGCCTTGAAAAAGGACCCGGCGATCAAGGCAGTGTATGTCCAGGCGAGCGAAACCTCGACCGGCGTGTCTCACGACGTCAAGGCGTTGGGCGAAATCGTCAAAGCCCATGACAATACCATCCTGGTCGTCGATGCCATCACGGCCTTGGGCGTGTTCGACATCAAGACGGATGCCTGGGGGCTGGACGTAGTGATCACCGGGTCGCAAAAGGCGTTGATGTTGCCGCCCGGAATGGCATTCGTCAGCGTGAGCGAAAAGGCGTGGGGCGTGGCCGACAAGGCGAAAAACGCCGCGTTTTATTTCAACTTCAAAAAAGAACGGGAAAACCAAACCAAGAACCAGACGGCCTTTACGCCGACCGTCTCCTTGATCATTGGACTCCAGGAAGTCCTGAACATGATGAAAAGTGAAGGGTTGGAGAATATGTTCCGGCGGCAAGGCCGGCTGGCGCTGGCCATGCGCGAGGGCGTGAAGGCCGCCGGTCTGGCCTTGTTCCCTAAAGATTCGCCAAGCGATGCGCTCACGGCAGTGACTGCCCCGGACGGCATCGACGGGCAGGCGGTCTACAAGCACCTCCGAACGCAATACGGGATGACGGCCGCCGGAGGACAAGATCACCTCAAAGGGAAAATTTTCCGGCTTTCCCATATGGGGTATGCGGACACCTTTGATGTCATCGCCGCCTTGGCTGCGACCGAAATGGTGTTGAAAGGTCTCGGACATCCGGTCAAGCTCGGAAGCGGTGTAGGAAAAGCGCAGGAACTTTTAATGGCCAAGTAGCACGTGAGGGATGGCATGGGCGCAGGAGGCATGAAAATTCTGGTCAGTGACAGCTTGTCGACGCAGGGCGTGGACGTCCTTCAGAAGGCCGGTTTTACCGTCGTGGTGAAAACCAAGCTTTCCAAGGACGAATTGCTGAAAGAAGTCAAAGACGCCGACGGGTTGATTGTCCGATCCGGCACCAAGGTCACGGCCGAGGTGATTGCGGCCGCCGAGAAACTCAAGGTGGTGGGCCGTGCCGGCTCCGGTCTCGATAATGTGGATACGCCTGCCGCGACGCGCCGGGGCATCGTGGTCATGAACACGCCTGGCGGCAACACCGTCACGACCGCCGAACATACCCTTTCCATAATTTGTTCGATGGCCCGTCGGATTCCCCAAGCCACCGCGTCGGTCAAGAGCGGGAAGTGGGAAAAAGACAAGTTCATGGGAGTCGAACTGTACAACAAAGTCCTGGGCATCGTCGGCGTGGGGCAGATCGGCGGGTATCTGGCTAAACTGGCCCAGGGCATCGGCATGACGGTCGTGGCCTTTGATCCCTACCTGGCCCAAGAGCGCGCCGAAAAAATGGGCGTCACGATGCTGGACCTGGACGAATTGTTTTCCCGGGCCGATATCATCTCGGTGCATACCCCGCTCACGTCGGAGACCAAAGGGCTCATCAACGCTCAGGCGATTGCGAAGATGAAGCCGGGGGTCTTGATCGTCAATTGCGCCCGGGGCGGCATCATCAACGAAGCCGATCTGGTCGAAGCCCTGAAGACCAAGCGGGTTGCGGCCGCAGCCTTCGACGTGTTCGATGAAGAGCCCGTCAAGCCGGATCATCCCTTGTTGGCGCTCGACAATTTTATCTGCACGCCCCACATCGGAGCCCAAACCACCGAAGCGCAGGAAAACGTGGCGGTCGGGATCGCCGAGCAAGTCGTGGAGTATTTCAGCAGGGGCGTGGCGAAAGGCGCGGTCAATATTCCGTCGGTGCCGCCGGAGTTGTTGCCGCGGTTGCAGCCGTATCTCACGCTCGCGGAAAGATTGGGATCGTTCCAGAGTCAATTGTGCCATGGCGCCATCGAACGCATCACGGTGGAATACAGCGGGGAGGTGGCGACCTTGTCCGTGGCGCCCCTGACGATCGCCGTTCTCAAAGGGGTGCTGACCCCGATCATGGAAGATGCGATCAATTACGTGAACGCGCCGATCGTCGCCAAGGAACGCGGGATAGAAGTCAAAGAGGTCAAGAGTTCCGATGCCGGAGATTTCACCAGTCTCATTCGTGTCCGGGTCGAGGCCGGCAAGACCTCGCACTTGGTGGCCGGCACGTTGTACCACAAGAAAGATGCGCGCGTGATTGAGATCGATCAGTTTAAGGTCGAAGTGGTGCCGGAGGGACACATGCTCCTCATCTTGAATGTCGACCGGCCGGGCGTGATCGGCATGGTGGGGAAGGTGCTGGGCGATCACAACATCAATATCGTCCGGATGCAATGTGCCTTGGAAAAACGAGGGGGCAATGCCTTGTTGATCATCGGCTCGGATATGGAATTCCCCTCCTCGGCGTTGGAACACATCAAGTCCAGCTCGAATATACTTTCGGTCACCGTCGCCAACCTGTCGTAACCGCATTGGTCCATCGGGTGGATATGGCCGCTGCTCCTCCGACGCCCGCTGCTCGTACGGGGCACACCCGCTCGTTGCCCGGGCGTGCGCTCGTGCCCGTCGGGATGGCGACGATTCTCCCCGAGGCCGCACACCAGGTACGCCAACTCGAAGGGCAACTGCTGGCCCACCTTCATCAATGGGGCTATGACGAGATCATCCTCCCCACGTTCGAATATCTCGACGTCTTGGCGCCGGGCCTGGAGCCCGAGATTGTTGAAAAGTGCTACCAATTTGCGGACCGAACCACCGGCCGCATTCTGCTTCTCCGACCCGATGCGACCGCGCAAATCGCCAGGACGGTGGCGATGGGGATGCTTGGGACACGCCTCCCGCTCCGGGTGTCGTACCGCGCCACCGTCTTCCGGTATGAGCCGGAACATGCCGGTCGGGATCGAGAGATCTTCCAGGTGGGTGCCGAACTGATCGGCGCCGAGGACGTCACGGCGGACAGCGAAATCCTCTCCCTGTTGATCGCCTGTTTGCGACAGGTCGGGCTGCGTTCGTTTAAGGTCTCCCTGGGTCACGTGGGGTATTTTAAAGGATTGCTGGTTCGAGCGGGCCTCTCGCCGGAGGGGCAAAAACGGGCCGAACAAGCGGCCGCACGGAAAGATTTGCCGAAGTTACAAGAGATCCTGGCCCACGAGCGGGTGGCCAAATCATCTGCGCGCGCCATCTTGGAAGCGCCTGAGCTCTGCGGCCAGTCGGAGGTCCTCGCCCGCGGTCGGCGCTTGGCGGCCGGCCACCCGGAGCTGTTGCAGGCGCTTGACCGGCTGACCGAGGTGTATGGACTGCTCTGCGAAGCCGGCTATGAAGAGGTGCTGTTTTTGGATTTGGGAGAGTTCCGCGGATTCGACTATTACGACGGAGTGGTCTTCGACGTGTTTGCCGACGGGCTCGGGGTCGAGCTCGGAGGCGGCGGTCGGTATGACCATTTGATCGGGCGGTTTGGTCGCAATGTCGCCTCCACCGGCTTTGCCCTGAACGTGGACCGGCTTTTTCGAGGGCTGGGGCTGTCCGGTCAACGGTCAGAGAACATGCGCACCGACGTCTTGATCGTCGCCTCGCCCGCCTCGGTCGGCAAACTCATTCCGTTCGCCGCGGTGTTACGACAAGCGAACCAGCGGGTTGTGCAGCAGCGCTTGGCGGTTTCAGGGAAGGGCTTGCCGGAGGCGGCGATGCAGGCCGCACGGCGGATCGGTGCGAAGACCGTGGTGGTGCTGGACGGCAAGGCCGCTCACGGGGACCGCGTGTTGGTCGCGTCGGTGCCTGGTTCTGATCATGATCGGATCGGCGGCAACCTCCGAATGCAGGCCATGTCCATTCGGGATCTTACCGTCGCCTTGTGCAGACCTCAAGATGATGCGGAAGGAATGCGATGAAACCACTCGCCGCCGTTGATCTCTCGCAGCCCAAATTGCCTCCGCAAAACTTGGAGGCGGAGCAATCGGTCTTGGGCGCCATCTTGTTGGACAACAGTGCCATGCCCAAGGCCATGGAGCTGTTGGTCGAAGAGGATTTCTACCGCACCGCGCACCGCAAAGTGTTTCGCGCGATGCTCGACTTGTCAGACACGGGTGAGGTGATCGATCAGATTACGCTGACCGAGCGGTTGAAGGGGCAGGGGGAACTGGAATCCGTAGGCGGCGCTGCCTTTCTTGCGGAATTGGTCCAGATCGTCTCCAGTTCCGCCAATATCCGCTATCACTGCAAAATCGTCCGGGACAAGGCAGTCGCCAGGCAACTGATTACGACGTCGACGGAAGTGTTGGCCAGAGGCTACGAAGGGTCCGCCTCGATCGACGATCTGCTCGATTTTGCCGAGCGGTCCGTATTCAGCATTGCCCAAGGGAAGCTCGAACGGTCCTTCAGCCCCATCAATCAGATCATCAAAGAAAGTCTCGACCTGGTCGATCAACTGTCCAAGCGGAAGGAGCACGTCACCGGCGTCCCCACCGGATATTACGATTTGGACAATCTCACGGCGGGGCTGCAAGCGTCGGACCTGGTGGTGGTGGCCGGTCGGCCGAGCATGGGTAAGACCAGTCTGGCGCTCGGGTTCGCCGCGCACGCGGCCATTCATCACAACTCGGTCGTCGGAATTTTCAGCCTGGAAATGTCGAAACCGCAAATCGTCCTTCGCATGCTCAGTTCTGAGGCGCGGGTTGACTCGCACGCCCTCCGGACCGGCAAGCTCCAGAAGGAGGATTGGTGGCGGCTGGCCGAAGCCGCCGGTCGCTTGGAACAAGCCTCCATTTATATCGATGACACCGGCGGCATTACCGTTCAGCAAATGCGGGGGAAAGCACGGCGTCTGAAAGCCGAGAAAGGGCTCGATCTGCTGCTGGTCGATTATCTCCAGCTGATGCAAGGGCGGAGCGATGCGGAGTCGCGCCAGCAGGAAATTTCGGATATCTCCCGTTCCCTAAAGGCCCTGGCCAAGGAGCTCAACGTTCCCGTCGTGGCCTTGTCGCAGTTGAGCCGTGCCGTGGAGGCGCGGAAACCACCCGTCCCGATGTTGGCCGATTTGCGGGAGAGCGGAGCGATCGAACAGGATGCGGACGTCGTGGTCTTTATCTACCGCGAAGACGTATACGACCAGAATTCCGAGCGCAAAGGCATCGCCGATATCATAGTCAGCAAGCACCGCAACGGGCCGATCGGCAAGGTGGAGTTGTTTTTTCAGGACCGGTTTGCAAAATTTGAGAGTTTGGACCTTCGCGAAGTGTGAAGCGGTTTGCGCATCGTCCGATCGCTCGGTATAATCCACGTCAATGTTCCCTTCTTCGACGCGTCTCGTGTAAAGGCACCGTGCAACGACGACGGACTTTCGGGTTTTCCCTGCCGACCCCCAGTCGCTTTCCGGCGATCAGGAACGGGTTCGTGGCGTCATTAATCCCCGTGATCATCACGGCGTGCGCGGCGTCCCCCTATCCCGAGCGGCCCCCGCAAACGGCGTCCTCTTCCATGGCCGCGGTGGCAAAACCGCCGGCTTCTCCCGGCCCGGATGCGTCGGCCACCTATCACTTCATGTTGGGCTATCAGGCGGAGCTCGCGCAGGACACCGAAGGCGCCATCCGGGAATACCTGGAGGCCCTCAAGGCGGATCCGATGTCCCGCGAGGTCAAGGCCCGTCTGGCCGGGTTGTACTTCGGGCTGGGTGACCATCCCAAAGCCGAGCAATACGCCGAAGAAGCGGGATCGGGAATCGGCCAGGACGTGCACGTCCTCACGCAGATGGCCGGCATTCTCGCGAGCGTCGGCAAACCGGATCGAGCCTTGAGGCTGTTGGATGCGGCCATCGAGCGCGAGCCCGATCGGGGAGAAACGTACTTTCCCAAAGCGATTATTCTCCTCAACCAGAAGCAGTTAGCCGAAGCCGAGCAGGCCGTGAAACAAGGGTTGCAGTACGCCACCGATTCGCCGGTCGGCTATTACTACCTCGGGCGAATTTCCATCGAAGCCGGCAAGCCGGATCAGGCGGTGGCTAGCTTCGAGCGGGCGATTGCCGTGAATCCGGCGTTTGAGCCGGCCTATCTGGCGCAAGCCTCGTTCCATGAGTCACGGAATGAGAGAGACAAAGCGATCGAAGTATTGCAGAAGTATCTGCACCGTGTGAACCCGAAAAACAGGGACATCCGTCAGCATCTCATTCAGTTGTACGTCACGACCAAAGACTATGCCGGCGGACTGACCGAACTCCAAAAGATGCTCGAAGAAGATCCCGGCGATCTGGACGTGCAGTTGCGGATGGCGCTCATTTACGGCGAGAAGAAGGACCATGCCAAGGCCATCGAACAGCTCAACGCCGTCCTGAAAGCGAGGCCGGCAGAACTCAAGGTCCGTGATTATCTCGGGTATTTGTACGAAGAGATCAAAGACTATCCCAAGGCGATGGCGGCTTATCAATTCAATCTGCAGTTGGATCCGTCATTTCCGGAGAGCCACATTCACCTGGGCGTCCTGCACTATCGGCTGAAGCAATTCCCTGAGGCCATCACTCATTTGGGCGAGGCCGTTCGCCTCAATCCGAAGCAACCGGAAGCGCATGTGGTGCTGGGCTTGGCCTATTTGCAGTCCGAACAGGCCAACAAGTCCGCTCAGGCCCTTGAGGAAGGCATTCGCCACAACCCCAAACACGCGGATCTGTATTTCAATCTTGGCACCGCGTACGACAAGCTGGACCGATTCGAGGATGTGGTCCGTGCCATGGAGACGGCTCTTTCGCTCGATCCTCACCACGCGGACGCATTGAATTACTTGGGGTACAGCTATGCAGAGCGCGGGATCAAGATCGATCAGGCGGTTTCTCTCACAAGGCAGGCGGTGGCGCTGAAACCGGACAACGGCTACTACGTCGATAGTTTGGGCTGGGCCTTCTATAAATCGGGCATGCTGGGCGAAGCCCTCCATGAAATCAAGCGCGCGGTGGCTTTAGTCGGTGATGATCCGGTGATCTTTGAGCACTTGGGGGAAATTTATATGAAGCAAAACCGGGTGGCCGATGCCCGTGAAGCCTGGCTCCATTCGCTCGAACTTGATCCCTCCAACGAAAAACTCCTGCAGCGGTTCCGTGATCAGGGCATGGGCGATCCGGCGTTTGAGGATCGTATCCGACAGGCCAAACGCCGCGTATCAGAGAAGATACAGGCTGAACAGGCGTTGCCCTAGCTTCACGATAGCTCCTCTCAGCATTCTCAATTCTCATCATTGTCTTGTTTATTGCGTTGTCTCATTGGTGTAATCCCGCCCCGGACGTTTGCCTTCAATCGAACCAGAAAGTGCCAATTCTCGGCATCTCAGTGCAGAAAGTGGAAGACCGTCACAGGTGAATCGAAGGACCGAGGATGGGCGCAGTTTTCGTAAATCATTGTCTTTTAAGAAGAGACTGCTAATGTTGGGATCTCCCACTGATAGGCACCGAACCTGCTAAGTGAACCGGGCAGGCGGCCAGACGAGCGCCGCAGGTGACCAAAGGC
Source organism: uncultured Nitrospira sp. (assembly GCA_964416255.1). Classification (GTDB taxonomy): domain Bacteria; phylum Nitrospirota; class Nitrospiria; order Nitrospirales; family Nitrospiraceae; genus Nitrospira_D. The sequence continues at coordinate 66,658 of CAYQDJ010000005.1, read as the reverse complement.
AACAAGCAGAAAGGGCCGTCAGTGAACCACCAACAAGGAGGCAGTATGTTGAAGTCATTCCGCAAACAAGAGGGTTTTACCCTCATCGAATTGATGATCGTCGTGGCGATCATCGGGATCTTGGCGGCCATCGCCATTCCCAACTTCCTGCAGTATCAAATGAAGTCTCGGCAGTCGGAAGCCAAGACCAATTTGATGGCGATCAAGACTTCGGAAGTGTCCTGGCAGGGTGAACGGGGCTGCTATCTGACCGTCGCGCTCTGGCCGACAACGACCAACCCGCAAGCGAACGTGAAGTCGGCTCCGCAGACGTGGTTCCCTGGAGGTGCGGGTCCTGTTGTCACGCCTGCCGGTGCGCAAGGATGGTGCGTCGGGGCTTCCGGAGCTGGCGTCACTCTCGGGACCTTTGCGGACCTCGGTTTTCAACCGACCGGAAACGTGCTGTATCAATATGCGACCGGCACCTACATTCCGGCGTATACCTCGTGTCTCGGACCGGTGTTGACTCCGGCCGCGTTGACCACAGCCGAAACTGGAGCCAATGATGCCGGTGTGACTGCCGGAGGCTTCCGCGCGTCGGCAGCCAGCAATCTGGATGGAGATGCGCTCATTTCCGTGTGGGCATCGGCTGATGGCACCGGTGCACAGGATTGCACGACCGGCGTCTTCTAGTCAGCCAACACTGACGTAAGACGGTTCGTGAACAACGAGTCCCGCCGGCTCACAGTAGCCGGCGGGACCTTGTGCTTCAGACGCACTGCCAACTCTTATGACCGGACCGCTCACGCTTCCCCCAACGAGTCCGCTGCTCCGCGACCTCCTGAGATACGCGTTGACCGGAATCTTGATCGGGGGGGTCCTGTTGATGCTGCCGGTGCTTCTTGTCGCGATTCAGAGGGAGTTGGATCGCCGTGCCGATCATGCCCGGGTCACGCTGGAAGACCTGGCGCGCTTGCCTCGGGGAGAGTATTTGAAACCGGCGCTGCTCGGCTATCACCACGTCGGTGCCGATCTGCTGTGGCTACGGATGCTGCAGGTGTTGGGTAAAACGCATAACTCCGACGAAGAGCATGAATGGATCTATCATGCCGTCGACGTGATCACCACGCTCGATCCTCAGTACGCCTATCCCTATTATGTGGGCGGAGTGGTGCTCACGAATCACGGGAACCGAGTGGATTTGAGCAATCGCCTTCTCGAACGGGGACACCAAGAGAATCCAGCGGAATGGAACCTGCCCTTCTTGCTCGGCTACAACCATTATTTTGTCCTGGGCGATGCCGTTCAGGGGGCCGACTACATCGGACGAGCAGCACGAACCGTCGGGGCGCCGGAGTTTCTTCCCGGTCTTGCGACGCGGATGTACGCGGAGGCCGGAAATCCCGAGGTCGCTCTCGAATTTCTTGAGGCGCTGTGGAAAGAAAACCCAGGCTTGGCGATGCGGGAACGCTTAGAAACCCGCGCCAAGGAGGTGCTGATCGAACGGGATCTTCGCATGCTGGAGAAGGCCGTCGCGCACTATCGTCAGCAGCGGGGGGCGTTTCCCTCCCACCTCTCCGATGTGGTGGCCGCCGGCTATCTCGCTCGCATTCCTGAAGAACCGTTCGGCGGCGTCTATGTACTTGACCGACGGACAGGCACGGTGTCCAGCAGCAGTCATCCCACGCGGCTCACCGTGTTCCGTTTGGACAAAAACCAGGGACTGTAGGACGGAGAACGTGATGGACAGGCAGGATTCTTCGATTGTCCGGATCGACCAGCTTCGCAAAGTCTTTCGTGTCGGGTTTTGGGGCCGGCGTGTGACGGCGGTCGACCAGCTCAGTCTTGATGTTCATCGAGGTGAAGTGTTCGGATTTCTCGGTCCGAACGGCGCGGGCAAAACGACGACCATCAAGATTCTGATGGGGCTGATCGCTCCAAGCGGCGGGAACGCCTTCCTGTTCGGCCGGCCGGTCAATCACGTTGCGGCCAAAAGCAAGGTGGGTTTTCTTCCGGAGTCTCCCTATTTCTATGACTATCTGACGAGCCGCGAATTTCTGAGGTTCTATGGTCATCTGTTCGGGCTGGGTGGGTCGACGCTGCGCAGCCGTGTGGATGAATTATTGGAGCTGGTCGGGATGGCGCATGCCGGCAATCTGCAACTTCGGAAATTTTCAAAAGGCATGTTGCAGCGCGTGGGGATTGCCCAGGCCTTGATCAACGATCCGGAACTGGTGGTGTTGGACGAACCGATGTCGGGTCTTGATCCGGTGGGTAGGCGGGAAGTACGGGACTTGATCCTGCGTCTCAAAGAGGCAGGAAAAACCGTGCTGTTCAGTTCACATATCCTGCATGACGCCGAGCTGCTTTGCGATCGGGTGGCGATGATTCTGAAGGGCCGGCTGATGGCCAGCGGGCGTGTTGCTGACTTGATCGATCAGGGGGCGACCCGGTCGGTGGAGCTGGTGATTGATCGGCTGTCGCCGGAAGGGTTGGATCATCTCCGTCCGCTGACGGAGAAACTCGTCCGCCAAGGCGACCGCCTGATGGCGGTGCTCGCGCAACCGTCCCATGTGGATCCCGCGCTCGACATCATCCGTGCCGCCAAGGCGAACTTGGTCTCCGTGACGCCGCATCGGCGCTCCCTCGAAGATCTCTTCATTCAAGCGGTTCAAGGGCAACAAGCGGGCGGAGAGGGTCGGTCATGAAGGTAGGGTCGATCGCGCTCAACACGTTTCGGGAAAACCTCAGAGACAAGTTGCTCTACAATCTGTTGGTGTTCGCGCTCCTCCTGATCGGAAGCTCGATCCTCCTAATGAGATTGACGCTGGGAGATTTTCACCGGTTGTTGCTGGATATCGGGCTGGCCAGTATCAATTTCTTTGGAGTTCTGATCGCCATTTTCATCGGCATCGGACTGGTCAGCAAGGAAATCGAGAAGAAAACCATTTACACCATCGTCTCCAAGCCGGTGGCCCGCTATCAATTCCTCCTTGGCAAGTATCTGGGCCTGATGATGACCCTGATGGTCAATACGGCGGTCATGGCGGCCGGCTTCTTGGCCGTGCTGTGGCTGCAGGAGGTTCCCATTCATCCGGTCTTGTTTCAAGCGCTAGCCGCCATTTTTCTCGAGTTCATGGTGGTCACGGCGGTGGCGCTGCTGTTCTCCACCTTCACCAGCGCGACTTTGAGTGCGATCTTCACCCTGGCCCTGTTTGTCATCGGGCATGTGACGGGCGATTTACGGATGCTCGGGCAAAAAATGGAGGCGTTCGGCCGCGGCGTGCTCGACGGTCTCTACTATCTTTTGCCCAACCTCGAACGGTTCAATCTGAAGGGGCATGTGACTCATCGCATCGATGTGGCCGCAGGCGACCTGGTGTTGATCGCCGCCTACGGGGTGGTCTACACCGCGATGCTTCTGCTCCTGGCCGCCCTGATTTTCCAGCGGCGGGACTTTCGATGATTCTCCGCTTGCAATCTCTCAAACGTCACGGTATTGATGTGAGCCCGTATTGACACGACGGCCGCCGGAATCCCACGTGAAGATCATGCACATTCCGCTGTTGGACTTGAAAGCGCAGTTTCAGCCGTTGCGATCGGACATTCTGGCTGCGATCGAGACCGTCTGTGACGAGCAGGGGTTCGTGTTGGGCCCGCGCGTGACCGCATTCGAAGAGTCGATGGCCAAATATGTGGGCGCCCAGGCCGCCGTCGGGTGTGCGTCAGGCAGCGATGCGCTGCTCCTGTCCTTGATGGCTTTGGGCGTGGAGCATGGAGATGAGGTGGTGACGGTGCCGTTCACGTTTTTTGCGACGGCCGGCGCCATTTCGCGGCTCGGTGCCAAACCTGTGTTCGTTGACATCGAGCGAGACACCTTCAACCTCGATCCCGCCCAGCTCGAACGAGCCATCACGGCCCGCACGAAAGCGATTATCCCGGTGCATCTCTTCGGTCAATGCGCTGATATGGCCTCCATCAATAAGGTAGCCGCCGCCAAGCGAATTCCGGTGATTGAGGACGCGTGTCAGGCCATCGGGGCCGCGCAACAGGGGGTGCGGGCCGGGGGGCTGGGGACCACCGGGTGTTTCAGCTTTTTCCCGTCCAAAAACCTCGGCGGGTTCGGCGACGGAGGCCTGATCACGACGAATGATCAGAACGTCGCCGAGGCGCTGGCGATGCTCCGTGTGCACGGGAGTCGCGCCCGCTACTTGCACGAGGCCATCGGAGTGAACAGCCGTTTGGATGCGCTGCAGGCGGCTATTCTCCATGTGAAGCTCCAATATCTCGACCAATGGGCCGAAGGACGCCGCCGGAACGCCGCTCGCTATGCACACTTGTTTGCGCAAGCCGATCTGCTCGATCAGGTGACGCTTCCCGCGACACGGGACGGCAACTTCCATGTCTATAATCAGTTTACGGTCCGTGCAGCGAAACGTGACGAACTGCGCGCCTACCTCAAAGACCAAGGGGTGGGAACCGAGATCTATTATCCGCTCCCCATGCACCTGCAAAACTGCTACAAACACTTGGGACACCGGAAAGGGTCTTTCCCGGTCTCGGAGCAAGCCGCTGAGCAGGTGCTGTCCCTCCCCATCTATGCCGAACTCTCTGAAGACCACCTCGGCTACGTAGTGGGCACCATCGCACAGTTTTACCGCCGCGCATAGTCCGCTTGCAACGAACGATCATAGACCCTCCCGGCATGACCGAGCCCTGGGGGGTGATACCGATGGAAGGCGCACAAGGGCAGGCGGCGTTGCCTGCCGCTGACTGGAAATGTCGGCTGGTTAAGTGGTGACGGCGCCTTCAGAGGCGGATGAGACGTGGCGGGCATACTTACCCATCACGCCCGATGTATATCGGGGAACCGGCTGTTTCACCTTCTTCAACCGAGCGGCAATCTCTTTCTGTGACAGACTCACGTCAAGCCGGCGTTTGACGATATCAAAGGTGACAAGGTCGCCGGTTTTCACCGCGGCAATCGGCCCGCCTCTGACGGCTTCGGGCGCCACATGCCCCGCCATCAGCCCATGCGTCGCTCCTGAAAAACGCCCATCGGTGAGGAGCGCGACGGAATCGCCAAGACCTGCGCCCACAATCGCGGCGGTGACCCCGAGCATCTCCCGCATGCCCGGCCCCCCGGACGGCCCTTCGTATCGAATGACCACCACGTCTCCGGCTTTGATCTGGCCGGCTTTGACGGCCACGAAGGCATCTTCTTCGCGATCATAGACCTTGGCCGGACCTTGAAATTTCAGCATGGCATGCCCGGCGACTTTGACCACGCAGCCTTCCGGCGCCAGGTTGCCTTTGAGAATGACCAAGCCTCCTGTGGACTTGATGGGATCCGACAATGGCCGCAAGACTTGCTGACCCGGTTGTTCCTTGGCTCGCGCCGCTTCCTCTCCAATGGTGTTGCCCGTGACGGTCGGCTGATCGCGGTGCAGGACGCCGGCATCCAGCAGCCGCTTGGCCACGAGGGTCGTCCCGCCGGCGACATACAAATCCGCCGCGGTGAAGCGGCCGCCGGGTTTGAGGTCGGCCAGTAACGGCACCTTCCGATTGATTTTGTCGAAATCGTCGATATGCAGCTTCAGGCCCATCTCGCGGGCCACCGCCAACAGGTGCAACACGGCGTTGGTGGAGCCGCCGGTTGTGGCCACCGCGGCAATCGCGTTTTCGAGCGATCGGCGCGTGATGATCTGTTTCGGACGGAGATCCCGCTTGAGAAGATCCATGACCATCCTGCCGCATTCATAGGCGACATCGTCCTTCTGCGTGTCCATGGCCGGCACGCCGTTTCGCCCCATCGGCGAGATTCCGAGAAACTCAAAGGCGATGGCCATCGTATTGGCGGTAAATTGCCCGCCGCAGGCTCCTGGGCCGGGACACGCATGATCCTCGAGGTCTTTTAATTCATCAGTGGTCATCTTGCCGGAGGCATGTTTACCCACGGCTTCAAAGACATCCTGAATCGTGACATCGTGGCCTTGAAACCGGCCCGGCAAAATGGACCCGCCGTACAACATGAGCGAAGGAAGATTGAGGCGGCACAGTGCCATCACCGTGCCCGGAATGGTCTTGTCGCAACCCGAGAGGGCCACGACCGCATCGAACAGGTGGCCACGCGCGACCAGCTCAATGGAATCGGCGATCACTTCCCGGCTGATCAGCGAGGCTTTCATCCCTTCCGTGCCCATGGAGATGCCGTCCGACACGGCGATGGTATTGTACTCAATAGGAGTACCGCCGGCCGCGCGGATGCCGGCCTTGACCCGTTCCGACAAGCGGCGCAGATGGTAGTTGCAGGGCATGACTTCGATCCAGGTGTTCGCCACGCCGATGAGGGGCTTGGCCAGATCGTCGTCGGTGAATCCCACCGCCTTTAGCATGGCGCGGGCTGGTGCCCGTCCCGGCCCCACCAGCAGCTCGTGACTCTTCCGCTTAGGTTCAGCACCCATGGCGTGCGCTAGTCCTTTCCCGTTTTCTTTCCGTCTTTCTTCTGCGCAGGTTTCTTCCCTTTAGTTTCGGTGTCGATGACCGTTCCGGTGGCCGCATCGATGTGGACCTCCGTGACCTTCCCGTCCGCATCGAGCACTTCCACTTCCCAGACAGTTTTGCCGTGTTTTCGTTCGAGTTCCGCTTCCACGACCGTGCCCGGCACCTGCTCGGAAGCGGTCTTGATGGCCTGCTCGATCGTCACGGTGGCGTCCTTGGCCAACGCCGCTTTGCCGCCATGGGCGCCCTTCTTTTCGCTCCATGCCGGCGTGCTGAGGGCCAGTACGGCCCCGACGGACAAGGTTATGACAAGGGTGGTTGGGTTCATGAGGGCCTCCAGGGTCTAGATGATGGTTAGTGCGGGGACATGCTGCCCGGAGCGGACGGCGCACCGCCGGATCCTTTGTGTGGGTTCGCGCCGTGGGGAGTGGCACCATGTGGAGAGGTGCCATGTCCCTGTCCTTTCCCCGTCTCTTTGTGTTTCTGCATCATCTTCTCGTGTTCCGCTTTCTCTTTCTCTCGCTGCTCAGGACTCAGCAGTCCCAGGACGTCGCGGCGCGCCCGAATAGAGGCCAAACGGAGCCCGGCTTGGAGTTCTTGACTCTGTTTGAGTTTCGATTCAATCGCACCCAAATCCGACTTCTCGTCGTCGATCAAGGCCTTGAGCTCCCGCTCAGCCACTTGAATGTCGGCCTCGGACTTGATCCGTGTCCGGTCGAGATTCAGTTGCATGTCCTTCAATTGCTTTACCTGATCGGCGGACAACCCGATGTCCTTTTCGTGTTTGAGCAAGTGCCGGATGAGGTGGCCCGTGCTGCTGTGCATCATGCCCATCCCGTGCCCGCCCATACGATGCCCGTCTTTGCCCTGCCCGTACTCGTTCGCCCGAACGTCGGCGAACCCAAGTGTCAGCCCCATCGCGGCGGCCAAGCCGAGCGTCATCATGGTCCGTGTCCCTCGCGTCATGAAATCCTCCTTCGGTTGAGACCTTCTGTTAGGTGATGAAACGAGCAGCCGATTATCGCACAAATAAGCTTCCCTCGCCTTTCAGCCCGTTAAAGAGGAACTGAACCGCCAAGGCGGCCAGCAGGAGACCCATCAGGCGGGTGATGATCTTTTCCGCGATCGGGCTCAGCCATCGTGCGCCGGTGGCCCCGAGCGCAAAGGTGACGTAGCTTGCCAGACCCACCGCGCCAAGACAAGCCAACAGCACCCCTCGCTGCGCCCAGGTGGCAGCCTGGGCCTCCAGGAGAATGACGGTCGAAATAGCCGCGGGTCCTGCCAGCATGGGAATCGCCAGCGGCGTAATGGCGATGTCCTCCTTGCGCGAGCCCGCGGTGGTCTCTTCCGCCGTTTCCTGAACAGCCGAGCGTTGGGCCCGCAACATGTCGAGGGCGACGAGCAGCAGGACCAGCGCCCCCGCCACCTGGATGGCAGGCAGCGTAATGCCGAGCAGGTTAAAGAGAGTCTGCCCGACCAGGGCAAAGCCGGTGAGAACGCCGACCATCACGAGACAGGCTGTTCTTGCCGTCCGAAGCCGGTGGGCGACCGTATCGCGGGCAGTCATGGCGATGAATGCCGGAACGGTGGCAATCGGATCGACGATGACAAACAGTGAACTGAAGGCAAACAACGCGTATTCCGCCAGTGTCATCCGGTCACCCGCGTCGGGTCGCCGCGAGGAGGTCCGCCCGAGGATCGGGATGCCGGAGTCGATTGAATTGCTCGTAGAGAGACCGTTCTTCCTCGGTGAGCTTGGGCGGTAAGGTAATCTGAAGATGGAGAAACAGATCGCCATGGCCGCCGCCCGCCGTGGGGAGCCCTTTCCCTTTCAGGCGCAGCTTGCTGTCCGCCCGGCTGCCCGGAGGAATTTTGACTCGAACCGGTTCGCCTAACGTCGGGGCCATCACCTCGCTTCCCAAGGCGGCTTCCCATGGCCAGACGGGCAAGGTCACATGGAGATCGCTCCCCTGTCGTCGAAAGACGGGATCCGGCAGGATCGTCACATGAAGATAGAGATCCCCCGCCCGGCCGCCGCTCATGCCCGGTTGGCCCTTGCCGGCCACACGCACACGCGTCCCGTCCTGGACGCCGGCCGGGATGCGCACCTCGATGGTTTTGGCATGCAGGACGGAGCCGGAGCCAAGACAGCTGGGACAGGGACGTCCCTTGAGCCTTCCATTCCCCTGACAGGTGGAGCATCGAATCGGCTCACGCATCGTGACGCGCTTGGTTACTCCACTCAACACTTCTCTGAGGGTCAGTTCGGCCTCGGTCTCGAGGTCTTCCCCCTGTACGGAGAATCCCTGGGCGCCGCCGCTTCGGGCGCGACCGCCGAACAAGTTCTCAAAGATGTCGGAAAAGTGCTCGGCGCCGTGGGCCCCCGACCCCGCGTCGCCGCCGAACCCACGTGCGCCGGCCTGTTGCCTCGCCCGTTCGTAGGCCTCCGCTTGTTCCCACTCTGCTCCGTATTGGTCGTATTTCTTGCGCTTATCGGGATCCGAGAGCACTTCATGGGCTTCATTCAGTTCCTTGAATTTTTTCTCCATCTCGGTTTTTTTCCCGCCGCTATGGAGGTCGGGATGGTATTGACGGGCCAACCGTCGGTAGGACTTCTTGATGTCGTCGGCTGAGGCGGTGCGGGGGATGCCGAGGATATGATAATAATCGCGCGCGCTGGTCGCCATGATGGTCGAGATAAACCGGATCCGCGAGAAATCAATGCTCCGAAGGCAGCTTACGGACAGTCAAGGAGCTTTGCAAGACCTGACAGGGCCAGGGGTCCTTCCTCATCCACAGCAGAGGATCCGTCAGGAGAGGGTAGGGGTTTTTGCGCGGGCCATCAGCTTGCAGTAGGAACAGATCTCGGCCGTGGTGGGCTGCTGACAGACCCGGCATGGGTGCAAGGTGGCTTGATCTCGTTCCGTCATCGTGGTCGACGGCGCTCTAGCCTTCTGTCGCTGTTTTTCCAGAAACCCCCAGAAAAACGTTTGTTTGGTGCCCGGTGATTCGGTTTCGAGCCGGTTGAGGACCTCCTTATAGAGCAGTGTCCTGGCCCCTTTCGCCATGGGGCATTCGTCCACGATGTAATCGATTTTGTTCAACACGGCATAGGCCGCCAACTCCCGTTCGGTCAGACGATAGAGCGGCTTGACTTTCTTCGCGAAGCCGTCCACGGATGCGGGCAGATTGGGGCTCTGCTTGTCGAGATATTCTTCTTGCCAATGGAGCACATTGCCCAACAGGCGGGCGGCTTCATCATCGAGGTTATGCCCGGTGGCCATGACATCGTAGTGGTGGTCCAGAGCGGCGCGATTGAACTGATAACGCTTGATCGTTCCACAGGTAGAACAGGCGGGACGATGCACCAACATGGCCAGTTCGCGGATGCCGGCGCCTTCTTCCTGCTCAACCGTATGGACATAGAGCCTGGCGCCCTGGGGTGCCGCAATCGTCTCCGCAAAGCGGAGGACCTTCTCGTGCGATCGTTCGGAATAATTGCCGATGCCGAGATCCACATATAACGCATCCGCGCGATAGCCGAGCTTCAAGAGAATGTCCCAGAGCGCCAGACTGTCTTTGCCCCCGGAGACGGCCACCAAGATTCGTTCAACCTTCGTGAACATCCGATGCGATTTGATGGCTCTTGCCACTTGATCATGAACGAATCCGGTGAAGCATTGTTTGCAGAAGGCCGCATGGTGGCGTGGAAGCTTGAGAACGGCTTTAGTCTTGCACTTGGTGCAGTTCATGAAAGCTCTCGGTGTGTGCGTTCCATCGAATCAAAGAAGGCCGCGGGGGATCCCCCCGAAATGACCGGGCGGATCTCGACCCGATCGTGGTCGTACAACATTTCGTCCTCTGTGACGAGATCATCGCCGCGAATGACCAAATGCGCTTCGACGACCAGGTTGAGATCGCGTAAGAGGTCCTTGACCTTTTTCGGACCGTTCACTTCAACGGTTCGCGACGGGTGGCTCAATTGGACGTGCATGATGCGATCATAAGCCTGCCTTCATCCGGGAGGCAAGCGCCGGACGAAGGGGAGTATAAAACGGCGAGGGCGACGCACTCGTCGGATGCGATTATGAGTGCGCGCGGCTCAGACGCTGCCGCGCAAACACCAACCCGTCGGAGATCGTACAGAACAGTCCGCTTAACTGGGCTTCATAACATTCCTCCAACAGGCGCCCCATCTCGGGCCCCGGCGGGATTCCCAGCTCGAGGAGGTGGCGGCCCATGACGAGCGGGGCCGGGGCACACGTCTCCACGTTCAGGTGCCGCGCTTTCGCGAGCAACCACTCGCCGGCCGGAAAGCCAGCGAAGGGTTTTGGCGGCCGGCCGGCCTCATCGGCGCGCGCGACGCGTACGAGCCGATCAATGCGGCCGACTTGTCGCGCGAGTCGGCGCACGGCGTGATCCGAGGCATTGGCCTCGTACAGGGCCCGTGGGCGAAGATGGCAGCGCACGAGTGGAATGACCGCATTGATCAGATCCTCCTGGTTCGTGAGCCGCTCGAGAAACCGTCTGGCCGCCGCGTCGCCTTCGGCCTCATGCCCGCGCGACAGGATGCGTCCCGATATTGCCTGCGTAGTGGCGGGCTTGCCGAAGTCGTGGCAGAGAACGCCCAGCCCCACGATCAGATCATCGTCCATGTGGCCGGTGCGCTCGGCCGCAAACCAGTCCACACTGTGCAGCGTGTGCACCCAGACATCCCCTTCCGGGTGCCAGAGCGGATCCTGTTCGCAGCCTTGCAGGGCGGCCAGTTCGGGATAAAAGCGAAGCCAGCCGCAGTCGTCGAGCCACCGCAGGCCTCGTGAGGGTGAACGGCCTTGCAGCAACAGCTTTTTCCATTCTTCCCACAGTCGTTCCCTGGGCTGTCCTTCCTGGGTCAAGGTCCCGCAGAGCGCGGCGGTTTCCGGCGCAGCCGTCAACTCGAAGCGAGCGGCCAACTGCATGCCGCGCAGAACCCGCACGGGATCTTCGGCGAACTGATCAGACACGTGGCGGAGCCGGTGCGCGTCCAGGTCGCTCCGGCCATGAAACGGGTCGCGGAATTCTGAAGAGTCAAGGTCCCATGCCATGGCGTTTATGGTGAAATCGCGGCGGGACAACGCGTCGTCAATGCTCATCTCCGGATCCGCCTGTCGCAGAACCGTGGCGGCGGCGGCGATTCCCGTCGGTCGACGAGACGGAACGGAGATATCGATAGGCAGGCCGTGGAGTTTAAAGATGGCGAAGGCTTTTCCGACGCGGTCCACGGGCAGGTGTTCCGACAGGATCGTCTGAAGGCGGCTTGGTGCGAGCCCGACCACTTCGAGATCGAAATCTTGCGGCTGCCGTCCCAAGATCAGGTCGCGCACGGAGCCGCCCACAAGCCACGCTCTGCCCCCGGCATGGCGGACGAGTTGCACGATGCGGGACACGGATTGGGCAACTGCGGGATCAGTGATCGAGAAGCGGACGGGCGTCGGGCGTCTCCCGCTCATAGCCGCATCATAGACCGGGAGCAGCCTCGGTTGACAGCGGGAATAATCGGTCAGGACCGATCAACAGGGGAGGGACTTACGGATACCCACATGAGGGTGCCACATCACGCCGGCCCCATCCTATCTATAGGGACTGGATCTCCGCCTCCTTCAAAAACTTCGCGGCCTCCTCAGGTGACACCGGATTGATGTAAAAACCGGTGCCCCATTCGAACCCGGCGACGTGCGTCAGCTTCGGGATGATTTCCAGATGCCAGTGATAAAAGTCGCCCAGGCGCTCGTGGAGCGGCGCGGTGTGGAGCATGAAATTGTATGCGGGCCGGGCGAGGACGGCATCCATGCGACGCAGGCAGTCGGATAAGATTGGCGCAAGTAATTCGAACTGGGTTTTTTGGCTTTCTTCAAAATAGGCGGCGTGGCGTTTGGGAAGGATCCACATCTCGAACGGAAAACGCGGGGCGAACGGCGTCAAACAGACGAACTCCGGGTTTTCCCCCACGATGCGGCCGCCGTCGGCCAGATCCTGGCGCAGGATATCGCAGTACATGCACCGTTCTTTTTGCTCGTAGTGCGTGCGACAGCCCTCAATTTCTTCTTGCACGTTTGTGGGCACGATTGGGAGTGCGATGAGTTGCGAATGACTGTGTTCCAACGTCGCTCCGGCGGCGGCTCCGTGGTTCTTGAATATCAAAATGTAGCGGAAGCGGAGATCCTTCTTGAGATCGATCAAGCGATCGCGGTAGGTCCACAACACGTCTTCGATACCTTTTGAGGGCATCGAAGCCAGGCTTTCGGTGTGCCGCGGTGTGTCAATTATGACCTCGTGGGCGCCGATGCCGTTCATTCGGTCATACAGCCCCACTCCCTCGCGCCCCATGTCCCCTTCCACCTGCAGCGCGGGATATTTATTGGGGACCACGCGCACAGTCCACGTGGGGGCATTGAATTCGCCGGGCTGAGGTCGATACGCCATGATTTCGCTCGGCGTGAGCCGTTCCTGGCCGGGACAAAATGGACAGAGGGCGGTGGAGATCGATCGCGCCGGCGGCATCGGCGCAAATTCATGAGGACGTCCATTGCGCTCGGTGGAGATAATCACCCACCGTCCGACCACGGGGTCGCGTCGCAACTCGGGCATGGTGTCTCACCTGGCAAGCAGGCGACTTGGCGGGATAGCCAAGGGCCAACCAATGGCTGCCATTACAGCATCAAATTGCCCACCCGTGAACAAGTAATTGGTTTCACACCCGCCAGAGCCCGGCTTCGAATTCGATCCCGGGAACCGTGAGCAGGGCCGGATGCTGATGAGGGTAGCGGGCGAGTTCCAATCCGTGTTCCATGACCACGATCGAGAGACGCCACTCGTCGTCCGCTTCGAGATGGAGATCCTTCCAGGGCACTGCCAACTCGACGATCTTCCTTCGGCAGATGCTCTGCAGCGGTCCCACTTCCTGCCAGGTGATTCCATCGGTGGAGTGATGCAGCACAAACTCTTCAGGCCCGGGATCGCTGAGTGAGAACGACAAGCGAACGGCCTGTCTGGGGCCATGGACATTGATGTCAACCGACAACCGAGGCGCTTGCTTCGACAAGGCCTGGCTCGGGTCGAGACGGAGATACAACTGCTCGTCATCCGCGCCGAATCGAATCGCCGTGAACAGGTCATCGGCTTTCCACATGGCTCCAAGCGGAGGCTGCGTCGCGATAGACCCCGCCCCCCGCCATTCGAAAAAGTTCGTCACGAGCCCGTCCACGGACGCCGTCATGCGCGCGTGGGGCTGCACGACTTCATGGGTCTCGGGGTAGAGGACGCTCGCAACAATGGGGTCATTCAGTTGGTCTGGCGGGGGCAGCCCCATCTGTGTCCAGACGTTCCGCAGGTGGTTGCGAAAGAGGCGATCGAATTCCGGCTTCAGGTCGGTGTCGAAATCATCGCCGTACCACCAGAACCAGTCGCTGCCTTCTGCGGCGAAAAGGGCGTCCCAGGCGGCGGCGGCGCGTTCGGGAGGCAGGGTGGGGTGTGCCTCCTGCAAGCGAGCCCGCGTCATTCCGAGCAGATCCCATCCCCGATTGTCCTCGTGATGGCCGATCCAAATTTTGAAGTCCTGATTGATCCACGACCCGGAATGCAAGATCGGTAAGTGAGGCGGCGACGGCACGGCCGCCAGCGCCTCGGACATGGTCGAGGTCGTCACGGTATGGCCGCTGTCGTCCAGGTGGCGCCGGTCGAACGCCTCGTACAGCAAGGACAGGATGCGTTCGCCGCCATCATGATAGTGTTCCCAAGGGTTCTCCCCGTCGAGAATGACCGCCAGCATGGTCTGGTCTTGCGGCGCGTGGTGCAGGACCTCCCGCACACGTCTCAGGACGTCCTCCGCCGCGGTGTCCGGCGTTGTCTTGTGATACACAAATCCGAACGCATCCGAAAGCTCGCGGTCCCGGAACACAATCGCCGTCTCGCGCCCGGACTCGCCGACCGTGTAGGGTCGATAGAGGTCCCGTTGTCGGTGCCACGACAGTCCGGACAGGTGGAGCGAACGCGCGAGAATTCCCTCGTCCGTGGCGAGCCAGCGGAAACCGGTTCGATGGACCAGCGGCAGCAGCTCAGGACAGACCGAGCCTTCCGAGGGCCAGAGCCCTATTGGGGCCTGACCGAATGTCTCCGTATGGAGCTGGACCGCCCGTTGGAGCTGCTGCTCGGCATCCTCGGGTGCACGAAAACGGGCCGGTAATGGCAGATCCGGCCGCGCGCGTCTGGCGGTATCCGTATCGATGATCAAGGGAAGAATCGGATGGAAAAACGGCGTGGTACTCAATTCGACTTGGCCTCGGTCGAGGAGCCTGCGATAGGACGGAATAATCTGTTGCACCGCAGCCCGTTGCAGTTGCAGCACCTCGTGCTTGTCGGCCTCGGTATAGCCACAATTTTTGTTGCGCAATGCCGCCAGCAGAGGATGCCGACGGACGGTTCCATAACCAAACCATGCCAAATTGTGCCACACTTGCAGATCGAGGCACTCCTGCGTGGTAAACTGGCGCGCAACGCGCGCGAGGTCCTGATCGGACAGGTGCAACCCGCGTTTGACCAGCAATTCATGATAGCGCGGGTAAGGGCGAACCATGGTCGCCCAATTGGCGGAAAAAAAATAACGCACGATGAAGGCTTTTTCTTCGGCCGTGAGATGAGCGGCCGGTCGTTCCGCGTGATCGAGAAACATATCACGGGCGGTCGCCTCGCCGATCTCCTTGAGCTGTAGCAAGAGAGAGGGAGTGAAGTTGACGGTCGCATGCACGCCGGGGTGCCGCTCGAGCAGGAAGGCCATGTCATAGTACGCTTTGGTGGCATGCAGCCGCACCCAAGGCATCGTGGCCGATCGGGTCGCCGGATCGGTGTAATACGGCTGGTGCATATGCCAGAGAAAGCAAACGGAAAGGCGCTTCATCGCATGAGGATCCTTGGTTTTCGAGTATGGCATAGGGGAGGGGGGCCTGCAATGAACCGCTGCCTTCTCCCTCAGGATGCAGCATGATCCGAACAGTCTTGCGGTATTGGGGGCCGCCGCTCGGGTATGCCGGCCTGATTTTTTATGTGTCTTCGCTTTCTCATCCCGATGAACGGCTGCCGTCTTTTTTCCAAGGACTCGGCGATAAGGCGTTGCATGCGGCGGAGTACACTGTCCTGGGGGCGTTATTGTATCGGGCGTTTCGCTGGGGAACGAGCCGTGAGTGGTCGCGGCAGGCGGTGCCGCTCGCGATCATGGCCGCGTCTCTCTACGGCCTCAGCGACGAGGTGCATCAACTGTTCGTTCCCTTTCGAGATTCCAGTTGGCAGGATTGGGTGGCGGACACCATCGGAGCAACGATCGGAGCCCTGACGATGCATTGGATCACGCCATGGCCTGCGGTCGGCCGTGGCACGGCAGAAGGCCTCCGGCCAAATGAAGAAAAAGCGTGAAGAAAGGGATTGCGTGGCTTTCCGTGACAAGGTCCTGACCACTCGCTATAATTTGCCCCCATGACGCCCGTCCATTCCGCAGCCCCTCACGCTCCGTTCGCCCCGCCAGATCAGAGGATCGTGGCGCGGACTATTGAAACCCATCTGCCGCGCGGCTTGATCCTGAGGCACCTCACGCCTCTCGCCGGGGATGCGTCCAACCGTCGGTATTATCGCGCGGAGCTTGCCGGCGGCCCCCCGCACTCGGTGATGATCATGCAACTGGCAGCCCCGGAGGGATTCAAACAGTCGGAAGAAGCGGTGAGCGGTGCCACGCACCAGATTGCGGAGTTGCCGTTTCTCAATATCCTGTCCCATCTCGACCAGGCCGGCGTCACGGTGCCGGCCTTGTATCATTACGATCCCGTCGCCGGATTACTGTACTTGGAAGATTTCGGGGACGTCACGCTTGCGGAAGCGGTCACCACGACCGACATGGAATTGCGGTACCAGCAAGCGATCACTGTGTTGGTGCAGCTCCAGGTCAAGGCCACGACGCCGGCAGATCCCGGGTGTGTGGCGTTTCACCGTAGCTTTGATGTCCCGTTATTCATGTGGGAGTTCGATCATTTTCTTGAGTACGGCATTGTGGCCCGTCGGGGCAAACCGATGTGCTCGGACGACTGGACCGAGGTGCGTCAGACGTTCGAGCAGATTGCAGACCTGTTGGCGGGCCAGCCGCGCGTCTTTACCCATCGGGACTATCATTCCCGGAACCTCATGGTGAATGGCACGCGCTTGGGCGTGATCGATTTTCAGGATGCATTGATGGGGCCTGCCACCTATGATCTCGCGTCACTGCTGCGGGATGCCTATATCCAGCTCGACGAGGCGCTGGTGGATCGCCTGATCGACTATTATCTCGATCAGCTGGCTGAACGACGCATGGTGTGGACGAACCGCACGGCGTTTCGCCGGTTGTTCGATTTCACGAGCATTCAGCGTAATCTAAAAGCGGCCGGCCGCTTTGTGTATATCGATCGCGTGAAGGGCAACTCGAAATTCCTGGCCGACATTCCACGGGTCCTGAGCTACGTCAAGCGCAATCTCCAGAAGTATCCGGAGATGGACTCACTCCGCCGGCACCTGACCCCCTATGTGCCGGAATTACAGTGAGCGCTGGCCCGGGTCGGGCTTCGACGGGGAAGGCAGCTGGCGGGGGGCAAGAGCTGGATCGAGGACTACGGCGTTCTTACGCCCCGGATCGTCCCGGAGCGTGAGGGCGCCGTTTCGTGTCACGGTCTGGAGAGGAGCGTGAGAGGCCCGTTTGCACTCAAGTGGAATCGGAGCACCCGCAGGCGAGCAACTCAAGAGAGGTTGTCATTCGATCGGCGGAAGGACAAGCAACACGGCATGGCTTCAGAAGCCGTGGGCTCTTCAGGAGTCTTGCATGCGGTCCAATCGGCTCTAGGCAGGGGGAGGGACGACGCGTAGACTTACACATGCCTTGACTGGCCGCCGGTCTTCCCTGGAGTTGTATGAAAGCGATGATCCTCGCGGCGGGTTTCGGGACGCGCCTGAGACCGCTCACCAATACGATGCCCAAGGCGCTTCTCCCGGTCGCGGGGACGCCCTTGATCGTCTGGAACCTTCTCTTGTTGAAACGCCATGGATTTGCCGAGGTCGTGATTAATTTGCATCATCTCGGACCGATGATCGAGCAGACGCTGGGCAATGGCTCTCAATTCGGTCTTCGCATTATCTATTCCCGGGAGCCGATGATTCTGGGGACCGGGGGAGGCATCAAACAAGCGGAGCCGCTGTTTTCAGGGGAGCCGGTGCTCGTGCTGAATGGAGACACCCTGTTTGAGTTGGACTTGGACGCCTTGTGGACGTTTCATCGTGAGCGTGAGGCCGCGGCCACGTTGGTCCTCCGAGAGGATCCCGACGCGGCCCGCTGGGGAGTCGTGGAAGTGGGGCCGGAAGAGCGCATCCTTCGAATTACCGGACGAGGCTCGGCTGCGTCCCTGCCGACCACTCCGAGAATGTTTGCAGGCATTCATATCTTGGCTCCTCGGCTCCTACGAGAGGTCAAGAAAGGGGTCGAGTCGTCGATCATCGATCCGTATGTCGCCGCACTCGAACGAGGCGAACCGGTGCTGGGGTATGAGATGAAAAGCTACTGGTCGGATGTGGGAACCCCCGAACGCTATATGCAGGCGGAACACGATGCGCGTGCGGGGCTGATTCGTTTAGAAGATCGTCGCCTGGCCGGCGATCGGCGGTGAGTCTCGTTGACCGCGCGCTCCTGCCCGCTCAGCATTCGCTTCCCAAGGGGGACCCACCGGTCGGGCGTTCTTTCTGCAGCTTGATGAGTCGTGCCAGATATGTCCGTTGGAGCCGAAGGAACTCGGCGGCTTTTGTTTGGTTGCCGGCGGCCCTCTCAATCGCGCGGGCAATAATGAATCGGCTGTGTTCCTCCAGCGAGTCATGGTAGGGCAAGTCGAGATAGGGGAGCGGCCCGTCGCCCGGAGAGCGGGACCCGGCATCCTCGGGCATCAACGCCAGCATGGCTGGTTCAATCGTGTCCATTGGGCTCAGGACGACCGCCCGGGCGATGACGTTGTCCAGTTCGCGGATATTCCCGGGCCAGGCGTAGCGAGTCAGTGCGTCCAGCGCCTCGACGCTGAATGTCATGCCCGGCCGCTTGGCATCGCGGGTGTGCCGGTCAAGAAAGAACTGGGCAAGCGCGGGAATGTCGCTTCGGCGCTCGCGCAGTGGCGGAAGCGTCAAGGTAATGACATTCAACCGAAAAAACAGGTCCTCTCGAAACCGTCCCGTTTTGACCGCTTGGCGAAGATCCGTGTTGGTGGCGGCGATGATGCGAATGTTGACGGAGACGGTGCGGGTGCCTCCGACCCGTTGAAATTCTCGGTCCTGCAGGACCCGCAGCAGTTTGGCCTGCAACGGGAGCGGCATGTCGCCGATTTCATCGAGGAACACCGTGCCGCCGTCCGCCATTTCCAGCTTGCCCTTTTGCTGCCGGTCGGCGCCGGTAAACGCCCCGCGCTCGTGGCCGAACAATTCGTTTTCCAACAACGTGTCCGTCAAGGCGACGCAGTTGATCACGATTAAGGGCATCGTCCGCCGGTGGCTCCATTGGTGGATGGAACGAGCAAAGAGTTCTTTCCCCGTTCCGCTTTCTCCCAGGAGGAGGACCCCGGCGTCGGATTTCGCGGCGCGCTGTCCTGCCTCGACCAATCCGCGGATCGATGGACTGCTTCCCACTATCGAGGCATAGCGGTCGGCCACTTCCGTGCGCAGACACTCGATGTGCCGCTGGAGCGTCGTCCTTTCCAATGCCTTCCGGAGCACGATCAGCAGGTGGTCCTTATCCAGCGGCTTCGTCAGGAAATCATAGGCCCCTTCCTTCATGGCGCGTACGGCCGCGTCAACCGAGCCGTAGGCGGTCATGACGATGACCGGAACGTGTTCCGTATGTTTCACTTGGGAGAGGCGCTGGAGCACCTCCAGCCCCGAGAGTTTCGGAAGATCCATATCCAGCAGCACCAGATGGGGCGACTCCTGCTCGACTTGTTCGACCGCCTGTTGGCCGTCTCGTGCGACGAGGGTGCCATAGCCGGATGCCTGCAAGCGGTCCTCCAGCATGGAGACGATGTCCGCGTTGTCGTCGACGATCAAAACCTTCGCTTTCATAACCATTGCTCCCGAAGCGAGAGGCGGAACCGTCGCCCGCTTGGCCTTGATTCCTCACTCCTGCATGACGTTGATGACGAGGCCGGTCAGGGGCTTGGGATAGAAATAGGTGGATTTATGCGGCATCCGTTCCCCGGCGGTCGCGACGGCCTGGACCTCGCTCACCTTGGTTGCATTCAGGAGGAGCGCGCCGGTCCCCGTGCCTTGGCCCACCCAGTCCAGGGCCTCATGATCGTCCTTCGTGTACAGAATCGCTTCTTGATCCTGCGGTGTAGGGCAGAGCTTGGTGACGACCAGTTGCTGCAACAGCGACACGTCGAGCCTCGTCCGGGGTGACGCCTGCGAAGAGGGGCGATAGGCGGGCCTCAGCGTCAACGTGGCGAACCGGTCGACCCCCTTCACCGCCAGTCCGAAGACCGGCGCCGTCCGGCCATGGCTTCGCAGCGCGTCCAGAAATTGTGTGCGTGCTGCGGATGTCCCGGCCTCACCGAAGGGAAACTCATGAAACTCACATGTTTCGCCCAACAAGGCTTTGATCTGCCCATATGCCGGGAGGGCGGTCGTGATTACACGATGAGTCGGAAGCACCGTTAAGCCGGGTTCTTCCAGCGCAGTGAGCAGCATCAACACCCCGTCGTGCGGCTGCACGCCTGCGGGAGAGCCGGCCTGGTTCCGACGGAGCCGTTGATAGTTGAGGGCCGTTTCATATCGATGATGGCCATCGGCGATGAAGAGCGGTTTGTCCCGCATGATTTCCACCACCTGTTGCAACACGGCGGGGTCGGTGACCGCCCAGAGCCGCTGGCGACAGTGGGAATCATCCATGAAATCAATGCGCGGCGCAGCACCCTTGACCGCCGTCTCCAGCAAATTCATCACCAGGCCCTGAGGATCGGAATAGAGAGACCAGATGGGGCTGAAGTTGGCTTGACAGGCCTCCAGCAGATTCAGCCGATCGGTTTTGGCCGCGGCACGGGTATTCTCGTGAGGATAGATCTGTCCCGAATCCAACGCCGCGAGCTTGGTGACGGTCAAAAATCCACGGAGCGTTTTGGCGGGAGTCCGAGGATCAGAGGCGGGCGGGACATAGTCAATCGTCTGATAATAGACAGCAGGTCGTGCGTCGCGCTTGAGCGCGCCTTTGCTGAGCCAGTCTTTCAAGGTGGCCGCCGCACGCGTATAGCGATTATGCGTGGGATTGTCGCCCACCTCATCCATTCCGAGTTCCAACCGGATGATGTTGTACGGATGCCGGTCGTGCAAAGCTTTCTGGCTGGAGACGTCGATGATGTCGTAGGGCGGGGCCACCACCTGTTGGATCTCCCCTACGACGGCCGTATCGTACAACGTGCCTTGAAACGGAATGAGCTGTGACATGAACGGTTCCTTGCTTGATGTAGAAGTGGATGTGCGACGTCAGAGGAAATACGGTATTCCTGGTGAGTCCGCTGGGCGCTGCTCAGAGCCTACCGGTCGCGCGTGATCATGTAGTCGGCGGCAACGGTCAGCGCGCGCCGCGCGGTGCCATCCTCAAAGGGTTGCAATTCGTGTTTGGCCGCTGCGATAAACGTTCGTGCACGGTCCATCGCATAGGTGATGGACCCGTACTCGGTCATCAAGGAAAGTATTCGTTCGAGGTCGGAGTCGCTTAACGTGCGCGTTTCCATCCGGTCTTTGATCATACGGCGATCCGGCTCGGCGCAGTGTTGGAGGAGGTGCAGCAGCGGCAGCGTGGCTTTCCCCTGGCGAAGATCCTGGCCGAGGCTCTTGCCGAGCCGCTCGCCGTTCGCCGTGTAGTCCAAGGTATCGTCCGCCACCTGGAAAGCGATCCCAAGATACTGGCCGAATCGGAACAACGCCTCCTGCTTTTCCTCCGAACCGTCCGCGATAATCGCCCCCATTCGGCAGGCCGCGGCAATCAACCCGGCCGTCTTATGCTCGACGACTTTCAGATAATCCGATTCCGGCATGGCCGGATTGCCGTTGTAATAGAGCTGTAGAACCTCCCCCTCTGCCATCTTGGTGCAGGCTTCGGCCAGCACCTCATTGATGGATTGGCTCCTGAATTCGACCACTTGGGCCATGGCTTTGGAATAGAGGTAATCGCCGACGAGAATGCTGATTTGATTGCCCCAGACTTTCCTCGCCGTCCGCCGGCCCCGGCGTAGATCGGCTTCATCGACGACGTCGTCGTGCAGGAGTGTGGCGGTGTGAATAAACTCGATCAGACTGCCGAGTTGATGGTGGTCGCGCCCCCCATACCCGCAGGCTCGTGCCGAGAGGAGCAGCAAGAGGGGCCGAACCCGCTTCCCACCGCTGCTCAAGATGTGGGCGGCAACCGTATTGACCAGGGTCACGCTAGAGTCGAGATTTTTTCGAACCTGAAGTTCGACCCCATCCAGCTCCTCGCGATACGCCTCCCAGACGTCCGCCATGCTGTTGATGGTCGAAGTGGTCGGTCCATCCGGCATGCGGCGGATGGTAGGGCAGCGGAGAGAATAAAGTCAAGCAAACGACGGCGCGGCAGGATCGCATTCTTGACAGAGCCCGAGCCCATCCAGTAAGGTGCCTGGCACAAGCGAACGGTGGGAAGACCGCTAAGAAAACATCAAGAAATCGCGCGCTTCCTCTGTAGCGACGTGACCTCTGGCCGCGAAGTCGTCACCTCCCTCGTGACCTGAACAGCGAGATTGAACTCATGCACATACCAGGGCTCCCTCTGAAACAAGGCCTCTACGATCCTGAACAGGAAAAAGACTCGTGCGGCGTCGGTTTTGTCGTCAACATTCAGGGGGCGAAGTCGCACACGATCGTGCAACAGGGACTCCAGATCCTCGAAAACTTGACACATCGTGGCGCCCAAGGGTGCGATCCTTGCACGGGCGATGGCGCGGGGATTTTGCTGCAAGTTCCCCACGATTTCCTACGGCGTGTTGCCGGCGATGTCGGGATTCAGCTTCCCGGCGCGGGAGAGTATGGCGTCGGCATGGTGTTTCTGCCGCGTGAGGCGGATGCCCGGTCGCAGTGCGAGCGGCTTGTCGGCGAAATCCTGGCGCAAGAAGGCGCCCGCCTGCTGGGCTGGCGCGATGTGCCGGTGAAAAGTGATGCGATCGGAGAGGTGGCCCGCCGTACGGAACCGTTCATGCGCCAAGTATTCATCGCCCGGGATGTTCTGAACGAAGGGCAGTTCGAGCGCAAGCTTTACGTCATCCGCAAACGCGTCGAAAACGCCGTCCGGGAGTCAGCGATCCAAGGCCGCGACTACTTCTATATTCCCAGCCTGTCGGCGAGCACTCTTGTCTATAAAGGACTGCTTCTTCCGCATCAGATGGCGGCGTACTATCAAGATCTCAAGGATGCCAGCCTGACGAGCGCGCTGGCCCTGGTCCATTCACGATTCAGCACGAATACGTTTCCGACCTGGCCCCTGGCCCATCCTTATCGCTACATCTGCCATAACGGGGAAATCAACACGCTCAAGGGGAACGTCAATTGGATGCGCGCGCGGCAAGGTCGTTTGAATTCGGATCTTTTCAGCGAAGACCTGGCCAAGCTCTATCCCATTGTCCACGAGCCACAAAGCGATTCCGCCTGTCTAGATAATGCCGTCGAGTTTCTCACCATGGGGGGACGGTCGCTGCCGCACGCCATGATGATGTTGATTCCGGAGCCCTGGGTGGCCAATCCCCAAATGGATCTCGATCGCCGCGGGTTCTATGAATACCATGCCGCCATGCAGGAACCGTGGGACGGACCCGCCGCGGTCTGCTTTACCGACGGTAAACTGATCGGCGCCACCTTGGACAGGAACGGGCTGCGGCCCTGTCGCTACCAAGTCTCGACCGATGGGTTGGTGGTCTTAGCGTCGGAGGCGGGCGTTCTGCCGATGGACATCCACAACATTCGGCAAAAAGGTCGGCTGATGCCCGGCCGAATGTTTCTTGTGGATACGGTGCAAGGCCGTATCATCGACGACGAAGAGGTCAAAGCCGAAATCGTCAGCCGCAAGCCGTACCGTTCCTGGGTCACGCAACACCGCGTGTCGCTCGATGAATTGCCGGAGCCGCTCAATGTCCCGCAGCCCGACCATCCCACGATCCGGCAGCGGCAGCAGGCGTTCGGCTATACCGTCGAAGAATTGAAGATGGTGATCACCCCGATGGTGGTTGACGGTCAGGAAGCGGTGTCGTCCATGGGCACCGACACACCCTTGGCGGTCCTCTCGGAGCGGCCGCAGCTGCTCTTTAAGTATTTCAAACAGCTCTTTGCCCAGGTGACGAATCCTCCGATTGATCCGATTCGAGAAGAACTGGTCATGTCGCTGACGACCAGCATCGGTCCGAAACCCAACCTGATGGACGAGCATCCGGAATCGTGCCGGCGCATTCGGGTGAAACAGCCGATCCTGACCAACGCCGACCTGCAAAAGATCCGCGAACTCGCCGATCCGCATTTTAAGAGCAAAACCCTCAAAATGCTGTTTCGTGTCGCGGAAGGACCGGAAGGGTTGGGCGCCGCCGTCGATGATCTCTGTCGCCAGGCGTCACGGGCGATCAAAGAGGGGTATAAATTTTTGATTTTGAGCGATCGAGGCGTGAATGACGACTGGGCGCCGATTCCCAGCCTCTTGGGCGTGGCGGCGGTCCATCATCATCTGGTGCGCGAATGCACGAGGACCGAAGTGGGCCTGACGGTGGAAACCGGCGAACCTCGTGATGTACACCACTTTGCCTGTTTAATCGGGTACGGCGCGGGCACCGTGAATCCCTATTTGGTGTTTGAATCGCTCATCGATATGGAGCGGGACGGTTATCTGCCCGAAGGGTTGGATGCACAAACGGCCGAAGGCAAATTCATCAAGGCCATCAACAAGGGGTTGCTGAAGATCTTTTCCAAAATGGGGATCTCTACCGTGCAATCCTATTGCGGCGCGCAGATTTTCGAGGCGATCGGACTCAATCACGACGCCATCCACCGTTATTTCGCCGGCACGCCGTCACGCATCGAAGGCATCGGCATCCGCGAGATCGGTGAGGAGACGTTGCGGCGGCATCGCATGGCTTACGAACCGGCCCCGATCCACCAGCTCGACTTCGGCGGGGAGATCCATTACCGCATTCAGGGCGAGCACCATAACTGGAACCCGGAGACCATTTATAAGCTGCAGCATGCCACCAAGGTAAACGACCCCAAGACCTTCGCCGAATTTTCGCAACTCGTCAACGATGAAAGCCGGCGTCGGTCCAATTTGCGCGGCTTGTTGGAGTTCAAATTTCTTCCGGAACCCATTCCGTTGGCCGAGGTGGAGCCGGCCCAGACTATCGTGGCACGATTCACCACCGGCGCCATGTCGTTCGGGTCGATCAGTAAGGAAGCGCATGAGACGCTGGCGGTGGCGATGAATCGGCTGGGTGCGAAGAGCAACACGGGCGAAGGCGGGGAGGACCCCGAACGATTTGCGCCGCTCCCGAACGGCGATTCCAAAAACAGTTACATCAAGCAGGTCGCCTCGGCGCGGTTCGGGGTTACGAGCCATTACTTGGTGAACGCCAGGGAATTGCAGATCAAGATGGCGCAGGGCGCGAAGCCCGGGGAAGGCGGTCAGCTGCCCGGTCATAAGGTCGACGACAACATTGCGCGCCTGCGGTATTCCACGCCGGGCGTGCCGCTGATCTCCCCGCCTCCGCACCATGACATCTATTCCATCGAGGACCTGGCTCAGCTGATTTTCGATTTGAAGAATGCCAATCCCGACGCCGCCGTCTCCGTCAAATTGGTGTCGGAGGTGGGCGTGGGCACCGTGGCCGCCGGTGTGGCGAAGGCGCATGCCGATAAAGTGCTGATCAGCGGGGATTCTGGCGGCACAGGCGCCTCACCGCTCTCGTCCATCAAATATGCCGGCGTGCCGTGGGAATTGGGGTTGGCGGAAACCCATCAGACCTTGGTTCTCAACGACCTGCGCGGGCGGATCCGCGTCGAGACCGACGGGCAACTGAAGACGGGACAGGATGTGGCGATTGCCGCGCTGCTGGGCGCGGAAGAGTTTGGATTTGCCACCGCGCCGTTGATCGTTGAAGGCTGCATCATGATGCGCAAGTGTCACCTCAATACCTGTCCGGTCGGCATCGCCACGCAAGATCCTGTGTTGCGAAAGAAGTTTGCCGGCCAGCCGGAGCACATCGTCAACTTCTTTTTCTTCGTGGCCGAAGAACTGCGGCGGATCATGGCAAAGCTGGGATTTCGGACCGTCAACGAGATGGTCGGGCGTGTGGATAAATTGAAAGTCCAAAAGGCCATCGACCATTGGAAGGCCAAAGGCCTGGACCTGTCTCCATTGCTGAAGGCCCCGGAGGTGGGGCCGGAGATCCCGCGCCGTTGCGTGCGCAAACAGGATCATGGCCTCGCCGACGTACTCGACAACCAGTTGATCGAGCTGTGCCGGCCGGCCTTGGAAACCGGCGAGAAGGTCACGCTGACGCTGCCGATACGGAACGTGAACCGGACGGTGGGAACGATGTTATCGAGCCGTGTCGCCAAACGGTACGGCCTTGACGGGTTGCCGCCCGATACTATTTCGATCAAGTTGACGGGTTCGGCCGGGCAATCGTTCGGTGCGTTTTTATCGCGAGGCCTCACCCTCACATTGGAAGGCGAATCGAACGACTACCTCGGGAAAGGGCTCTCCGGCGGGAAGATCATCGTCTTTCCACCCAAGGAGGCGCTGTATGTTCCGGAGGAGACAATTTTGATCGGCAACACCTCGCTCTACGGCGCCACGCAAGGAGAAGCCTATTGCTACGGCATGGCGGGAGAGCGGTTTGCCGTACGGAACAGCGGAGTCCGGGCGGTCGTTGAGGGCACCGGCGATCACGGCTGCGAATACATGACCGGCGGCGTCGTGGTGGTTCTCGGCCGGACGGGCCGCAATTTCGCGGCGGGAATGTCCGGAGGGATCGCGTTCGTCTTGGATGAATTCGATCGGTTCCAGTCGCGTTGCAACCTCGGCATGGTTGAATTGGAAGGCGTCTCCAGCAACGACGACAAGAAGCTCCTGCACGAGATGATTACCGCTCACTTCATCCACACGGGAAGCCGGAATGCGAAACGCATTCTGAATGCCTGGGACAGCATGCTGCCGAAGTTCCGGAAGGTCATGCCGGTGGATTATAAGCGCGTGTTGGAAGAGCGGAAGCGGAGAGCGAGTGCGGTGCACTGATGGGCGATCCCAAAGGATTCATGAAATATGCCCGTGAGGGGCCCCAGCGCAAACCGGTGGAGTTGCGCGTGCTCGACTGGAAGGAAATGTATGAACCCATTTCCGAAGAGAAGCTCAAGACGCAAGGCGCCCGTTGCATGGATTGCGGGGTCCCCTTCTGTCAAGGCACGACCGGCTGCCCGGTGGTCAATCTGATTCCCGAGTGGAACGATCTCGTCTTTCGCGGACGCTGGAAGGATGCCCTGAAAGCGCTGCACACGACGAATAATTTTCCCGAGTTCACCGGCCGACTGTGTCCCGCGCCTTGTGAGGGCGCCTGCGTACTGGGGCTCAATGATGATCCGGTGTCCATCCGCATCATCGAGTGGAACATCATCGATCGCGGGTTCAACGAGGGGTTGGTGGAACCGGTCGTACCGCCTCGAAAGACCGGCAAGACTGTGGCCATTGTCGGCTCCGGCCCGGCAGGGCTGGCCGCCGCGCAGCAACTCGCCAGGGCCGGCCACAGCGTGACCCTGTTTGAAAAAGCCGATCGCATCGGCGGCTTGCTCCGTTACGGCATTCCTGATTTCAAGATGGAAAAGTGGGTGATCGATCGTCGACTCGAACAGCTGAAAGCCGAAGGCGTGGAGTTTAGAACCGGCGTGACGGTCGGGAAAGATCTCTCCCCCGACCAGCTGCGGTCGCAGTTCGATGCCGTGGGCCTGACGATGGGCGCCGAACAGGCTCGTGAGCTGCCGATTCCCGGGCGCGAACTCAAAGGCGTGCATCTGGCCATGGAGTATTTGACCCAGCAGAACAAGCGCACAGCCGGGATTGCGGTCACCGACGAACCGATCACGGCTAAGGGGAAACGCGTCGTCATCATCGGCGGGGGAGACACGGGGTCGGACTGTTTGGGGACTGCGCATCGGCAGGGTTGCGCGGAAGCACATCAATTTGAGCTGTTGCCGGAGCCCCCCCTCCAACGTGCCGCCACGACCCCCTGGCCGCTGTGGCCGATGCAGCTTCGTACCTCGCACGCGCATGAAGAGGGTTGCGATCGGCAGTGGAGTGTGTCCACCGCCAAGTTCAGCGGACACAACGGCCATGTTACCAAACTGCACGCCCACCGGGTGGAGTTCAAGGGCGGCGTGTTCACGCCGGTCGTCGGCAGCGACTTCGACATGGATGTGGATTTGGTGTTGCTGGCGATGGGATTTACCGGGCCCGTCAAGCATGGACTGCTCGACAGCCTCGGCGTACAATACGATCCGCGCGGTGCCGTGTCCGTCGATGAGCACTTCATGACCAACGTGGACGGGGTGTTTGCCGGCGGCGATACGAAGCGGGGTGCCTCGTTGATTGTCTGGGCTATTGCTGAGGGCCGGAAAATGGCGGCCGGCCTGGATCGCTATCTGCGGGCCGGTCGTTCTGCCAAGAACGCTTCTTCCTAGGTCGGCTGTTCGTTGCCCTCCTCGGCCCTGCGTCACGTGGGGAGGGCTCTCGTCCATCTCCAGCCCTCCGTGCGGTGGCCGTTTTTCTCACAGGTATCAAAGCCGAACCAGCTTGGGCCGAGGTGTGGTTTTTTGCGTCGCCCCCGCCGATTGCGTATTATGATGAGAGCGTCGCCGCTGTACATAGGCTGACACGGTCGGAGGAGGTGTCCATGCAGATGTTGATGCTGGCCTACCGTTCGTCATTGCAAGAGCAGGTCCATGACCTGCTTCGTGAATCCGGGGTGGAGGCCTTTACTCAGGTGGAGGAAACGGTCGGTTATGGCGTGACAGGGCCGGCGGAAGGGTTGGCCTTTTATCCAGGTACCAACTCGTTGATTTTCGTCGCGTTGGAGGAGGACGCGGGTGATCGGGTGACGAAGGCGCTGAAGAATTGGTGCCAGCAGAAGGAGGAGCATCCTGGATGGCAGAAGCCATCCATTCGGGTATTCTCCTGGTCCTGCGAGCAGATTCTCTGAATGCGTCTTGGCCCTCATGAAGTGGAACGTGGAGCAACGAGAGAACCGGAGCGGTGTGGTATCATGGGAAAGGCGATGAGAATACCACGCACAGGTGCCACTCTGGTCTTGGCGATAGCCCTCATCTTGTCGGGCGGAGGCCTGCCTGCAGCGGTTGCCGGACTCACCGGGCGTATTGTCATCGCCGGTCATGGTCCGGAATTGCCGGTCATCCAGGATCTGGGACAGGCGTTTGAACGGGCACATCCGGGCACAGCCATCGATTTCGCCTGGGACAAAACGGTGAGAGCGACCGAACTGGTCCGAGCCGGCGAGGCGCACGTGGCCGTGACGGACCGGCCGGCGCAGAAGCTGAAGACGGTTCCGATCGCCTGGGACGGGATTGCGATGATCGTCAACTTTGCGAACCCTGTGAAGGAAGTGACTTTGGATCAGGTCAAGGGGCTGTTAACGGGCAAGATTACCCGCTGGTCCGATCTCGATGGCGCGAATGAGGCGGTTGAAGTGGTTCCGCGGATGCCGACGGCGAATATGCAGTCAGGTTTGGAGTCGTCCCTCGGCATTGCCGGACGGTTCCGTGCATCAGGAAAGCCGCTGTTGACGGACGACAAGGCATTGCGGGCGGTCTCGGGTCGGGATCGTGCCATCAGCTATCTCTCGATGGCGGCGGCGCTGCGGGCGCAGGAGGACGGCATTCCGATCCGCATTCTCACGGTGGACAGCATTGAACCAGGGCAGCCCACGGTGAAGACTGGCGCCTATAAGATCCGTCGCCCCGTGTTGTTCCTCACCGCAGAGCGCCCTGATCCAGTCACACAAGCGTTTGTAGACTTTGTGACGTCGGCGGAAGGGCAAAAACTTCTGGAACCGACGTTTGTTCCCCACACGGCGCTGGACTCCTCACCGCTTCTGACGGATGAAGGCAAGCCGCCGGTCAACCGCCCCTCCTCCTAGCGCTTCCCTGTGAGGGCAACCCCCGCTCCAAGGCAAGTATGACCGTCAGCACCACCTGAGAACAGAGGGACGAGGCACAGGTCGTGGGAGACGTCCGTGGTCAGAGTTTGGGGCTAGGGACTGGGCAATGTCAGCAGTTTCTTCATCTCGCAGTGAGCGATCACGACGTCCGGGGCGCGCTGCAAGGCTTCGTAATAGGCGCGTTCAAAGCCGTCTCCCGATTCCGAAGGACGGATGAGTCCGCGAATCTCTGTCATGATGAGCGCGACTTCTTCCGCGGTCAGGTCCCCCTTTTCGTCCATCAATTCGTCGATTCGCACAACCAGATTGGACAGCGGGTGCAACCAGGTGAACCAGGGGTCGTTCATGACCAGTTGGAGCAACTGCCCGGTCGAATCCACGCGTCCGTAGATCCGTTCGAAGGTCAACTGTTCAGCCACGATGAGAGCCTTGTGAAGGCCGAGAAGTCCCTGCCGCACATTGTAGAGCGCCTGCCTGAGCGGACTCGCTTGCTTGATGCGCACAGACCGTGATGACGTCGCCATAGCGATAATTGTAGCAGGTCATCGGTAAAAATGGTGGCTCGGAAAGAACACGCAGGGAATTATCCTGGCGAGCCACACGACTCGCTTTTTGGGTTGTCACGATCGAATCAGTGACGGCGGGACTTCCAATCAGGAGACCGGACCCGCTTCTTCGCGTTCACCATGCGCTCGAACGGCGCTGCTGGTCGGATCTCGTCCGGACGCATGGCTCGCTTCTCGATCAGGACATTCGGGATGGCTGTGTCGTCTGCCGGCCGAAGGCCGTCATGGCCCAGGGGTCATTCGTAAAAGACCACCGTGGTGGATTTCTGGCACTTGCTGCAGGTGCCTTCTTTGGTCATCGGCACCTTGCCCTCGCTCTCGGCCGCTTTGACGGCGGCATCTTCTGTTCGGCCGATCTTGTTGTAGCAGTCACTGCAGTACGCGGCTGTCTGTCCCATGGCTCCTCCTTGGGCTTCGTTGGTGGTGCGCTGCGCAGGATCACTGTGCCGGTCGCGAAGTCAGTGGGGGACGCACTCCTCAAGGACGTATGTCGGGTGCCAAACCCAATCATGCCGTTTGAAGTATTGAAACGAGAAACGATCATTCTGCAAAGTTAGGAGACGATTCTTGTGCCGAAAGAGGCAAACAGCTCTCCTGTCAGACGACCGTGATGATTCGGGTCGTGCCGACGTTTTCGCCGCAAATAGTCATTGAGAATCCGTCCATCCGCCGCCCGATGCACATGGGGGTGTGAGAGATTCATGCGGTACCGTTCGATGGCGTCGGCCACGCGGCTGATAAACACGATGGTCCCGTCCCTCTCCACCAGTTCCACGATGCCGACGTGGGTCAACGGATCATTCCACACTCCGTCGCCGTTCGCATCCCATGTGTTGTCGAAAAAGACCAGATCGCCGGGGTACACGGCCGGCCCGTGATGGAGTGTGCCATGTCGGCGCAGGTGACGGTGGATCAGCCGGACGCCGTTTGCGCGAGGGTCCGTGGCGGTGCTGTCGTACAAGTCGATGCCGTGGGTGAGATACACGGCCCGAGTGACGCCGGCGCAATCATAGGCGATGCGGCGGCCTCGGCTCTCGATGGTTGTGGCGCCCACCAGCGTGGCGGCGGTGCGGGCGATGGCGTGTCCGGTCGGAAGCCCCGCGCCCGGACGACAACATCCGATCCCGCCCGTTGGAGAAGCGGGGGTGGTGTCCAGCCGTGGCCTTCCGCAGCCCGTCACGATGATACAGGCCGATAGGATGACAAGGAACTTCAAGCGCATGACGGTCACCGCACGTTGACGAACCGGCCCTGTGCCGTCTGTCGGAGTTGATCAATGTCTTCACTTCGGGTCACCGACAGCGGAATGGTCTGCGTCAACTCGTCGATGAGGAGATCGGTCGTAAGCGGGGTCTTGTGATGGAGCGCTCGATACAACGCCGCCACCACCGCCTGCTCGATCTCGGACCCGCTGAAACCGTCGCTGGCACTGACGATTTTAAGGAGATCGAATCTCTCGGTCTCCTGCTTGCGAAGACGCAGATGAATGTTCCAAATTTCCTCCCGCTCGCCGTCGTCGGGAAGGTCCACAAAAAAGATCTCGTCGAATCGGCCTTTGCGGAGGAGTTCAGGGGGCAGCGCGGAGAGATTGTTGGCGGTGGCCGCGACGAACACGCCGTATGATTTCTCCTGCAGCCAGGTGAGAAAGGCGCCGAACAGCCGGCGACCCAAGCCCGCGTCGGCGTCCCCGCTGCCGCCGCCCGCCCCGAACGCTTTTTCGATCTCATCGATCCACAGCACGATGGGCGATAAAGATTCCGCCATGTGGACCGCTTTACGGAAGTTCTTTTCCGATTCTCCCACAAATTTGTCGAAGAGGCGCCCGGCGTCGAGTTTCAAGAGCGGCAGACCCCAGTCTCGGGCGATGGCTTTGGCCGCGAGAGATTTTCCGCACCCCGGTACGCCCACCAGCATGATGCCGCGCGGGGGAGAGAGATTGAGGGCCTTGGCTTCGTCGGAAAAGCCTATCTTGGCGCGGTCCAGCCATGACTTGAGATTCCGAAAGCCGCCCAAGGTAAATCGATTGTCCTCGAGCGGATAGTATTCCAGAAGCCCTCCTTCCTTGATCGCATGGACTTTCCGTGCCATGATTTTGCGCACATCGCCGGCCGACAAGGTGCCGCCTTCGACCAAACAGTGGGTGATGATCTGGCGGGCTTGGTGCAGCGTCATTCCTTCCAGCGCGCCAAGAATCGCATTCAGATCAGCGGGGGAAGGGGTGTGATGCGATGAAGGTTCGGTTGCCGACGAGCGGGTCATGCTCTGCACCACGGTGGTCGATCGACGGGCGGATTTCCGCGGATCCAATGAGCGTTGAACATTCTCAAGCACCGACCGCAATTCCTCGCGGTCGGGCAGGCGCAGGTCGAGTCGAACGGCGATCTTGTCGAGGTCGGGCGGGAGCACGAGGGGGTGGCCCGTCAGGAGGCAGGTGGCATGCGAGCGAGTGAACCGATGGCTGACTTCCCTGAGTTGTCGCGCCACGGCGGCCTCCTGCAAATGCGGAATCATATCCTTCAGCCAGAAAATCGCTTCGACGGTCAACTCATGGAGATGTTGAAGCACGGCCAACGGCGACGCGGTCATTTTGCTCACGGTCGGGGTCCCGTCGGCCCGGGTGAGGCCGCGCGTCACCGACC
This sequence comes from uncultured Nitrospira sp., assembly GCA_964416255.1. GTDB lineage: Bacteria > Nitrospirota > Nitrospiria > Nitrospirales > Nitrospiraceae > Nitrospira_D. The sequence continues at coordinate 33,688 of CAYQDJ010000005.1, read as the reverse complement.
ATTCGAATAAGGGCATGCGCTCTTGGGCGGCAACGGATTCCAACAGCGTGTGGATACGGTCTTCCTCCACCGAATCGATGGCAATCAGCGGATGGTACGAGCGAACGAGGGTGCGGAGATCATGCACACTGCTTGAGAGCGCCATCACCGGCCATGCTAGCATGGGCCTTCCGGCTCACCAAGTAATCAACGGTTTCCGCAGCGGGCGGCACGGCTAGTGCGCCGGTGATGCCGCCGCTGCTGCACAGCGGAAGCCGATGGTGGCCGAGCGCTGATCCGGCGGCGCTCCGCTGCGTGTTGCCGTGCGCAGCATGATGGGTTTACTTTTCCATGAGCCGCCGCGCAGGCTCTTGTAGCGGCCGCTGGAGGGACCCCGCGGATTCCGTTCCGGCATGTACGCGTAATAATCAAAGCCGAACCAATCGGCGACCCATTCGGCGACGTTCCCTGCCATGTGCCGCAAACCATAGGGGCTCTCTCCCTGGTCCAGCGAGTCCACGGCGGCCAGGATCGGGATTTCATGGACATGATGCTGGCCGAACATGGCGCGTTGGGCATTGGGCGGGGCGTCACCCCAGGGAAACAACGAGCCGTCCGTTCCCCGCGCGGCTTTCTCCCACTCCGCCTCGGTCGGCAACCGTTTGCCGTGGGCGGCACAGAATAACGCCGCTTCCTGCCAGGTCACGTAGAGGACCGGCCAACGTGTGAGGGTCTGATCGGACATGGCATGGACGGTGATGACGTGCCAGATGAGTTTTTGTAACTCATCCGGAGGATGCTCTTTGCGTTGGCGCAGGAAGCCGAGGTACTCGCCCAAGCTGATTTCGTGCCGGTCGATGGCAAATGCGTCCAGCCAGACGCGGTTTTGAGGCAGTTCTGTATCGTCGAACTGTGTCCATGGTCCATAGGGATCGTCGTCGATCCGGTTGCTGCCCAGCAAGAACGTTCCGGCGGGAATGGTCACCATGGGCGCCGGTTGCGCGAGCGCGGCAATGGCGGAGAGGTGGCGGGAAAGTTCGGGAGAAGGCTTTGGCCCGGAAGCCGCGGACGCCGAGGTTCCCGTGAGGCCGAGAAAGAAGGCGATGACGAACGGAACCATGACGCACCCCATCAGGTCTTGCTGGGGGCCTCGAGCGTTTTGCTGATTTCACCGATCAAGCGACGTTCGATCTCGGCCGTCTCTTCAGCGCTGACGCTCAGGATGCGCCCACCCTGGGCAACTTTCTCGAATTCGGCTTTCACGCTCAATTTGGTGACATTGCCGGGGAGTGCTTGGAGCGCAATCAGATATTGATTGCGGAAGCCGGCGACTTCCAGGGAGGCGGGGGTGGACATTTTCCGCTCGGTCACATACACGGTCTTTTGATCCGTTTTCAAGCTGACCTTGAGCTGATACCCGTTCCTCGTCAACGATTCTTCGACGACCTTGGCCACGGTGGCGAGCGGACGAGGCAACGTATCGGCCTGCGCGCCTTTCTCTTCGATCTTCAGGCTGTAGGCCGCCTGCGCCGCCGCGGTCCGTTGCATTTCCGCCGTGATGCGTTTGGTCTGCACGAGCTGGGCGTCCAGCTGCTCGTTCAACTGTTTCGTTTCGATTTTGGCCGTCTCGGTGGCCTTTTTGGCATCTCTGAGCTCTTGATTGAGGAGGTCGATTTGTTGCTGCATGACTTTGTTGCCGTCTTGCAGCGAGCTTAACAGCGACTCTTGCTTGACGATTTGTTTCTTCAACGATTCGTTTTCCGCCCGATACGGCGACTCGTCGGGTTTGCAGCCGTGCAGCGTCATGGTGAGTATGAACACGACAACACCGGCGGCAATGAACTCGGTTCGTCTGCAGGAATGTCGCACGGTCCCCTCCCGGGCAATGCCGGCGATTATCCATGCTTCCGGTCGACTTGTCCATGACCGATTATCGTTTGGGACCGCCTTGTGCAAATTGACCCCGCGTTCTCATGGAGGCTATCCTCGACGTATGCGCCTGTCGCGTTTCTTCGCATCCTGCCTGCTGGTGACTGCCGGCATTCTCTCCGGCGTGCCCTCCGCCGGCCAGGTGAACATTCCGGGAGAAGATTACGCGTTGTATGACCAGGTCGTCACCTCCAAATTCCTGACCTCCGGGACGGAGCTGGTGGTCCTCGAACGTATGACCGTGGCTCGGCTTGTTCCCAATCAGGACGGACCGTTGACGCCTGAAGTGTTCGCCGCGCACGGATTCTTCGACGGTGAGTTGCCGAAGGATCTGATCCGAGATTTTCTGGTTTTGAACGAGTCTCCGAGCCGGCTCGAGGGGCGATTTCAATTTGGGGCACGGTATCGATTTGTGTCCGGCGGGTCGATGGAAGAACCGGAAGTGAGGAGAGCGGTCCCGGCGGCACTCATTCAGGCCTCGGTCGTGGATCGGCTCGCCTTCTCACGCGTGGGCCGGACGCTGCGGAATCATCAGGCGCTGGTCTTTGTCGAGAATACCCGGCCCGATGGCACCGGTGCGGGATTCCTCATCTGGTTTCGCCGGGACGGATCGAGGTGGGCGATCCACGACACCGAAGTGGTGTGGACGGTGCGCCACGTGAGCCCTGAGGAGAGTCCGCTGCTTGCGCCCTGAGGACAGTCAACGGTAGCATCGGCGTATGGGAAGCTTGGTACGGAAGACGTTTGCGGTGCCTCCGTTGGGATGCAACTGTTCCATCATCGGTGATCTGGAGACCAAGCAGGCCGTGGTCGTGGATCCCGGCGGCGCGCCTGAGCGCATTCTCCATGAAGTGCAACAGTTGGGACTGGCCGTCACGCATATCTTGCACACCCACGCTCATTTCGACCATTTCCTGGCCTCCGGAAAAATGAAAGAGGCGACGGGGGCGACGCTCTGCCTGCATCGAGACGATCTCACCCTCTGGCAGCATCTCGAAATGCAGTGCCGGGCGTTTGGGGTGGCCTATGTGCCGGTGCCCATGCCCGACTATTGGTTGAAGGATGAGGAACAGGTGCCGGCCGGCAGCGTGCCGGTGGTCGCAATTCACACGCCCGGGCACACGCCGGGATCCATGAGTTACCATCTGCCGGACGACGGGCTGCTGCTGTCCGGTGACACCTTGTTTCGTGGCAGCATCGGCCGCACGGATTTGTGGGGCGGGGATTTCGCGGCCATTGAGCAATCGATTCGGGAGCGGCTCTATACGTTAGATGAGGCGACCACCGTCATCACGGGGCATGGACCGGAAACCGAAATTGGGTGGGAGAGGGAATCCAACCAATTTGTGCGCGTGGCCTAACTCACAATCGGTCATCAGCCATGGAGGTCTTTATGACTCGTTATCGACGGTTGATGCTCACCTGCCTCTCGGTCTGGGTCCTCCTTTCGGGGCCCGGCTCGGCAGTCGGTCACCAAGCGCCGTCTGCATCCGAGCAGGTGACGGTGGCCGACGTCCAGGTTCGGCTGTCGGATCATGGGCCGGTGGTCTTGCTGCAAGCCGAAGGCCGGATGATTCCGATTTTTGTCGATGCCACCGTGGCGCTTTCGATTCAAGGGGCGTTGAACGGAGAGAAACCGGCTCGTCCGTTATCCCACGACCTCATGCACACCATTCTCGACGCCTACGGCGGCAAAGTGTTGCGTACGGTCATCACCATGAAAGCCGGAACCTACTATGGCGCGCTGACCGTGACGGTGAACAACGAGGTGAAGACGTTTGACAGCCGTTCGTCCGACTCGATTGCCTTGGCGATCCATTTCAAGGCGCCGATCTTGGTGGGCCGCGATTTGCTCGAATCGGCGGGGAGAGTGCCGGAACAATTCAGGCGGGGCACGGAGCTCTGATGGTCATTCTTTCAACATGCGATCGCGGAGACGCTTGAGGCGTTTCTCCGTCGACTGCTTGATGAAGGTCATATTTTCGGCGAGATGTTGCTCGGCCGTGATTCTGCCGGCTTCCCGCCGCTGTTGTTGGTCCAACCCGAACTGCGCAATGGCCGGACCGTCTTCTTGGTTCAATTCCTTCCAGATTGCAGCACAACGGTCCTGCTTGCTCATCGGATAACGATCACAGGGCGGACCCGGAGGATTGGCATAGGCCGACGATGAGAAGACCATGGCTCCCCAACAGGCGATGATCCGGTGCCACATCACTCGCCCCACCGCAATTGTCTCCTCCTGCACGGTGATCCACCATACCACAAGCCGCCCGGTTGCGCAGGCGCCCGTTGAGTCAACTTGGCCATGTTGGGTGCGTGTGGTGGCGACACAACACTTGTCGCGGAAGGGCAGGTCGTTCAGATCTTCATGGCCTCGGTCACTTCGTCCAGTGTGGCGGTCGCGACCGCGGTGGCGCGGCGACTGCCGTCGTGCACGATGTCGTCGAGTTGCGTCGGGTGGCGCTTCAATGTTTCCCGAGCCTCCCATATCGGCTTGAGCCGGTCAACGATCCGATCGGCGACCAATTTCTTGCAATCGATGCAGCCGATCCCGGCCGTGCGACAGCCGTGATCGACTTCTTGAATGACGGGGAGGGGCGAAAACATCTTGTGAAAATCATAGACGGGGCAGACGTCGGGATTGCCCGGGTCGGTTCGCCGCACGCGCGCGGGATCGGTGATCATCGTTTTGAGTTTTTGCCGGAGGACCGGCTCAGGATCCGACAGATTGATCGTGTTGTGATAGCTCTTGCTCATTTTCCGTCCATCCGTGCCCAGGACTTTGGGAAACTTGGTGAGATGCTCTCTCGGCTCCGGAAAGACGTCGGTCTTGTAGAGGTCGTTGAAGCGTCGAGCCAACTCCCGGGTCAGTTCGAGATGGGGCAGCTGATCTTTCCCGACCGGAACAAAGTCCGGTTTGTAGAGCAAAATATCCGCCGCTTGTAGGACGGGGTACCCGAGGAAGCCGTAAGTCGTGAGATCTTTTTCTTTGATCTCTTCCTGCTTTTCCTTGTAGGTCGGATTCCGCTCCAACCAGGAGACCGGGGTCATCATGGAGAACAGCAGGTGCAGGATGGCGTGTGCCGGAATCTTAGACTGGATGAATACGGTGGACCGAAGAGGATCAATCCCGGCGGCGAGCCAGTCGATCAGCATTTCTCGAACAAACTCGCGAATCCGGCTGGTGTCCGCGTAGTTGGTCGAGAGCGCATGCCAATCGGCGACAAAAAAGTAGCACGCATAGTCTTCTTGCAGCACTTTCCAATTTTCGAGCGCCCCCAAGTAATTCCCAAGATGCATGAGTCCGCTGGGCTGCATGCCGCTGAGCACGCGCTTGTGCGGGGTCGTCATTCCGGTGCTCCTGTGCCGAGACGGATTGCCGCCGATACGATCGTACCAGAGAGAGCCTCTTCATGCAGCACGACGGCCATGAACCGTGGGAGGCCCATAGCGGCTATGGCGTGCACTGTGTCTTCGAGCCATTCCATGTTTGTGCCGTCAGTCCAATTGCACGAACTTACCGTGTTTGACCTGGAGGAGAAACAGGGATCGCTCAAGGGTGCCGTCCTGGCCGAATCCGGCGGGCCCGGCCAACGCCGGCCAATCCCGCTGGGTGAGCAACAATTCATGCACTGCTTCTCCCGACGTGGCCCCTCGTCTGACGGCTTCGATGACGGTCCGCGCGGCGTCGTAGCCCTGCATCGTAAATAAGGAGGGGACGGTCTGGAAACGCCTTTGGATGCGCTGTACGAAGTCTTGGACGGCGGGATTGGGGCTGTCCGCGAAGAAGCCGTCCACAAACACCGCACCATCGACCGTTCGATCGGCGGTCCGTGCAAAGTTCAGTGAGTTCCAGCCGTTGGTGCCCAGCAGGGGCACCGTCACGTCATGGAACGCCAGTTGTGCCGCGATCAGGCCGATTTCCTGCGAGCGGCTGGGAATAAACAACGCGTCGAAGCCGGGAGTATACAAGACCCGCTTATCCGATTTCCCAAAGAGTTTCCCGGGCGGACGTGAGGGGTCGATGGGAACGGCCAACCCATACTTCTTCAGATCTTCCTCCTTCAGGCGTTTGATTTGCGGACCAAAATCCGTCTCGCCTTCCTTGAAGGATTCGATGGCGATGATTTCGCCGTTGTGCCGCCGAACCTCTTGGGCGAACATCCGCGCCAGCTCTCGTCCATAGAGGGTATCGGGATGGAAAATGCAGAAGCGGCGATACTCCTGCATGGATGTCGCATAGGCGGCGATCCGTTTGGCCTGCAGGTCATACGTGAGCGAGGTGCTGAAGAGGTATGTGCCAAGCCGGCGGATGTTGGGCAGCGTAGCTGTGGGCGTGATCAGGGGCACTTTCGTCTTTTGTGCCATTTCGGCCATGGCGGGGAGGTTCTTCGACAGCATCGGGCCGATGACCGCCACGAGCCGGTCTTCGCTCAGCACGTTCAACAGATCGTCGAGGAATGAGGCGCGGTCGGCTTCCGTGTCCTTGACGATCAAGCCGATGGACGGCGTCCCGGGCTGCTCACGGGCCCGTTCCATCGCCAGTTGAATGCCTTCCAACACGTCATTGGCGAATGGAGCGAGACGACCGGACAGCGGCAGAACGGTGGCGACGAGATACTGATTGGTCCGGAGCTTATTGTGCAGCAGCGCGAGCGAGTCCTGGGCTTTCGCAGCGTACGCATGGGCGGGAAAGGCGGACAGAAAGAGATGAATTTCACGCTCCGCAAGGTGGTCCTCTCCCCGCGCGGTGTAGTAGTCGATCAAGCGGATGGAGGCGAGATCGCCGGGATAGGAGCGTGGATAGACAGCGCGGATGCGAGCCAACGCTTTCTTGTCCAATTTTTCAACGATGAGTTCGCGTATCTGTTCCCGCGTCTCCTCGCGCTGTGCCTCAGGGCTCCCGGTGAATGCGTCCAACAGCGTTTGGATGGCCCGCACGTAATCTCGCTTCTGAACCAGATAGTCGGCGGTGAGCTTGAGCGCCTCCCGCTTGGTGTCCTCGTCGGGCGTCGAGACCCGGACCTGCGTCAGCAGCGGGATGGCGAGATCGACATTGCCCATGGCCGCATGCGTCCGAGCGGCCAACAGTTTGCCTCGGTCTCCCAGGTCGGAAGCGGGGAACTCCGTATGAAGCTGGTGCAAGAATTTCAGCGCGTCCTGATATTCCTTCATGCCCAGCAGGGCGGCGCCCAGCAGCAGATACGTGTCATCGAGGTGTTCCGGGCGCGGCGAGGTTTCGAGGAATCGTCGGAGCAGTGTGGCGGCCGATTCATGGTCCCCCTTGTCGATGAGGATCTTGGCTTGGGTCAATACGGGCGGATTGGGCAGGGGTTTGCCCGGCGGTGCGGAAGCCGCCTGGAATTGAGTGGACCAGAAGGCCACGAGGCAGACGGCGAGGCCGAGCAATCTCCGGATGTTGGCGGCAGATGAGCGGGTGTGCCGGATGCAAGTTCGGTCGGGAGGCATGCGCGTTACAAGGGATGGTTCGTGTGACGTGACTAGTAACGGAAAGGGTGCGGGGTGTCAAGGAGAACTGCCGCTCCCTGTGTTGTGTTCGGAAACCATGTTGTCTATAGTGCCTGCACTCGCGGCACAATCCATACTACGAATCGCGATGATCGACGACGCGTCACCCATGTTGGATCCTCTCGTCGAACGTTACCTGCGTGAATTGCGCATCGAGGGAGGATTGGCCGTCAATACCCTAGAATCCTATCGACGGGATCTGACCAAATTCCAGCACTACTTGAGCCGCAACCGGTTGCCGATGCGCAGCGCCGTTTCCCCGCCGCTGGTCCGAGAGTTCCTGACCACCCTCACGCAGCAGCGATTCGCCGCCGCGTCGATCGCCCGCATGACATCGGCGCTGCGGGGATGGTTCCGCTTCTTGACCCGGGAGAAACTCATCCCGACGAATCCGGTGAGAGATCTTGCTCCGGTGCGTCGACCGGTTCGATTGCCCAAGATCTTGACCGGTGCAGACGTCGCGGCCCTGTTGAATGTCCCGCCCCGTCCGACGGCGGAAGACTTGCGTGATCGGGCGATGCTGGAGTTGCTGTATGCATCCGGTCTTCGAATCTCGGAGCTGGTCGGCCTTCGGATGGACCACATGGATCTGGGGGTCGGCTATTTGCGCGTGTTCGGAAAAGGTGGGAAGGAGCGCGTCGTTCCCATGGGACAGGCCGCTCGTGCAGCCCTCCTGACCTATGTGGAGCATGCACGGCCGGTCTTGCTGAAAGGACGCGCGTCACGGGCGCTATTTGTTTCGCGTCGGGGACCCTCTCTTACCAGGCAGGCCTATTGGAAGTCGTTGCGTCAGCGTGCCCGCCGGGCGGGAATTCTCAAACCCATTTCACCGCATATGCTCCGGCATTCTTTTGCGACTCATCTGCTCGAGGGCGGTGCCGATCTCCGCGCCGTGCAGATGATGTTAGGGCATGCCGACATCGTCACGACTCAAATCTATACGCATGTGGAACGGAGCCGGCTCAAGGAGATCCATCGGCGGTATTTCCCGAGACAGAGGTCGAGCCGCCGGTCTTCTGCCTAGGCCAACCCACATTTTCCTGAGCGCTTCCACTGAAACCGCCGAGACGCCGCTCCGACGGGCTTGGCCGCAGGCCGCAAACGTTGACGCGATGTATTCGCGTCGCGGACCTCGCTGGGCGTTTCGATGGTTTCGTCAAAAACCGTCATGAAGAATGTGGGCTAGAGAAGAGCGCGGCAGGCGGATCGGGCGTTGCCTACGTAAAATGTTTGCAAGAAGAGTGCGCGTACCGGTTGACAAGGATCAGAGGACTTGATAACCTCCGCCAGCTTATTAAGAAAAACGGGCGGATAGCTCAGTCGGGAGAGCGCTGCCCTTACAAGGCAGAGGTCACAGGTTCGATCCCTGTTCCGCCTACCATCAGTTGTTGGTACGCAGACAGGTTTGAGACCGGCACAAGATCACGTAATCGGTCGGGGCCAAGACCGACCTCCATATACTGTCTTGTCGTTTCAATCTTCCGCCATACGTAGAGTTCTGAGGGGCCGTCGTTCAGCCTGGTTAGGACGCCAGATTGTCAATCTGGAGGTCGCGGGTTCAAATCCCGTCGGCCCCGCCATTTTCCCCAGTGTTTGGTACACTCCATTCACGATGCAGCGCGCCAGGAATCAAGGAGGGAGAGGCTAGGCCTGTATGTTTCAAACTGGTCCCATCGGACTGCTGAGTTCTCTCGGGCTGGTCTCGAAGGTGGTGTTGGTGGTGTTGTTCTGCTTTTCCGTGATTTCTTGGGCCATTATCCTCTTTAAGTTCGTGAGTTTTCGTTCAGCTGATACGGAAGATCACCGATTCATGGCGGTCTTGTCCAAGGCGAAAGAAGTCGACGAAGTGGCCCGGCATGCCTATCGGGCAACGGCGAGTCCTTGCGCAAGGATGTTTCATGGGGTCATCGATCGTCTTGGACGGGATGGGTGGGAGCCGCAGGATGGGCTGATGAAAACCACCTTTGATCGCCAAGTGATCGAGCGAACGGCAGCCCACCTGGCTCAAGGGCAAATCGCCAAACTAGAGTCGTTGCTCCCGTTTTTGGCCACCACCGGGAACATCAGTCCCTTTATTGGATTGCTGGGGACGGTCATGGGTATTATTGACTCCTTCCGAGAGATCGGGACGCAAGGCACAGCTAGCATCGCGGCTGTCGCTCCTGGTGTGTCAGAGGCGCTCGTGGCCACGGCCGCCGGACTGTTTGCTGCGATCCCGGCGGTGATTGCCTATAACTATTTCCTGACTCGCATTCGGCGGACGGCGTTTCGCATGGACGCTGTGGTCGTGGAGCTCCTTACGATGTTGCCCGCCAAGACCAAGCCGCTTCCGGTAGGAGTCAAAGCATGATTTTGGAGAGTCGGCAACGCCGCTTTCTGGCGGAGATTAACGTGATTCCGTTGGTCGATGTGGTGCTTGTACTGCTGGTGATCTTTATGGTCACCGCTCCCATGCTGTATCGCGGCATGGACATTAAGCTGCCGACCTCCGCGTCGAACACGATCAAACCCGAGCTGCGCGCGGTGTTGACCATTGAAAAAGACCAGCGTCTGTATCTTGACAAGGATCACGTCAGTCTTGTCCAGCTCGAACGAAAACTGCGGGTGCTCAAGGAAGAACATGCCGACGTGTCGCTGTACTTGCGGGCGGACCGCGAGGTTCCCTACGGCGTGGTTGTGCAGGTGATGGACGGGGTGAAAAAGGCCGGGATCGAGAAATTGGGCATGGTGACCGATCCGACCGGCCCGGAGCGCGTGTCCGAGACGGTGCCTGTTCGACACAAGAAATGAGGAGCGTGTGTGACCGTGATGCAGGCTTCGGGGGCGGCCGATGGGTGGTGGGGGAATGAATGGGAGGCTCAGGGGGGGCGCCGGCTCGGATCGACTCTGGCACTGTCCTTGGCGCTCCATGTGGGACTGCTGATCGTGGCGGCGTTTGTTCGGCTGCCGCATCTCGGTGAACGACCGCTGGCTTCGATGGAAGTGTCGCTTGCGCACCTGCCTACTCCGCCGATTCGGACGATCGAGCCTCCCAAGGCTAAGCCCAAAGTGGCTGAGACGCCCAAGCCCGCTCCGGTGAAGTCTGCTCCTTCATTGACCCCTGCTTCTGTGCCGACGCCTGCTCGTGTGGCGACTCCTGTTCCTGTGCCGACTCCTGTCCCTGCCCCCGTTCCTGCCGCGGTTCCCGTGCCGGTGCCTGTTCCGGTGAAGAAGGCGGCTCCCGTCCCGGCCCCGCCCGCTCCGGCGAAGCTCAGGGACGACCTGATGCGCGATGTCATGAAGGGGATTCAATTACCGCCCGATGCGCCGAAGGTCGGCGATTTTGCCCCGGCTGACAGACCCAAGAAAGCGCACCTCAAATTGCCGGATGTCCCCGTCGTCCCCGACATACAAGATCCCGCAGCTCACCCGCCTGATGTCAAGCCGCGCCCGTCATTCGCCGACGAAATGACCAAAGAGGTGGACGAAGAGTTCAAGAAGATCAAGCAGGTCGAGTTACCTAAGACCGCTCCGCTGGCCATGCCCGAAAAGCCACCGGCCCCACCGCCAATGGAGGCCAAGATCCCGAGCGTGAAGGCGGTGGATACCGCATTAAAGGTGCCCGGTATGGCACCGGGATCCAATGCCTATCTTGGGCGCGTGCGTCAACGGATCAGCAGCTTCTGGAACGCGCCACCGGTCGACGTGACGGGACAGACCTATTTGGTCATCATCAAGTTCCGGCTCCACAGGAACGGTACGGTGAGCGGGGTCGTCATCGAACAATCGTCCGGCAACGAGTATTACGATCTGGCCGGGAAACGCGCGGTGGTCAGTGCGATTCCCTTGCCGGCGTTTCCATCCGAGCTCACGGATCCCTACTTTGATGCCCATTTTACGTTCACGGTCGGCGACCAGCCCCAGGGGTAACGCATGAGTGTCCGGACCACCATGTTGACGAGCCTGTGTGCCGCACTCGGGCTCCTCTGGATTCTCGAATCTGGTGCGGCCGATGTGTTTCTTGAAGCCACGAGGCCGGATTTTCAGAAAATTCCCTTAGGCGTCGCCGGCATCCGCAACACCGGCGGACCGGACTGGTTGGGAGGACGCATCGAAGAAGTGCTCAAGGCAGACGTGCGCCGGTCCTTGGTGTTCTCTCTGGTGGATCTGCCGAGCGTCGGGATCAAAGTCAGCGACTTGGGGGCCGGACCGGATCCGAGTTTCAGGCAGGCGGCCGAGCATGGCGTCTCGGTCATTGTCTGGGGCAGGGCCGGCATGAAAAGCGGCGAACGTGAAAAGGACGCGGATGTCCACATGGATGGCTACGTCTATGATGCCGGAAGCGATGAAGTCGTCGGAGGCAAACGTTACGTCGGATCGTCCTCCGTGGTCAGGCTGATGGCCCATCGATTCGCCGACGAACTCGTGTTTCGGTATACCGGAGAACCGGGCATTGCCAGGACCAAAGTCGCCTATGTGGCCGAGCTGGGATCGGCCCGTGAACTGTTCGTCATGGATTACGACGGCTATGATGCCCGACAACTTACGTCAGACGGCTTTCTCAATCTTATGCCGCGGTGGTCCCCCGATCGGCGGTTTCTCGTGTTCACGGCCTACCGGAACCGGAACACGCAGGATATCGACATGATCGAGTTGGCGACAGGGAAGCGGTGGACGATTGTGTCGTTGGGCGGGTTGAATATCACGCCGGCCCTTTCCCCGGATGGCAACTTCCTGGCCTTTGCGTCAAGTCATGAAGGCAATTCCGAACTATACCGGCTGGATACACGAACAAAATCCCTGCAGCGCTTGACGGTCAACGCCTCTGGAGACCTCTCTCCCTCGTGGTCTCCTTCCGGCCGCGAACTTGCCTTCGCGTCGGACCGTAGCGGAGGTCCGCAAATCTTTCTAATGAGCGCGGACGGGTCCAATGTTCGCCGGTTGACCTTCGAAGGGGAATATAACGCGGCTCCGGCCTGGTCTCCGCGAGGGAATTGGATTTCGTATGTCTGCCGGACGCCGAAGAAAGAATACAAGCTCTGTTTGATCACGCCGGACGGGCAAAAACGTGTCCAGTTGACGACCGGACCGGGAGTGGATGATTCTCCCTCCTGGTCGCCGGATGGCCGGCACCTGGTATTTAGCTCGACAGCGGACGGGAAAAGCCAAATCTATATGATCAATGCGGACGGCAAGGATTTGGAGCGGCTTACCTTCACCGGTACGCATAACAGTGCCCCAACGTGGTCGCCGGCCCTCTGAGCCCAGGAGGGGCTGGTCGGCGCGCGGTCGGCGGTAGGGAGTAGATGACATCTGAAGGGAGGATGGACGATATGAAGAAGTTACGTTCAACAATCTGTGTGCCCGCGATGGTAGGGTTATTAGTGGTTGGGGTGCCCGGCTGTTCCAAGAAGTCCGTCCAGTCCGGCGGTGACACGCAGGCTTCCCAGCATGTCCTGGTCAAGGGTAAGGATAGTAGCGGCGGGATGAGCGCGAGTTCGAGCCAAGGGAGCAACAAAGTGATGGCGAGTCCCAACTTCCCGGAGACCTCCTTGTCCACCCGGGACACGGCGGCCGACGACCTGCAGGGTTTGAACAAGAATCCGTCCGAAGAACGAGTCGGCCCGGGTGTGCTGATGGCCAAAGCCGACCCAGGCAATCCCGGCCGGCAGGTCGAAGAGATTCGAGCGGAGCAAACGGCCTCTGCGATGGCCGGACTTCGGGATGTCTTCTTCGCCTACGACAGCTTTGCGATTTCGGACGAAGGCCGCCAGGCGTTGGCCCGGAATGTGGAGTGGATTCGGGCCAATCCCGGGGCGCAGGTGAAGATCGAAGGTCATTGTGATGAGCGCGGGACCTCGGCGTACAATCTGGTCCTGGGCGAAAAGCGCGCGAAAGCCGTTCGCAACTTCCTGGTGGAACTCGGCGTGGCCGTGAATCGGTTAGCGATCGTGTCCTACGGGAAAGAACGGCCGTTTTGCAGGGAGCACGCGGAAGCGTGTTACGCCCAAAATCGCCGTGGTCATGTGGTCGTCCGGGCGGACAAGTAACCGTCGAGTCGGTCGTCGGCCCCGGCAGTGGAACGCGGGCGGCGGGTAAGCCGTCCGCCGGAGGGTCCGCGACGTAGGCGCAACATTCATCAACAAGCGAGGTGCCTTGTGGTTGTTGTCCTGGCGCTGATGGTGACGCTGCTGTCGGGGTGTGTCGCGCAGCAAGCGGATCTCAAACAGACCGAGAAGACGCTCCAGCAGCGTATCAAGCAGTCCAGCGATGAGCTGGCCCAGACCCGTGCCAGGCAGAGTCAGGAGATTACTACCTTGCGCGAGCAGGAATTGCCTCGGTTGCGAGGGGATCTTGAAAAAGCGCTGCATCAAGCGCAGGAGCTGCAGGCGAAACAGGAGGATTTAAAGCACCGGTCGGCCCAGGTCGAACAACAAACGAAAAAATTGGAGCAGTTGGCGGCCAAAATGGAGACAGATAGCACGACGCGGTATGCCTGGGTCCAACGGAGTTTTGAGACGCAGGACGCGAAAGTCGCCGCCCGGCTGGACGAGTTGACGAAAGCGATGGAAGGCGCCATGGGAGCGCTGAAACGGGATATCGCCGAGGTTGTGCAGCGTACCAACGATGGTTTGGCAAAGCGGGTCGATCAAAAGTTCGACGAGCAGCAGAAGGGAGCCGTCGAAAACCAGCACCGGATCGAGCAGGTTTCGCAGAAGTTCGCTCAATTCAATCAGGCGCTGACGGGCTTCCGGGAAGCGTTGACGACCTTAAACGAACGCATGGCGCAGGAAGAGCAACAATCCAAAACATTGGCCGGGCGAATGGAGGCGGACGCCAAGGCGGCCTCCAGCCATGGGACCGACGTGAATCGGAGCGTCACCTCGGTCGCAAAGGCAGTGGAAGTGCTTGGACAGAAGGTGACGACTCGCTTTGATGAACAGGACCGGCAGATCGATGGCCTCGCGCAGAAGGTGGCGGCCCGGTTTGACGAGCAGGAACGCCGCATCGACTCGTTGGGCAAGTCCGTGGAGCAACTCGACCACAAAGTGGGGCAGCAGCAGCCGGTGCCCCAACAGGCTCACCGAAGCTCAATGGTCGTGACCGAAGAACCTGCGAAGGAGCCGCCCCTTCAGCATTCGAACGCCAGTGTTTCAGCGCAATCCGGGTCGGGCAACGCGTACGCGGCCCCGGGCCCCGTGGCTTCCATCCCGGCTCCTTCGGAGATGGCGGTCGTCGAGTCGTCGCACTCCGGCGAACGTGCAGACAAGCATCGGTACGAACGGGTCCTTGCGCTCTTCCGCGACGGCGACCTAGAAGGTGCACGGCATGGGTTTTCCGCATTCTTGTCGGAATACCCCAATTCTGATCTGGCGCCCAACGCGCGATATTGGCTCGGAGAGGCTTACTATGGACAGAAAGACTTTCGGAAAGCCATAGACGCCTACGATAAGGTCGAACTGGATTATCCCGGGAGCGAGAAGGTCCCTGCGGCCATTCTCAAAAAAGGGTATGCCTACCTTGCCCTGAAAGACAGAAAGCGTGCGTCCTCCGCCTTTAAACAGGTTGTCACGCTCTACCCCCGGAGTCCCGAGGCCGGGAAAGCGTCAGACAAGCTCGCGCAGTTAAAGGAGGGCCGGTGACCCCCATGCGTGAGTGTCCTCTCTGGGTAGGCATCACCGTCGGGGCCGTCGTCCCGTTGGTCCTGCTCAGCGGGTGCGCCAAACATGCCGACTTCGTGGAGGTCCGCGATCAGCTTACGACGATCGCCCGCTCCCAAGACCAGGATCATCAACGGGTGGATGCGGTGGTGCGACGGTTGGAGTCGGTGGAACGGGCCAAGGACGGGGAGCCGGGCAAGCCACGGTATGAGGAGTTGACCTCCCGGCTTCAAAAACTCGAGACCCGCTTGGCTAAACTGGAAGAGGGCATGGGACAGCCGTCGGCCAGGTTCGATATGGCTCCTTCCGAGCCCCGTGCCGCCAGGCCGAACAGGTCGACGCCGGCCGAGGGCATGACGATTGTACCGGGCGTGCCGGGCATCACGCCGACCTCCGCATTCAATTTGGCGTACAATGATTATCTCAATGGAAAATACGACTTGGCTGTGTCGGGCTTTCAGCGGTTTGTGAAGGACTTTCCCGGCACCTCATTGACCTCGAACGCTCAATATTGGCTCGGGGAGTCCCACTACAATCTCAAGGACTATTCACGGGCGATTCAATCGTTTGAACATCTGGTCGCGGAATATCCGGGCAATGAAAAATTGCCGGCGGCGTTGTACAAGCTGGGCCTCGCCACTGCCGAGACCGGCGATCTCGTGAAATCCCGCAAGTACTTCAAGCGCGTGGTCGAGGAATTTCCGACCTCGGACGAATCCAAACTGGCCAAGAACAAATTGGCGGAAATCCGGTGAGTGGTGCCGCACCCTCGCGTCCTCCCGCGGTGTTCTCCCGCTTCGTGTAAGGAGCTCTTGGAGTGCTAACGAGCGGCATCAGCGGGAAGATCCACGTCTTGCCGGGTGACGTGGTCAGTCGGATTGCCGCGGGCGAGGTTGTCGAGCGTCCGTCGGCCGTCGTCAAGGAACTCGTCGAAAACAGTTTGGACGCGGGCAGCCGGTCCATTACCGTCGAGGTAAAGCACGGCGGGCTGACGTTGATCCGGGTCACGGACGACGGGGAAGGGATGTGCGCTGAGGACGCCGCCCGTGCATTCGAACGGCACGCCACGAGTAAACTGTGTACCGATCACGACCTCTGGGCGCTTCGGACGATGGGGTTTCGCGGGGAAGCTTTGCCCAGTATCGCGTCCGTCTCCACGGTCCGTCTGCTCACGGCCCCGCCGACAGCCACAATCGGCACCATGGTGGAAGTGTCCGGCGGGGTGATCGGTCCCGCATCCGAGGCTCCGCCCATTGCGGGCACCAGGATTGATGTCGCCGACCTGTTTTACAACCAGCCGGCCCGAAAGAAGTTTCTCAAGTCGGCGGCGACCGAGTTTTCCCACATCAGCCGGGTGGTCCAACAGACGGCATTGGCGTGGCCCGCGGTCCATTTTCGGCTGGTGCACAATGGGCAGGACGTGATGAACTATCCGTCGGTGCCGACCCTTCAAGAACGAATCGGGCAAGTGTATCGGACGACCTTTCTGGATCGCTGCGTGCCGGTGGACGGCGGGTTGCCGATGGCCATGGTGAGGGGCTGGACGATCGATGCCGTTCATGCGACGACCTCGAGAACGCCGCAGGAGTTGTTTGTGAACCAGCGCCCGGTGCGGAACAGCACGGTGCTCCACGCCGTGACGGACGCCTATGGATCATTCTTGCCGAAAGGGCATCATCCCTCCTTCGTGTTGTTTCTGCAGGTGGATGCCGACCGTGTCGACGTCAATGTCCATCCCGCGAAACGGGAAGTCAGATTTTCCGACCAGGACATGATCCACCAACTCGTGCGAGGGGCCATCCGTCAGGCATTGGGCATGGCGGGCCAGCCGTCTGTGGCAACGGTCGCTTCAAAGACGGGGCCGGGACCGTGCCCCGGTGGGACATCCGTGGCCTGGCGCGATATGCCTGTTCCCGGAGAGGGCGCGTCCGGAGAGAGTCTCGTTGCGTTGAATGAGGCCGCGCGTTCGACGGGTGACACGGCACAATTGGCATTTGTCAGTGAGGCGGCAGAGTCCTACGTGCGCGCTCCATCGAAGGAAGTGCATGCGTTGGGCCAAGTGAATCGAACGTTCCTGATCGTTGAGATCGGCGGAGACCTGACGGTGCTCGATCAACACACGGTGCATGAGCGCGTGCTGTTCGAACGCCTGTCACGGGCATGGACGACGCGCCGGATCCAGTCCCAAGCGTTGCTGATCCCTCGATCGCTGGAGGTGTCGGCCTCTCAAGCGGCCCTGCTCGGCCGCCATCGTCTTGATTTGGAACAGCTGGGGCTCGACGTGGAACCATTCGGTCCGTCGACGGTCATGATCCGAGCGGTGCCTCTCGGCATCGGAAGCGTTGACCCTGATCGCTTTCTTTGGGATCTTCTCGATGATCTTGAACAATGGGACCGCCTGCCCACGATGGAGTCGCGCGTCCAGCCGGTGCTGGCGTCCTTAGCGTGCCATGGAGCCGTCCGAGCGGGTCGTTCCATGGAGTTGGCGGAAATCAAGGCGCTCGTTGAAGATTGGATCACCGAAGGAGCGATCACGACCTGTCCGCATGGACGGCGCACGGTATTCCGGTTGCGTACGCAGGATCTGGAACGGATGTTTGGTCGAGCCGGTTGGTGACCGGTTCCCTCTAAGGACCCCCCGGTGAAGCTTTCCTCTCATCTGTGCGAACGGCGGCCATTGATCGTCTTGCTGGGGCCGACGGCGGTCGGCAAGAGCCGCCTGGCGGTTCAAGTCGCCCAGGTGTTGGACACCCCTGTGCTGGCCGCCGATTCGCGCCAGGTCTATCGAGGGATGGACATTGGGACGGATAAACCGCCCGTCGCGGAACGCCAGGGGGTTTCGCATCGCCTGATTGATCTGGTGGACCCCGATCAGCCGTTCAATGCCGGGTGCTATCGGCACGCCGCGCTGGCCGAAATCGATCGGCTCTATGAGGAGGGGCGGATGCCGCTGGTGGCGGGCGGGACTGGGCTCTACATCCGCGCGTTGGTGCGCGGCTTGTGTCCGGCTCCTCCGGCGAACCCGAAGGTCCGCGCCGATCTCATGCGGATCAGTCGGGACCACGGGCGAGACCGTTTGTATGCCGAACTGGTTCAGGTTGATCGAGACACCGCCGCGCGGTTACATCCGCACGATGAGGCCAAGGTTGTACGCGCACTGGAAGTGTATCGACTGACGGGAGAGTCGATATCCGACATGCAGGCACGGCATGCCTTCCGGAATTCCACGTTCGCGCCGCTGCTGCTCGGACTCAGGTGTTCCAGCGAGGCGCTGTACCGCCGTATTGAAGAACGCATCGATCGCCAACTGGCGCATGGCCTGGTCGCGGAAACCCAGACCCTGCTTGATCATGGATATGACCGGCATCGGGGCGCCATGACGGGGCTGGGCTACCGCCATGTGTCCGCCTATCTGGCCGGTGACTACGATGCTGCGGAAATGATCCGGCGGTTCAAGCGCGATACCCGGCATTTCGCAAAGCGTCAGATGACATGGTTTCGCAAAGAACCAGGCATTGAGTGGATCACGATCGACGAAGGAGACCCGCTTCCGCGCACCAGAGAGCGAGTGCTCGAACGCATTGAGGGGTTTCTGAAGCGGATGATGGACGGCCCGCACACAGGTCTGCCCCGACAGATGGTGAGAAAGGATTATGCAGATGACACGCCTAGCGCGGAATAGCCGAGCGTCCGTGGGGGTCATCGGCGGGAGTGGTCTCTACGAGATCGAGGGGCTCAAAGATTCGCGCGACATTCGGATCCGTACGCCGTTTGGCGCCCCATCGGACACGATTCGGCTGGGCACATTGGAGGGCGCCCGAGTGGCGTTTCTCTCGCGGCATGGGCGGGGGCATCGGCTGAATCCGACAGACATCAACTATCGGGCGAATATTTACGCGCTCAAGACGCTGGGCGTCACCAGGGTATTGTCCGTCAGTGCGGTCGGCAGCATGAAAGAAGCGATCCGTCCCGGCCAGATGGTGTTGCCTGACCAGTTCATCGATCTGACCAAACGGCGGGCTTCCACCTTTTTTGAGGGAGGCATCGTGGCGCACGTCGCGTTCGGCCAGCCGATCTGTCCCACCCTGGCCGACGCGCTGGCCGCATCCGCTCGTCGGGTAGGAGCGACGTGTCATCAAGGCGGGACGTACCTCTGCATGGAAGGACCGCAATTTTCGACCAAAGCGGAATCGAGTCTGTACCGACAGTGGGGCGTGGACGTCATCGGGATGACCAACATGCCCGAAGCCAAATTAGCCCGCGAAGCGGAGCTCTGTTACGCCACCATGGCTCTGGTGACCGACTACGATTGCTGGCACGACACGGAAGAGGCCGTGACGGTTGAAGCCATCCTTGCGACGCTGCATGCCAATGTCGAGATGGCCAAGCGCATCGTCACGGCGCTGGCGCCGGAGATGGACGCATGGCCGGCGTGTGCCTGTCAACAGGCGTTGACCAATGCCATCGTGACGGCGCCGGTCAGCATCCCGGCGGCTGCGCGGAAGAAGCTGAGCCTGCTGACGCGTCGGGTCTGGACTGTGAAGAAAGGAGCGCGGTGAGAAGATGGGCAAACTATTGGTGGTCGGATCAGTGGCGCTTGATACGGTAAAAACTCCGTTTGGCGAGGGGACGGACATTCTGGGAGGATCGGCGACCTATTTTTCGACCTCCGCCAGTTTCTTTACGACGGTGGCGCTGATCGCGGTGGTGGGAGAGGATTTCCCGTCTCAGCATGTGGCGTTTCTCAAAAGCCGAGGCATTGATCTGTCCGGGCTCGAACGGCGACCGGGTGCCACCTTTCGATGGACGGGCGAATACACGCATCAGCTCAACGAAGCGCATACGCTCGACACCAAACTGAACGTATTTGAAACGTTCCGTCCGAAGATTCCCGAAGCGTATCGTTCCCCCGAGGTTTTGTTTCTGGGCAACATCGATCCGGAACTCCAACTCGATGTCTTGCAGAAAGTGGAGCGTCCGGCGCTCGTGGCCTGTGACACGATGAATTTTTGGATCCATGGGAAGCGTGAGGCCCTGTGGAAGGTGCTGGAACGGGTGGACGTCTTGATCATCAACGACGGCGAAGCCCGGGCCTTGGGCCAGGAGTCCAATCTCGTCAAAGTGGCCAAGCTTGTGCTGTCCAGAGGCCCGAAACATCTGATCGTCAAGCGCGGGGAGTACGGCGCATTGATGTTCACCGGCAGCCAGGTGTTCGGAGCTCCGGCCTTTCCCCTTGAAGACGTCCGCGATCCGACGGGCGCCGGGGATACGTTTGCCGGAGGCTTCTTGGGATACTTGGCCGCGACGGGCAATCGATCGCTCGAGGCCATGAAACAGGCCATCATCTTCGGGAGCGTCATGGCCTCATTTACCGTTGAAGCCTTTAGTCTTGACCGATTGCGCATCCTGGATTACAAAGAGATCCAAGCGCGATATCGGGAGTTTAAGCGATTGACCCATTTCGAGGACATTCAGTGAGCCATGGCACCTGTGTGACGGAAGGGGATCTTCGGTCGACGTTGCGAAGCTCGATGATCAGAGGATGCTTCTTATTCGGGCTGCTCGCCGGCTGCGCGACCAGCGAAGAGGCCATTCAGAAATCTCAAGGCTATTATCAGGAAGGCGTGGCCAGCCTGACCGGTGACCGGCAGAAAGCCTTCGTCTCGTTTCAAAAAGCGGTTCAACTGAACCCCCACAACAAGGATGCCCATTATGCGCTGGGACATATTTACGCGTTGCAAGGGAAGTTGACCCGCGCGGAAGAAGAGTTTCGAGCGGCGCTCAGCATCGACGAGGCGTTTTCAGAGGCACACACCTATTTGGGACAAGTTTTGGCAAGCCAAGACCGGTGGGATGAGGCGATCAAGGCCTACCGCCAAGCGTTGTCGAACCCCTTGTATCCCACGCCTGATCTTGCCCGGTACCACTTGGGACGGGCGCTTGCTCACGAAGGCGACCTGCAAGCCTCCATGGAAGTCCTGGAGGATGCCGTGACCGTCAATCCGCCCAGTGTGCCGCCCGCGATGGTGCAACTGGAGTTAGGCCGCGTGTATTACAAAATGGGCTACAATGCCCGGGCTCGCGAGATGCTGATCAAAGTCACGACGCTGGACAAAGGTGGCGAATATGGCGCCGCTGCCGAGGATCTGTTGACGCGATTGAGGCCGTAGAGGATGTATGGAATCCGTAGGTGAGTTCTTCAAGCAAGTGCGCGAAACGAAGGGGTTGACGGTCGACGAGGTCGCCTCCAAAACGCGCATCCGATCGGATTTTGTGAGGGCGCTGGAGGATGGAAACTTTGCGAAACTGCCCGACCAAGTCTTCGCCAAGGGGTTTGTTCGCTCGTATGCACGCTCGTTGGGCCTCGACGAAGAAGATGCCATTCACCGATTCATCCAGTCGGCCGGCGCGTTTTATGAGAAGCAGGATGAACGCGAACGTTTGAAGGTGCGCCAGGCAGAGGAAGAGCGTAAGCGGCGGGCGAATCGGAAAGCGGTGGCGGTCGCCATCGGCATCGCCGTGTTGACGCTGGTGTTTCTCCTCAGTCGGGAACAGTCCCCGATGCTGCGGAGGGGAAGCCCCGACGTGTCGTCCTCCAAACGCGTGACGCCAATGGCCAAAGATCCGGGCGAGGGCACCGTTCAACCGCAGGCCGTGCCTCCCGCCGCCGTGCCGAGGCCGAGCGAGGGGCCTGCCCAGGCGCCCAGA
This sequence comes from uncultured Nitrospira sp., assembly GCA_964416255.1. Taxonomy (GTDB): domain Bacteria; phylum Nitrospirota; class Nitrospiria; order Nitrospirales; family Nitrospiraceae; genus Nitrospira_D. The sequence goes on along the minus strand of CAYQDJ010000005.1, from coordinate 11,903 downwards.
GCCGCCCATGATTCCCGACCGAGCGAGTTGCCGGTGCCTCCGGCTCTCGCGGCGAAACCGGAACCGGAGTTCGCGACCCTCCCGGCGATCGAAGGGCCCTTGTCCGGTATCTCCCTCGACGGAGCGGCGGCTCACGATGGGCAATTGGTGTTGGATCTGGAGGCGACGGAACTGAGCTGGGTCGTAGTGCAAATCGACAACGGCAGTCCGCAAGAGGCTTTGCTTCGGCCGGGTGAAAAAGCGAATTGGAAAGCGCAAGATCAGTTCATCCTGACGCTGGGCAATGCCGGCGGCGTCAAGGCAGAACTGAACGGAAAGCCTCAAAAACCGTTCGGGCCAAGCGGGAAGGTCGCCCGCGATATTGTTCTCAAGCGATAACCTCCCACCGTTCTTCTTTTCTTCCGTTCATTCGTCGAGTCAAAACGTAGAACCAAGTGCCATTGAGGCCATGAGGCGCCATGGTGTCACGTTTTGACAGGTCCGTTCCCTCCAGGGTTGGCAACGCCGCAACGCCGTGTGGTTCGACTGTCCGGGGGTATTGGCATGAGGTGTGATGCTTAGGAGCCTGTCCAACATTGCGCTTTCTACCGCAGCGAACGATCTGCAACCATCTGGTCGTTCTCGACCAGAAAAAATTCTCAATGTATTCCAACGAATACGCCTCCGGTTTTTCCGGGCCTGCGGCCTCGCAGCTTGCCGCACCTCCTTCGCCTCGTCACGAACGGCAATGTCGGACAAGCTCCTAGAAATATGACGGGGAAGCATCCGGTTGACGGGATGATTTGTTGACAAGAATCAAAAGGCGTTGTTATAGTTCGAACGCTTCTTGGACTCTTGCTGGGTACTGTTATAAGCCAGCGGCCATTGGCCGATTCATGTGCAGTGGATTCCAACACAAAGGAGGAAGTGTGATGGGGTATCTGTCCAGGTTTTTGGGAATTGGTGCAGCCCTGATGTTAATGTCGGCCACCGTGGTGGGCGCCGAAGAAAAGGATCCCTTGAAATCCCGCGTCCCTGCCGACCAGCTCTCGGATGCCAAGGCGATGAAGAATCCGGTCGCTTCGACTCCGGAAAGCATTGCGAAGGGCAAGGCGTTGTTCGAGGGAAAAGGCACCTGCTTTAACTGTCACGGTAAGGAAGGCAAGGGGGACGGACCGGCGGGCGCGATTCTGAATCCCAGCCCTCGGGACTTCACGAACTGCAAATTCCATAAGAAGCGGAAAGACGGCGAGCTCTTTTGGGTCATCAAGAACGGCAGCGCAGGGACCGGCATGGTCTCCTTGATCCCGGCCGCCATCACGGAAGAGGAAGCCTGGACCATCATCAACTACGAGCGGAGCTTCTGCAAGAGCGAGTAATCGTCGAGCGGCAGCAGAGATTGTGAAAGGGTGGGGAGAAATCCTCACCCTTTTTTTTGTGCTTGCCGTCACCGGCGAGCCGTACAACAACTGTGAATCGGTCTCGCTGAGGGGGCCGGCAAGGCGGCGGGGATTCGCCGCTAAGGAGAAGAGGTCTGTAACCCGCTGATCGACGCCGGTTTCGTCAGGAGGAAGGCGCCCGGCTGCTCACCCGGTTTGAGCGGAGGAAACAAGTGAGGTTGCTGTTCGACATGAAACTGAGATTTCGAAGCCCAGGCGACTTTCTGAGTGACGTAGCCGGCAACTTCCTCGAACGTGACCTCGCCATCGCGGTTCCGATCCGCTTCTCCTCGAAGTCCGCGCAAAAGATAGTAGGTAAACAATCCATGCCGGTGCTTATCGTCCTCCAAGCCTTGGCTCATCCCCTCGCCTGCGATCAGCCGGATCATGCCATTCCCGCCGAGATCCCACTTGGGCGCCGTTGATTTCGTCTTGGCCGCGCCGGACAGTTTGGCGACCGGTCCGTCAAACAGAAGGACGGTTTGTTTAGCCTTCAGCCGTGAGAGGGCCGCTTCGAGGTCTTTCAACGGATAGAGCCTGTTGACGGCCGTGGCGCTTCCTTCGTACGGGACCAGGAAGACGTCTCCTTTTGGCGAAACCAACGCCTGGCCTGCAAAATAGACGATGACGACGGCCTCCTTGGTCATGTGCGAAGGGAGCCAATCGAGGAGGGCTTCGTCGATATCCGGCTTCAACGCCTTCCAATCCTGAAGGAGGCGAACGTTCGAGGCCGGAAGTCCTCCGAGTGACTGAAAATAGTGCGCGACCATTTCGGCGTCGAGCGAGGCATACTTGCGAGTCGACAGTTGCCGATCGCGATAGGAGCTGATGCCGATCGATATCAGATAGGTGTGCGGTTGATGAAAGCCGGCCACCGGGACAGGAATCTGGTCGACGTCCTCCGCCTTGACGCCGGTCGGCTGAATCGTCAGCGGGAGCGTTTGAGGCGGTAACGACGGTTCGGGAGCGCCTGCTTCCGTCACGGCCACCTGCAACTCGGCCTTTTGCGGTCGCACCGTCGGCGGCAGGGTGGCGATAAACTCGAGGGATTTCGTTTCGCCCGGCTGCAAAGGAGGCACGGACAAGGTCGTCGTGGGAAATTGGTCGAGGACGAACGGCGTCCCAGTCAGTGCGGCGGAGGCTCCTGGGACCGAAGCCGCGCCCGTATTGACGATGTCCACGCGCACGCGCAGGCGTTCGCCGCCTTCCAGGATGAGGTTGCCGTTTTCGTCGAGCACCATGGCTTTGAACCGAAGGACGGACGGGGTCGCGGGAGCGGTGCGCGAGACTGAGGGCGGCGACGAATCCGCGACTGAGGGCGCCGGTGCCGCCGTCCCTTGGATCGTCGGAGGCATGTGTGCCGCCTGGGAGAGGGACGGCGCGCCAAACGTCTGCCTGGCGTCCATCGAGACTTTTGTGGCGAAGTCCACCACGCTGTCTTGAAGGAATGGGTCGATAATATAGTCGCAGTTTTTTTGATGGAGTTCGAGGCGCAGACGCTCTTGTCGCTGCGTCTTGATCTCCGTCTCGCGTAAGAGCGCGCCGTCCATGTCGTACACACGGGCCATGGCATTGAGCTGCAATTTGGCCGGCGCCCGATCATAGAGATAGTCTTTATCGATGCTGAACGACCAGCTGACGAGATCGACGCGCAGCAGGACATCGGGCGTCGCATTTTTACTGCCCCCGCCCTCATAAACGACACGCTTGAACGTCCGATACGCGCCTTCCACCAGGGCTTCCTCCAGACGTGATCCGATCGGAAGCTGGATCATATGCCCGCAGGAGTCCACATATTCCGCGGTCAATTTCTTGAGCGATGCCGGAATCTCGAGTTTGGCTGTGCGGTCCAGCGGTTCTCCCATGGGGGGGAATTCCATGCGGCTCGCACACCCAATGGTCATGAAGGCGGCGCATACGAGGAGCGCGCGGCCGAGCGGTCGCCAGAAATTAGCCGTCGATGTGGGGCTGGGTACAGTCAACGCGCGCCTTATTGCCGGGCTGAAGTGCGCCACGGTACCGGAAACTCCGATGGAAAGCAACGGGTGTTTCTCCGCTTGCTACCCGCGCAGCACTCAATTATTCTCCTGCGCATGAGGGTATTAGGCCTGTCCAATATGCGCGATGCGGCGGCGGTGCTGGTCGAGGACGGCCGAGTCGTGGCGGCGGCTGAGGAAGAGCGGTTTGTGCGGGTCAAACACGTTTCGGCCGTGCCGCTTCACGCCATCCGCTTCTGTCTCCAGGAAGGGCGGGTTCGGCTCAGCGAGGTCGATGCCGTGGTCGTTCCTTGGAAGTACTGGGAACTTGGTCGGCGGGCGGCGCTTGCCCTAATGGCCATGCTGCGGTCTCCGCAGTTGTGCTGGGTCAAAGGTCAGCGCGCAGCCGAGCGGCTGGCGCAGGAATGGAAGGAACTCCTGCTGCTGCGCCGGTATCTGACACGCGCGGTCGATGGCACCGTCTGCCCTCAGCCGATCTTCCTCGATCATCATCTCTGTCATGCGGCCAGCAGCATGTTCGCCTCCCCCTACGAACGGGCGGCCGTCCTGGTGGTCGACGGCGCCTCGGAATCCCATTCGACGCTCCTGGGCACGGCCGACCGGCGTCAGATCGATGTGCTGGCGCGGACTCCCTTGCCGCATTCGCTGGGACAATACTATGCGGCCATGACCAGTTATCTGGGCTTTGTTCCCGATCAAGACGAATACATTGTGATGGGACTGGCGGCCTACGGAGAGCCCTGCTATGCGGAGGTCATTCGTCGTCACCTGCTCCGTGTGGAGCCGGACGGCCAATTCGCGTTGAATACACGGGTGCTGGATTTTCATCTCGCCCGTGTCGGCCGGTTTTCTCGGGCGTTGACGGACCTCCTGGGGACGAACCGGCGCGCCCAGGACGATCTCGCCCAGCGACATCGAGATATCGCCGCCAGCGTGCAACTTGTCTTGGAAGAGGTCCTCCTGCATTTGGCGCGCTTTCTTAGGAACACGACCAGGGCCGAGCATCTGTGTCTTGCCGGAGGAGTCGCATACAACTGTGTCGCCAACAGCCGGCTCTGGCGCGAAGCCGGCTTCCGCGACCTGTTTATTCCTCCCGCAGCAGGTGATTCGGGCGCCGCCATGGGTGCCGCGCTCTGGCATAGTGTGCGACAAGGTTGGATGAAAGAACCTGCCGTGATGACGGCGGCCTATTATGGGCCCCAGTATTCAGACCGGGAATACACCGACGCCTTGCATCAAGCCGGATTGACGGGGTATCGCCTGTCCGATGAGGCGCTGTGCGAAAAAGTTGCCTCGGAATTATCCTGCGGTCGCCTGGTGTTTTGGTTCCAGGGCCGGATGGAATGGGGGCCTCGTGCGTTGGGCAATCGCAGTTTGCTCGCCGATCCCCGCCGCGAGGATATTCGGGCGGTGATCAATGCCAAGGTCAAGCAACGCGAACTGTTCCGACCATTTGCCCCTGCGGTCTTGGAAGAGCAGGCCGACCACTATTTCGATCTTCCCGCTCCCTCGCCGTTCATGACGATCACGGCCCAAGTGCAGCCTCGTGCGAAGGGCTTGATTCCTGCGGTGGTGCACGTTGACGGCTCGGCCCGTGTGCAAACGGTCGATCAAGATTCCAATCCGCTGTTCAGACGCTTGCTTGAAGCCTTCGCACGACGCACCGGCGTCCCGGTCTTGTTGAATACCTCCTTCAATGTGCAGGAACCCATTGTCTGTAGCCCTCACGAGGCCATCCGGTGCTTCTTGAGAACGGAGGTCGAGTGGCTGGTACTTGGCAATGAGTTGGTCCCGCGTCCGTCCTCTCATGTAAGCCGATGACCCCTCCTCGTCCCCGGCCCTTCCCCTCGACCACGGCTTTGTCGATGCTCTTGGCGCTGGTGGTCGCGAACTTCACGCTCCAACCGCTGACGGAGCCGGATTTTGGGTGGCATCTCCGAACCGGTCTGGACCTGATCGAACAGGGAGGCCGTCTGCCCCCGCTGGATCCTTACTCCCATACCATGCCCGATTGGCCGTGGGTGGAACATGCCTGGTTGACCGACCTCCTTATCGCGAGTCTGTACCAGGCGGGCGGCTCCTTCGGGGCCCTGAGCGTCATTGGATACTTCGCGATGGTCACCGCCGGCGCGTGGCTGATCGCTGCGCGTTGCAGCATGGCGAGCCTGCCCGTTCGATTGATGGCTTGTTCGCTCTCGTTATGGGTCGCGCTCCCGTTTCTTGGCGCCCGCACACAAATGCTGACCTTGTTGGGCCTTGCCGCGTTGATGTGGATCGTCCATCGCATGACTCACGGACAGGGCAGGATGGTCTGGCTGATTCCGCCGTTCTTCCTCCTGTGGGCCAATCTCCATGGGGGGTTTACAGCCGGGCTGTTTTATCTCGCGCTGGTGGTCGGATTGTCAGGGACTGCCTTTTTGATCGACCAGCGGTGGCCGAGGGCAGGGCTCAGCGCCGGGAGGCCATTGACCGTCGCGGACGCCGGCGCGCTGCTATTCGCCACCTGTTTGGGAGGGCTGCTCACGTTCGTCAATCCCTATGGGTGGCGATTGCACCAAGAGATCCTTGATTCCTTGGCCGATGGTTTGATGATTACCACCATTCAAGAATGGCATCCGGTGACCCTCGACACGCTTGCGGGACGACTCTTCGTGACCGCGGTGGCGCTGCTCGCCGCAGCAATGGTGTGTTGGTATCGACGGATGGAACCGGTTCGTTGGGGAATTCTGGCCGTGTTCTTCCTCCTCGCCTGGCGGCATTTGCGGAATATTCCGCTGTTTCTCATCGTCAGCTTGCCGCTCGTCGCGGACGTGTTGGAAGAGGCGCGTCACTCGATTGCCGCCAAGCCCGTGGTGCGCCGAATGCACCCGTCCTTTTGGTCGCTTGGAGGAACCGTGGTGCTGGGGCTGTTCCTGACGTACCTCGGTTCGGATCATCTTCGGAATGTATGGCAATTCGGAGTGAACCCGGCGGCCGCTTTTCGTCGGACGTCGTACCCGATCGAAGCCGTCGAATGGCTGCATCTGCATCGTGCGCGTGTCGGCACTCGGCCGGTGCATGATTACCAATACGGAGGATTCCTGCTCTGGTGGCTGCCCGAAACGAAGATCTTTATCGATGGGAGGATGCCGGCCTGGCGTCTAGGTGACCGCTGGATCTTCCGCGATTATCTGGATGTCCGCGTCGCCGATCCTCCGCAGGTCGAGATTCTTGAGAAATACTCGATTGATTGGGCGTTGATCCAACGAGAGAGCGCCTTGGCTCGAACCGTGAGCGGGCTCCCGGCCTGGCGCAAAGAATACGAGGATCACAAGGTCGTCATCTATTCGAGGACAGATCGTCCAGATGATTACTCCAAGAGCGCTGAGGAAGACGGAATCCGCGACATATCCTGGACCAGGAGGCGGTCGGAATAGAGGCCTTTGTCCGCATTGCGCTGAATCGCCGCCAACTCCCGCAACATGCCGAGGCCATCGCGAAGGAGACGGACTTTCGAACCGGGCTGATCGGTCCAGTTGACGGGAACCTCGGCAATGCGATAGCCGCGCTGCTGTGCGACGAACAGCAGCTCAAGATCGAATCCATACCCATTAATACAACAGACGGAAAACAGATCGTTCGACACCGTTCGGTTGAACAGTTTGAACCCGCACTGCGTGTCTGTGATCCCGCGGAGGCCTCTGGCCCGTACGATGGCATTAAAAACACCGCCAAGCACGCTCCGATGCCATCGGGCGTGGACGGTGAAGTCGGATCGTCGGGAGGCGAGACTCCTCGAACCGATGGCCAGGTCGGCGCCGTCGAGCAGGGCCTGTTCCAATCGTGCCAATTCGGTGATAGGCGTGGCCCCATCCGCATCGCAAAAAAGCTGCCATCGTCCTCTCGCTGCTTGCATACCCTGGCGAACTGCGGCGCCTTTTCCCATGCAGGTCGGCAGCCGAATCAGCCGAACGAAGGACCATGGACGGCCAAACTGTCGAACGATGCGCCCCGTATCGTCCGAGCTGCCGTCATCCACCACGATGAGCTCAAACGTCCGAGCACGTGCCGTGAGGTACGCGACAATGGACTCGAGAAAAGGCAGGATACGGGCGGCTTCATTATGGGCAGGGATGACGACGGATAGGTCAAGGGAGTTGCGATCACCCTGTCTCACCCATAACCTCCCTGAGGGACCGAACGGGCGCCTAACAGTACAAGGAGGTGAGGATAGATGCAAGCCGCCTGCACCCCCGAGCCATTTGATCGTCCGCCGAGCCAACGTGGAAGATTCCGGATTTCGGCCATGCCGATGCTCATGCCGGCCCACACCTGACTTGACAGAGCCGCTTCGCAGGCGCGAACGTATACGAGACACACGTCTACAACAGTCGCAACCTTCGCTGGGGAGGGCGAAATGCGCAACCTACTATGTGGACTCTCACTGCTTACCATGATGGGTCTGATTGCTGCATGCGCCTCATCGGTCCCGCCCAGTCGCATCCTGGATTACATGCCGGCCGGGCAGACGACGGAGGGATCGCTCATGGCCGCCGGCCGACAGCCTCTTGAAGCAGCCTTGCTGCTGGTCTCCGACACGGCGGCGCCGGATGCGGCTCCCAATCTTCCTGAGGCGGCGAAGGCCAAGCTCGGCGAAGAGCTCAAGCAGGAGATCACCCGGGTGCTGCCCGTGAGGATCAAGGCTGTCATCTCGGGGGAGGACATTCGTCCCTTCGAGGGGAGTCAGGCGCAATTCTCCGATCTGGCCAAGCAGCATGGAGTGGACTACCTGGCGGTGGTCGTCATGTCCAGCACGGAGCAGGAATATCCCGTTTCCTTATTCTTGGGTTGGACGACGCATATGCAGCCGGGTTATCGACGAGACAATTGGTCGCTGCTCGAATTGGCGTTGCTCGACGCCCATGAAGGCACCGTTTTGCTGCGGGGTGAAGGGCGGGCTTGGGCCACGTTGGATCGGCCGACGGCCCCGGGCATCAACCAATGGTACCCCGTCATCTATCTGCGGCCCCAGGAACCGGAGCGCCCTATTTGGCCGCCAACGTTTGAAGGCGCCCCTTATACCCTGCGCGTCGTCTCGTTTAACCAAGCGGCGAAACGGTTGACACTGAATCTGCAGCACACCTGGCTGGACCAAATGGAGGCAGTGGCCAGCGTCAGGCCAAATAGTTAGGCCCGAATCCCGCTTGGCCAGACCATGTCGATCCCATCAGGGAAGGCCTTTTTGCTCTTTGAAGCACACGGAGGGATTGTGTAAGATACACCGTTCGGCCGGGTTACGGAGATGCACTGAGCGCACATTCGGCATGGCTTGCTTCATTCCGCGTTCTGCACTGTTCTTATTTATGATGGGATCAAACTTCTGGAGGAACCGGGTCATGGTCAATCGGAAGATTCAGCAGGGAACCAAGTGGCTTCGTGTTGGGAGCGGGCTGATCCTGGCGGCCTGTGTCGTCATGGGATTTGAGAGCGGGTCCGTTGCGTCTGCCGCGGGCGTGCCCCCCGCATTAGCGCAAAGTTTTGCCGACATCGTGAAAAAAGTCACACCAGCCGTCGTCAATATCGCGGTGACCGGTGGTGGCGAAGGGCGTCGGCGCGGATTGCCTCCCGGACCGTTTGGAGGGCCTCCCGGTGGTCCGCCCGGCGATGAGCCGGGTGGTGAATTGCCTACGCCGCCCCCGATGCCGCCTGGTCCCCCGGGACCCCATGGCCGGCCAGACCAAAGTGCGGGCTCCGGCGTCGTGCTCGATCCCAACGGATATATTGTCACAAACAATCATGTGGTGGAGGGTGCCACCCAAATCACGGTGACCTTGAGCGATCGGCGTGAATATCCGGCTAAAGTCGTAGGAACGGACCCTAAAACGGACTTGGCGGTCATCAAGATCGAAGTGAAGGACTTACCCTCTTTGAAGTGGGCGGAATATGACAAACTGCAGGTCGGTGATCTGGTCCTGGCGGTCGGCAGCCCATTTGGTCTGAGTTCGACCGTGACGTTAGGCATCATCAGCGCCTTGGGCCGGGGGAACGTCGGCATTGCGGATTATGAAGAATTTATTCAGACGGACGCCGCGATCAATCCCGGGAATTCTGGCGGAGCCCTCGTCAATATGAACGGAGAACTGATCGGGATCAATACCGCGATCTTTTCGCGGACCGGTGGCTCCGAAGGCATCGGCTTTGCCATCCCCAGCAGCATCGCACTCGATATTGTCGACAGCCTCCAAAAGACGGGCAAAGTGGTCCGCGGATGGATGGGTGTCGCCATTCAAGAAATTACGCCGGCACTCGCCAAGTCATTCAAGTTGCCCGAGCAGCGCAAAGGCGTCCTCATCAGTGACGTGAACGAAAACGGTCCCTCTCACACCGCCGGCATCAAGCGAGGAGATGTGGTGGTCGCCTTCAACGGGAAGGAAGTGCAAAGCGTCAGCCAACTCCGAAACCTGGTGGCCCGGACAGTCGTAGGGAGGGACGCGCAGGTCAAGGTCTTGCGAGAGGGCAAGGAACAGACACTCTCGGTGAAAGTGGCCGAGCGTCCATCTGATGAACTCTTGGCGAGAAAGGAACCGTCTCCACCGAAGGAGCCCGGAGAAACCATCAAGCCACCGGATAACGTGTTGGCGTCCCTGCGGGTGCAGACCCTGGATAATGCGCTCATGAGCCAGCTGAATATTCCGGCAAAGACGACCGGGGTTGTCATTACCTCGGTGGAGCCTGGCGGTCAGGCGGAAACGGCTGGACTGCAGCGTGGCGACGTGATTCAGGAAGTGAATCACGAGTCGGTCAAGACGCTCGAGGATTATCAAAAGGCCGCCACCAAGATTAAGAAGGATGAACTGGCCGTTCTGCTGGTGAACCGGCAGGGAAACAGTCTGTTTGTCGCCATCAATCCGAAGTAGGCCTGTAAGCACTGTATAGGATGTGAGTAATCGGGTGACGTCGGGTCACCCGATTGCCGAACGCGAGGACTGCGTGCTGACAGATTTGAACCGGTGGTTGCAAGACTCGGTCTTCAAGCCGCTGGAAGATAAGAAAATGCCGGTCATGGAGCACTTGGTTGAGCTCCAAGTACGGCTCACGCGCGCCGTGATCGTGACGGCGGTGGTCTTTGTCGCCACCTTTTTTTATGCCGATACCCTCGTCAAGTGGCTTCGCATTCCCCTGCAGAATATGTTTGTGCCTAGCGCGCTGTCTTGGGAACCGACGGATTTGCCCACCGTCCCGTTTGTCTTTTTGGCTCCCGCCGAGGCATTGTGGCAGAACGTGAAAGTGGCGGGGTTGTTTGCGGTCGTGCTGGCAATGCCGTACATCCTGCTGGAGGCGTGGCATTTTGTCATGCCCGGATTGCACGTCCAGGAGCGGCGGTTTGTCGGACCGTTTGCGTTGCTGAGTGCGCTAGCGTTCTATACCGGGGTGGCCTTTTCTTTTTTCTTCGTCTTGCCGTTCGCGTTGAACTTCTTGATCTCCTACGGAGTGAGCGCCGGATTTATTCCGCAGCTCTCGATTGCCCAGTATGTGGGCTTTGCGCTTTGGTTCCTGCTGGTGTTTGGGCTCATCTTTGAGGTCCCTCTGGCCATCACGCTCATGGCAAAACTGGGCTGGGTGGATGCCCCGTTTCTCCGGCGCTATCGCAAGTGGGCGTTGTTGGGCGCCTTCATCGTCGCCGCCATTCTCACGCCGACGCCGGACCCGTTCAACCAATGCCTGATGGCGCTGCCCATGTACATTTTTTATGAAGTCGGCATTATCAGCGCGGGGATTTTCAACAAGAAGAAGACTGAAACCCCATCGGACGCACTTGTGCCCGCGGTGGCAGCCGCCGGCGCAGGCGGCACTCGCCCGGGTATGGCTATGCCCAAATCGGGAGAGGGGGAGTACGTCGGGGTTCCCAGCGCCGGCCGGCGGCGATAACGTTTCCGTCACCTATTTGCACACAGAAGGATCATCCAATGGCGCGAGAACTCAATATGATCAGCAGCGGCAACGGCGGCGCGAGCGGCGATGCCTGCACCTACATGTGGGCCTGCGCCATTTGCGACGAAAACGAACGCTGCCAAAAGGACAAGGAAGGTCACAGTCGTTGGTTGGTGGCTAAGCGCATGGAGCGCATCGAGTACAAAGTGCTCATTATGAGCAACAAGGGTGGGGTGGGGAAAAGCACCTGCACCACCAATCTTGCCGTCAGCCTCGCGCTGAAGGGCTGGCATGTCGGTATTTGCGACATGGACATCCATGGGCCCAACATTCCCAAGATGGTGGGCGCGGAAGGGCAGAAGTTGAAGATCAGCACGTCCGGAGGCATCATCCCGTTTCAAGCCTACAATCTGAAAATCGCCTCCATGTCCTTCTTGCTTCAGAACCCCGATGATCCGATCATTTGGCGCGATGCCTACAAATATGAATTCATCAATCAACTGCTGGGAGGAGTCGAATGGCAGGACCTGAACTTTCTGCTCATCGACCTTCCGCCCGGCACCGGCAATGAGTCCGT
>CAYQDJ010000004.1:0-78925 GCA_964416255.1 uncultured Nitrospira sp. | reverse complement strand
CCGCCCAGGCGATGCTCAATCCATCGTATGTGCTGGTCCCTCGGCCGATTTCGTCCAAGAGTATCAGGCTGCGCGGGGTGGCGCTGTGCAAAATACCGGCTGTTTCGACCATTTCGATCATAAATGTGCTGTGGCCGCTGGCCAAATTGTCCGAGGCACCCACTCTCGTAAAGATGCGGTCGACCACACCAATGTGCGCTTCCGACGCCGGTACAAAACTCCCCACTTGCGCCAGGAGGACGATCAGGGCGATTTGCCGGAGATAGGTACTTTTCCCCGCCATGTTTGGTCCGGTCAAGATGAGCAGCCGGTGGCCATCGAGATCCAGCAGGGTATCGTTCGGAACAAATGTCATCTCAGCATCAAGGCGTTCCACGACGGGATGCCGACCACCGCGAATCTGGATGCGCCCGCCGTCATCCACCGTGGGTCGCTCGTATTGATGGAGCGCCGCCGTCTCAGCGAGCGCCGCCAAGACATCGAGGTGCGCGAGCTTGACGGCGATGGCTTCTAAGCGCTGGGCTTCCTGGGCCAGCCGTTGTCGGAACTCAGTGAACACCTCGTGTTCCAGCGCCAAGAGTTTGATCTCGGCTCCGGTGACACGTTCTTCCAAGCTCTTCAGTTCCGGAGTCATATACCGTTCGGCGTTCGCGAGCGTTTGTTTTCGGATATAGTCGCCCGGCACACGGGTGAGGTTGGCCTTGGTGACTTCAATGTAGTAGCCGAACACCTGGTTATAGCGAACCTTGAGGGAGTCGATGCCCGTTCGCTCCCGCTCCCTGCGCTCAAGCGCCATGATCCACTCTTTGCCTTCCGTGCTGGCCTTGCGGAGTTCATCGACTCCGGCATGAAACCCCTCTTTAAAAAGATTTCCGTCTCGGAGGGACGGAGGGGCATCGGGAAGGATGGCTTGTTCGATCACGGCATGAAGATCGCCACCATCATCCCATGCCCGGCGCGTCTCAGCCAACAGGCGGCTGGTCAGTGGGGTCAGCTGAGCCAAAATTTCCGGCAACGCCGTGAGGGATTCCTTAAGAGCGAGCAGTTCCCGGGGTCCGGCCAAGCCCAGGGTGAGGCGGCTGCCGAGACGGGCGATGTCTTGCACGTGGCGCAAGGCCGTACGGAGTGCCCCGCGCGTCTGCCAGCGATCTTTGAGTTCTCCGACCGCATCGAGTCGATCCGCAATGCGATCACAATGAATCAAGGGTCTGACCAGCCATTGCCGCAAAAGCCGGCTTCCCATCGCCGTGATTGTACGGTCGAGGACGGACAAGAGGGTGGTTGATTGGGTGCCCTGCAGCGAACCCCCAGCCATCATCGGCTTCAGGAGTTCGAGGTTCCTGATGGTGACTGTGTCCAGGTGCATCGAGTCGCGGCTCCATCGAACCGTGAGTCCGCGGATGTGGCCGAGCGGGGCAGTCGGCTGTGTTTCTCGGAGATAGTGTAGAACTGCTCCCGCCGCGCCGACGGCTGCGGTCAGCCCCTGACACCCGACCGCGTCCAGTGTCGATACCTGAAACTGTGTTCGAAGCAGGTGCGCGGCCTGCTCATAGCCGAATGAAGCGGCGGGCCGATCACAGAGGTGCGCATGTTTGAGCTGATCGTGCCACGTGATCATCCTCTGACGGGGGATCTCTGACGATAGCAGCACTTCTCGCGGGTCCAGTCGCGCGAGCTCGTCCAACAATTGAGATTCGGCTGATGAACCGGCAAATTCTGTCACCCAAAATTCGCCCGTCGAAACTTCGAGGACGGCCAATCCGATCGTGGAGGTGGGTGAGGAGGGGACGGCCACCGCCACCAAATGATTGGACTCGCTTGGGGACAAGAACTCCGTCTCCACAAGCGTTCCGGGTGTAAAGAGGCGGACAACTTCTCGCCGTACCAAACCTTTGGCTAGCTTGGGATCCTCAACCTGCTCGCAGAGTGCCACGGTTCTGCCCGCCTTCAGCAACTTGGCAATGTAGCCGGTAGCGGCGTGATAAGGGACGCCGCAAAGCGGAACCGGGTCGGGATGATGCTTGTCGCGCGACGTGAGCGCAATCGACAGCAGCCGTGAGGCCTCTTGCGCGTCCTCGTAGAACATTTCGTAAAAATCACCGACTCGGAAGAATAAGATGGCCTGCGGATAGCCGCGCTTGATCTCGCGGTACTGGCGGATGAGCGGGCTTTGATCAACGTCACTCATCGATCAAATTCTCCGACGGTTCCAACGGGGTGGATGAGGACGGGCGACCCGACAGTTTCTCCAAGGACTGACGCAGGCGTTCGAGGTCCACCTCGGCCTCCTGCAGCGCCTTGGTCTTCCGACGCAACTCGATGCGGCTTCGCACCCACGGTGGAAACAGCAGGATGCCGGACACCAACAGACCGACGGCCAAGGCCGCGAGAATGGGTTTATAAATCGGGGTGGAGGCTTCCATCAATCCGAACAGATACCGGAGGGTGACCTCTTGTTCCTGATTCTGGAGGAAAAATGCCAGTGAAAGCAGCAACAGAATGCCGACGAGGATCAGACGTATCATCGGGCGGAGATCTTTCTGCTTTGGGGGATTCGGGTTCGGGGCCGTGAATCCGGCCAGGCCGTGTGTAGGTCATGGAGCACTCTCAGAGCCAGCGGACCATGTGCCGTCAACTGTGCGGTTCTTGTCCGATTCTTGTTGTGCGACAGCCGGATCTCCAGCCGGTCGGAAGGGAGCAGCGTGGGAAAGCGGTCGGCCCATTCGATGGCGGTGATCCCGCGGTCCGTAAAAAGGTCTTGAAGACCAATGCCCTCGGCTTCCGCAGCCGAGCGCAGCCGATACCAATCCATGTGAATGAGCGGAAGCCGCCCCTCGTATTCATGGACCAGGACAAAGGTAGGGCTGCTCACGTCGGCTGTCGGGGCGGCCAGGCCGTCCGCGACCCCGCGGACCACGGTTGTCTTGCCTGCACCCAGCTCCCCGATCAAAGCCAGCACTTCCCCTCCCGTGACAGCGTGTCCAATTGCTCGGCCGAGCGATTCAGTGCGGGTCCGTGAGGAAAGCACCAGAGTTAGGTGATCGTCTGAGGTAGGTTGTCGCACGTCTTCTCTCACGGGTCGAGCTCCAAGCCTGCTATTTGCCATAGAAGACTTTTAGTGCAAAGGGAATTTGATCGATCACATCTCCGGCAATCAATCCGGCTTGCCCGAGGGCCGTCGCAGCCAGATCCCCGGCAAATCCGTGGAGATAGGTGGCGACACAGGCGGCCTCCCAGGAGGGGAGGCCTTGAGCCAGCAATCCGACCATCATTCCGGTTAAGACATCTCCTGTCCCCCCTGTGGCCATTCCGGAGTTGCCGGTAGGGCAGAGCGCCACAGCTCCATCGGGTCGAGCCACCACCGTCCGAGCTCCCTTCAAGACGACGAAGACGCCTCGTTCCCTGGCAAAACGACTGGCGGTACCGATTCGATCAGCGTTGACAGACTGAGGGGTGGCGTCAGGTTCAAGCCGAGCCATCTCACCGGGATGAGGCGTGATGATCGGCGGGGTTTTGCACTCGGTGAGCAGGGATGCGCGACCGGCCAGTGCGTTGAGTGCGTCCGCGTCCAGCACGGCCGGCCGATGCATCGTTTTCACCAACGCCTGCACCAGCTCCACCGTTTCCGGATGGGTCGTCAATCCGGGACCCAACCCGACGGCGGTTCGTGCGGTGATAAAGGCCGTCAGCCGATCGTAAGCCGACCGGGCAAACGTTCGAGCTTTGGTTCCCGGCATGGGAACGGTCATGGCTTCCAACAGTTTGGATTCCAGTACTTCGTTGAGTCCGGACGGGATGGCGACCGTGACCAGTCCGGTCCCCACTCGAAGAGCGGCTTGAGCCGCCATGGCTGCTGCACCGGTTTTGCCTACCGAGCCGGCGATCAGGCCCGCATGGCCAAACGTCCCCTTATGGCTGGAAGCGGTCCGTGAGGGGAGGGAGGTGCGCACAAAGGACTCGGTCATCAAGGTGGTGCGAGCATCCACTTCATCGATATAAGAAGGGGGAATGCCGATATCGACGATGCGCAGGGTGCCGGTGAGATCAATGCCGTCACGGAGATAGCAGCCGAGCTTCGGAAGTCCGAAGGTCACGGTAAGATCCGCTTGGACGGCATGGCCCAGAACGCGGCCCGTATCCGCATGAAGTCCCGACGGAAGGTCGACTGCCACCACGGGACGACCGGCTTCGTTGATGACGTCAATAACGTCCGCATAGAGTCCGATGATCTCGGAAGAAAGTCCCGTGCCGAATAAGGCATCAATGATCACGTCGCTGTCACGCAGCAGCGCCCGAACCAGGTCTTTGGAAACGATGGGACGGATGCTCGTTCTTCCGGCCACGCGGGTGTATCGCCGATACATCGTCGCCGCATCGCGGCTTAAGTCCGAGACCGGCGCCATGGCCAACACCTTGACCTTCGCCTGGCGTTGGCGTAACAGCCGGGCCACGACCAGCCCGTCGCCGCCGTTGTTGCCTTTGCCGCAGATGATGCACACCGTCTTCCCGCGAACCGGTCCGAACTCCTCTTCAAGGCACGCCGCCACCCCGGCACCCGCGCGCTCCATGAGCGTGGTGCCGGGAATACGGGCTTCTGTGATGACTCGGTGGTCGAGCACCTGCATCTGTGCGCTGGTGATGATTTTCATCATGAGAACACGATCTCAGCCGAATCGTGGGCGCCCTGTAGCATAATTGGTCTCATGGAGCGCGATGGGTGAAGGACCAGGGTGAGGGGCATGCCTGTTCTGATGCGCTCACGGTCAACCCAGCAAGGCTTTCATGTCTTTGACTGCCTGGTCCAGGCCAACGAGGACTGCCCGCGCAATGATACTGTGGCCGATGTTGTACTCAACGATTTCAGGAACATGAGCCAACCGTTTGACGTTGCGATAGTTCAGCCCGTGCCCGGCATTCACGCCGATGCCCAGTTTGTAGGCCAATTTGGCGGCTTGAGCGATCAAATCAAATTCGGCATCGGCTTCCTTGGACCGGGTGGCGTTCGCATACCGGCCGGTATGCAGTTCCACGAAATCGGCGGCAATTTTGTGCGCCGCTTTAATTTGGTTCAGGTCTGGCTCGACAAACATGCTGACGGGGATGCCGCCGTCGTGAAGCAGGGTGACGATGCGTTGGATTCGCTCTCGTTGCCCGGCGACGTCCAGCCCGCCTTCCGTAGTTAACTCCTGCCGTTTCTCAGGGACCAGTGTCACTAAATCCGGTTTGACGTTCAACGCAATCTTTGCCATTGCTTCGTCGGCCGCCATCTCGAGATCCAGCTTGGTACGGACGATCTCACGGAGAAGAACCAGGTCCTTATCCTGGATATGCCGTCGGTCTTCCCGCAGATGGACGACCAGCCCGTCCGCGCCGGCGAGCTCGGCGAGTACGGCGGCGGCCAGGGGGTCCGGATCGGCCCCTCCCCGTGCTTGCCGCAACGTCGCAACGTGGTCGATATTGACGCCCAGCCGGGCCATGGCATCCTCCGTTCAGGCAGTGACTACTAGGGAGAGTCGAGTGGTGGCGGAGAAACGGAGTATTAGTAGCAGAAAGAGACGAGGTGGGGCAAGAACAGAGTCGGCACACAGCGCCCGTTCTTGACCGGGACTCCGATCAGAACCCCACAGAATCACGGGGTTAAATTGACTCAGCCGGAACTGCTCCATTAGAATGGGCACTTCTTTGCCCGCACCGTACTCCGCGCGGCGCGGTGTAGGGTTTGTCAAGCTGTCTAAAGGAACTTTATGGGGCTGGGCGACGGATTCTTTCGAATCAAGCGACTCCCTCCATACGTGTTTGCACAAGTCCAAGCCCTCAAGCTTGAAGCAAGGCACCGTGGGGAAGATATCATTGACTTCGGTATGGGGAATCCCGATCAGGCGACGCCACCGCATATCGTGGAGAAATTAATCGAAGCGGCCCGAAAGGGCAAAAACCATCGGTATTCGGCCTCGCGCGGCATTACCAAGCTGCGACATGCGATTTGCGGATGGTATCAGCGAAATTATCAGGTGGATCTCGATCCTGAAACCGAAGCCATCGTCACGATAGGATCCAAGGAAGGTCTGGCCCACCTCGCCTTGGCGATGATCGGTCCGGGTGATGTGGTGCTCACCCCCACGCCCACCTACCCGATTCATATGTACAGTTTCATTATTGCGGGAGGAGAAGTCCGAGGCATCGAACTGCGGCAGGACAGTGATTTTTTTGAAGATTTGACCAGAGTGTACCGCCAAACCTTCCCGCGGCCAAAAATCCTCGTCATCAACTTTCCCCATAATCCGACGACCGCGGTGGTCGACCTTAAGTTTTTTAAGAAGATCGTCGCGTTCGCCAAGGAACACCAGGTCATTGTCATCCACGATCTAGCCTATGCGGATCTGGTCTTCGACGGATACAAGGCGCCTAGTTTTCTTCAAGTGGATGGCGCAAAAGACGTCGGCGTGGAATTCTATACGCTTTCGAAAGCCTACAACATGCCGGGATGGCGTGTGGGGTTCTGCGTCGGAAACCGCGAGGTAGTCGGTGCGCTGGCCAAAATCAAGAGCTATTTGGACTACGGGATTTTTCAGCCGATCCAGATCGCCAGCGTGATCGCCCTCAACGGCCCCCAGGAGTGCGTTCGCGACACGGTTGTGCGGTATCAAAAGCGCCGAGACGTGTTGGTCGGTGGGTTGAATCGGATTGCTTGGCCGGTGACGAAACCCCTTGCGACGATGTTTGTCTGGGCGCGGATTCCATTGCCGTATCGGCATATGGGCTCATTGGAGTTTTCAAAATTGTTGCTCAAGGAAGCCAAGGTGGCGGTGTCGCCGGGGATCGGTTTTGGGGAGGGGGGCGACGAGTATGTGCGGTTCGGCCTCGTCGAAAACGAGCATCGCACCCGACAAGCGGTGCGAGGGATCAGAAAAACGCTCAAACTCAACGGGGGCGAGGAATGAAGCCGAGGATTGGTGTCGGCATCGTCGGATTCGGAACGGTCGGCACCGGTGTCGCCAAGGCTCTGCTCGACAACGCCCTGCTGATTCTCCGTCGAGTCGGCGTGCCGATCGAACTCGTGCGCATTGCCGATCTCGATGTGACCAGGGACCGCGGGCTTGTTCTCCCGCCGGGGATGCTGACGACCGACGTCAACCAAATCCTTCGGGATCCGGCGGTCGACATCGTCATCGAATTGATTGGCGGCTATGATCCGGCCAAGCGCATCATCCTGGATGCGATGGCCGCAGGAAAACATGTGGTGACGGCGAACAAAGCGCTGTTGGCCCTCCATGGGGAAGAGATTTTCGAGGCGGCCGCGCGCCGGGGTGTCGATTTGGGATTTGAAGCGAGCGTTGGAGGGGGGATTCCGGTCCTCCGTGCGTTGATGGAGGGGTTGGCCGGCAATACCATCCAGTCGATCTATGGCATTATTAATGGTACATCCAACTATATCCTTTCTCGCATGACGGACGAGGGCCATAGTTTTGAGGCTGTGCTCAGAGATGCGCAGCAAGCCGGTTATGCCGAAGCCGATCCGACTTTCGATGTGGCCGGAATTGATTCCGCGCACAAACTGGCCATCTTGGTCAGCCTTGCCTATGGGACACCGGTCAATTGCAAAGAAATTTATACCGAGGGGATCACGCATATCACTCCCACCGACATTGCCTATGCGAAGGAGTTCGGCTACACCATCAAACTGCTCGGGATCGCAAAGCTGGTGGACGGCGAAGTAGACGCCCGCGTGCACCCCACGATGTTGCCGTCGATGTCTCCGATCGCCCAGGTGGAAGGAGTCTACAACGCTATTCAACTTGTTGGGGACGCGGTGGGCGATGTCGTGCTGTACGGCCGTGGGGCGGGATCCATGCCGACAGGCAGCGCCGTCCTGAGCGACGTCATCGCGATCGGACGCAACCTGCTCAAGGGCGCGGCAGGACGAGTGCCGGTCGCCTCGTTTCAACAGGATCAGCGGAGGCCCTTGCGCATGAAACCGGTGGAAGAGATCACGTCGCTCTACTATCTGCGGTTTATGGTTGTGGATCGTCCCGGAGTTCTGGCGCAGATTGCCGGCGAGTTGGGCCGCTGCGGCATCAGCATATCCTCGATGCTGCAACAGGGGCGCCGGGAAGGACAAACGGTGCCGGTCGTCATTAAAACGCATATGGCCCGGGAACGTGACGTGCAGACCGCCCTGCGTGACATCAACCGCCAAGCATTCATTTCCGAACCCGTCACCTTGATTCGGGTCGAAGGCCAGGACGAGTGATGCCATGACACGCTGGCGCGGGATTATCGAAGAGTACAGAAAATTTCTTCCCGTGACGGAGAAGACGCCGATTATCACGCTGGAAGAGGGGAACACGCCGCTCGTCCGCGCCCCTCGATTGGCCAACACCATCGCCCCCGGCATCGATCTGTATCTGAAGTTCGAGGGTGTGAATCCCACCGGTTCGTTTAAAGATCGCGGGATGACGATGGCCATTTCCAAAGCAGTCGAGCGGGGTGCGCGCGCCGTGATCTGTGCATCCACCGGCAATACCTCGGCTTCCGCCGCCGCCTATGGGGCGCGTGCGGGCCTCTCCGTCTATGTCCTGATTCCAGCAGGGAAGATCGCCTTGGGAAAACTCTCTCAAGCCATGATGCATCGAGCGACGGTGATCCAGATCGAAGGAAATTTCGACCAAGCCTTAACCATCGTGAAGGAACTGGCAGCCAGCCACCAGATTCAGCTGGTTAATTCAATCAATCCGTTCAGAATTGAAGGACAGAAGACGGCGGCCTTCGAAGTCTGCGATCAATTAGGAGGTGCGCCGCATCTCCACGTGCTTCCAGTCGGCAACGCCGGGAATATCACCGCCTATTGGATGGGGTACCAGGAATATCGGAGAGCGAACCAAACCACAAAGCTTCCTCGCATGATGGGATTTCAGGCAGCGGGCGCGGCGCCAATCGTCCTTGGTCGGGTGGTGGACGAACCGCAGACGGTGGCGACGGCTATTCGTATCGGCAATCCCGCGAGCTGGTCTGCGGCCCTGACCGCCGTGGAAGAGTCCTCTGGGGCCATCGACATGGTCACGGACGAGGAAATCCTCAAGGCCTATACCGCGGTCGCGGCGACCGAGGGGGTGTTCTGTGAACCGGCTTCGGCGGCATCGGTGGCCGGCGTCGCCAAATTACATCGAACCGGCGTGTTGCATGAAGGGGAGACGGTGGTATGCACATTGACAGGGCATGGCTTGAAGGATGCCGATACGGCGATCAGTGTGTCGACCCAGCCGCTGACCGTCAAGGCGACACGCGAGGACGTTGCCAGACAGTTGCAGGTGTGATGAGCATGTGCACGCGATGAAGTATCTGATCCTCCATGCCGGCGGAATGGCGGACCACCCGCGAGAGGAACTGGACGGTCGCACGCCCCTACAGGTGGCTGCGACTCCCTATCTTGATCGTCTTGCCCAATCCGGTGAGTTGGGCATCCTGGTCATCCCTGCTGAAGCGGGACGCCAAGGCAGCGGCCTGAGCGGAACGGCCATACTCGGGTATGACCCCAGAAAATTCTACCAGGGTCCTGGGCCGCTCGAGGCGGCCAGTCTCGGCGTCTCCGTCTCCGAACACGATGTGGTGTACCGCTGCACGATGGTGACGTTGGCGGCCGAAGGGGGAAAGGGAGCCGGCGACATTAAGAAGCTGGGCTCCAACGTGCTGATGGAGGATGCCACCGCCGGGCTGATCGAAACGGAAGAAGCCCGGGAGCTGATCGATGCAATCAACGAACAACTCGGGTCGGAAACCATCCAATTCTATCCCGGCGCGGGCCATCGACATTTGATGGTGTGGGTGGATGGGCAGCCTCGAGCGGTCTGTAACGATCCTCAAACGGTGGTCGGTCGGTCCATTGCCGAGGCGTTGCCCAGGGGGAACGGGGCCGACATCCTTCGGAAGTTGATGGATGCCTCGCATCTCATCTTGAGAGATCACCCCGTGAATGAAGAACGCAGGGAGTCCGGCAAGAAGCCGGCGAATTGCGTGTGGTTGTGGGGGGAAGGCCGTGCGGTGCCGTGGCCCAATCTGACAGAAATCTATCAGGTGACCGGCGCTGTGGTCGCGACGAGCGATGTGCACCGGGGCGTCGGGATCTGTGCGGGGTTGGAGGCGGTCGATCCCGACCGTTTAGCCGGAAGTGCCCTTCGGACGAGGGCCCAAGTGGCGCTGGGAGAATTCGCTCGGAAGGACTTGGTGTACGTCCATGCGGGGTTAACGGACGAAGTGATCCACGGGACGGACATCAAAGCCAAAGTGCGCGGCATTGAAGAATTCGATAAAGACTTGGTGGGGCCACTGATTGAAGAGCTGGCCAAACAAGGGCCGTACCGGTTTCTTGTCGTCTGTGATCAGAGTGAGGGCATGACGGGTCACGCGTTCTACGCCTTCGGAGAGTCGGGCAAACAGGGCGCCATTGATGCCACCCGTCGTTTCACGGAGGCAGATGCACAGGCGGCGAAGACCCCTGCCCGCGACGCAACGAAGTTTGTCGTCAAGTTCTTCGCAAAAGGCTGATGCCGGTGGCGCTCATCGTTCAAAAATACGGCGGGACGTCGGTCGGGACCATCGAGCGCATTCATCGGGTGGGCGACCGTATTGCGGAGACGCATCGAGCCGGCCACCAAGTCGTCGTGGTGCTGTCGGCCATGAGCGGAGAAACCGATCGCCTGCTCAAACTGGCCCATGAGGCCACGGCGGTGCCCGATGAGCGCGAATTGGATATGCTGCTCTCCACGGGCGAGCGGGTGACCATTGCGCTGCTGGCCATGGAATTGCGCGGCCGCGGGCTCAATGCGCGATCGTTTACCGGGCGGCAAGTCGGAATCATCACGGACAGCGCCCACACCAAAGCTCGCATCGCACGGGTGACGGCGGAGCGGATCCGGGAGGCGCTTGGCGAAGGCGTCATTCCGGTCGTCGCCGGGTTCCAAGGCATTAACGCGCAATCCGATGTCACCACGCTGGGACGCGGGGGCTCTGATCTGTCGGCCGTGGCGCTGGCCGCGGCGCTGAAAGCCGACCGCTGCATTATCTTCACCGACGTGGATGGCGTGTACACGGCGGATCCGAACGTGGTCCCTGCGGCGAGGCGCATCGACAAGATCGCTTACGAAGAGATGCTCGAAATGGCCAGTTTGGGAGCGAAGGTGCTCCAAACCAGGTCGGTGGAATTTGCCGCCAAGTTCAACGTGCAGGTGGAGGTCAATTCCAGTTTCAAAGCAGGAAAGGGGACGCTCGTGACCAAGGAAGATGCAGAGATGGAAGCCGTGGCGGTGGCCGGCGTCACGGGAGACCGCAATCAGGCCAAGATCACGATCATCGGCGTCCCTGACAAGCCGGGCATTGCCGCACGTATCTTCAACCGCGTGGCGGAAGCTCATATCAACGTGGATATGATTATTCAGAACATCAGCCAGGCTGCGTCCACGGATCTCTCATTTACCGTCCCTCGTGCCGACTTACAACACGCGGGGCCGATTATTCAAGCCGTGGCAAAAGACGTGGAAGCCAAGTCCGTCTCGGTGACGGACTCGATCGCCAAGGTGTCGCTGATTGGCGTGGGGATGCGCTCGCATTCGGGGGTGGCGGCGAAAATGTTCGACGTGCTCTCGCGCGAGGGGATCAATATCATGATGATCAGCACCTCCGAGATCAAGATTTCCTGCGTCATCGATGAGAAATACCTGGAATTGGCGATGCGTGCCCTCCATTCCGCGTTTGGGCTGGACCAGGGGCCGACGGGGGATCGGCCGGTGACGCTGTGAGGAAGTCGCGGCGGCCCCCGCGCTCCATGGAGACGCGAGGAGACCACCGCCCGCTCGACTGACGGTCGACACCTTCTAATCCTGGCCCATCTCGACAGACGAACCATCCACCTGATACCCTCTCTCTCCATGGCTCGTCGAAGCTCATCGTCGCGATCCTCCCCTCACCGTCAAACGGACGTTCCCGTGCTTCAAGCCAATAGGCCGACAGAGGGCACGGCGCTGGAAATTTATGACACCACTCTGCGTGACGGCGCCCAAGCCGAAGACGTCAGTTTCTCGGCCGAGGATAAAGTCCGCGTGGCTCAGAAACTGGACGAACTGGGCGTTCACTTCATCGAAGGGGGTTGGCCGGGGGCCAATCCGAAAGACATCGAGTTCTTTCGGATGATGAAGGAAATTCCGCTCAAACATGCCTCGATCATTGCGTTTGGCTCGACCAGGAAGGCTAGTAATGTTGCCTCGAAAGACCCGACTCTGCAAGCCTTGCTGGCGGCTGAAACCGCCATCATTACGCTGTTTGGTAAGTCGTGGTCCCTGCATGTGACCGACGCCCTCAACATCTCCTTGGTCAAGAACTTGGAACTGATCGGCGACTCCATTGCGTATCTACGCAGCAAGGGACGGCGTGTATTTTATGATGCCGAGCATTTCTTCGACGGCTATAAGACCAACCCCGACTACGCGGTAAAGACCATTGGCAAGGCGGTCGAGGCCGGCGCCGAGCGGGTGATCCTCTGTGATACCAACGGCGGCACGATGCCCTGGGAAATTCGGGAAATTTGCCAAGCGGTGCGGCGCGAATGTTCGGTGCCGCTCGGGATCCATGCGCATAACGATTGCGACATGGCGGTCGCCAACTCCCTAGTGGCCATTGAAACGGGGATCCTTCAAGTCCAAGGTACTATCAATGGAATTGGGGAGCGCTGCGGCAATGCCAACCTTTGTTCGATCATTCCGAATCTCGAATTGAAGATGAAGCGGCGGGCGCTGACGGACCGTCTTAGCCATCTCAAAGAAGTCTCGGGGTTCGTGACGGAAATCGCCAATCTCATGCCGAACAAGCATCAGCCCTACGTCGGCGATTCGGCGTTTGCGCATAAGGGTGGCGTGCACATCCATGCTGTTCTCAAGAACCCGGCCACGTATGAGCATATCGATCCGGCACAGGTCGGGAACCGGCAGCGGGTGCTCGTCTCGGACTACGCCGGTCGGAGCGGGCTGTTGGACAAGATCGACGCCTACGGGATTCCGCTCTCGAAGGACCACGCCAAGGTGCAAGAACTTGTGGATACGCTGAAGGAACGAGAGAGCCAGGGCTACCAGTTCGAGGGAGCCGAAGGATCGTTTGAGCTGCTTATGAGGAAGGCGATGGGCAGCCACAAGCCGTCGTTTCACCTGCTGGGATTTCGGGTGATTGTCGAAAAGAAGCACGATAACGGAGCGCTTCTGTCCGAGGCGACCGTGATGGTCAAGGTGGGCGAGGTAGTGGAGCATACGGCGGCTGTGGGTACCGGGCCGGTGAACGCGTTAGACCATGCGCTTCGTAAGTCATTGGAAAAGTTCTATCCTCAGCTGCGAGAGGTCAAATTGCTCGACTATAAAGTCCGGGTGTTGGCGGCCAACAAAGGCACCGAGTCCAAAGTGCGTGTCCTCATCGAATCCGGCGATCATAAAGACAAATGGGGCACCGTCGGGGTCTCCGAAAACATCATGGAAGCCACCTGGCAGGCGCTCGCCGACAGCATCGAATACAAGCTGTTGGCCAAGGAAGAAGTCTGATCGTCCGGTCCCCCCTTAATATTTATTCTTGACAGGCTTCATAACCTCACGTAACTTAAGCAAAACTTGCCGCGCGCGGACGGCGTTTTGGGCATCGCGCGGAACTGCTGTGGTTAAGTGAGGGGGGGTCATGCGAAAGGCTGATATTGCAAATGAAATCTTCAAGCAGGTCGGCATTTCAAAAAATGAAGCGGCAGATATCGTCGAGTTGGTGCTCAACCTTCTGAAATCCGTCTTGCAGAAGGGTGAATCGGTTAAAATTGCGGGGTTTGGAAATTTCGTTGTGCGCAGCAAGGGAGCCCGAAAGGGTCGGAATCCTCGGACTGGAGAAGAAATTGGCATTACGCCCCGTCGCGTTGTCACGTTCCGACCCAGCCAAGTGTTTAAGAAGTACGTCAATTCGTAGATCCGCGTCACCCTCATTACGACCGCACCGCGAGGCCGGTCATGGGACTTGAACCCAGGCTGGGGAGTAAGGTTTTTTATAAAATTGGAGAAGTAAGCCAGCTGACCAAGTTGCCTCCCTACGTGCTCCGTTTTTGGGAGTCGGAGTTTACCTTTCTAAAACCCAAAAAAAGTCGAGGAAATCAACGACTCTATGTGCAGCGTGACATTGAAACTGTCTTGGAAATCAAGCGTATGCTGTATGAGGAAGGGCATACCCTCGAAGGAGTCAAACGGTATTGGGTCAGGCGGGGGCGGGCTTCGTCCAAGCCGCTACGGCCGAAAGAAATGGCCAAGAAACTCCGTGGAGATCTGCAAGCGATCTTGAAGATTATTGAATCGCATTCACGATGAGAGGATCCGTCCTCCCCGTTGCGTTTTTGTCATCTCCAGAGGACAATACATTGCATTAAATGGTGAACGATGTCGGGGCGTGGCGCAGCCCGGTAGCGTACTCGCTTGGGGTGCGAGTGGTCGTGGGTTCAAATCCCGCCGCCCCGACCAAATGTTCGGTCGCATGACCGGTGACGGGTGAGGGTTGGGTAGGACGAAGCCCGGAGCCGCCACCCGACTCTTTCCCACGTGAGCGACAGGCTTTCCACAAGCTGCCTCGTGCAGCTTTTTTTGTGCAAGGACGGCCATGCGTATCCTCGTCACGAATGACGACGGCATTCACTCTCCCGGTCTTGCTGCCTTGGCGCAGGCGTTGTCTAACGTGGGCGAAGTATGGATTGTGGCCCCGGACCGCGAGCGGACGGCCGTAGCTCATGCCGTGACGTTGCACAAGCCTCTCCGACTGCATCGCGTCGCCGCGCGCACCTATACGGTGAATGGCACCCCGGTTGATTGTGTCAATCTTGCGCTCGTGAAGGTGCTGCCCAAGCCGCCGGCCATCGTAGTGTCCGGCATCAACAAAGGGGTGAATCTCGGGGACGATGTTATGTATTCCGGAACGGTGTCCGCCGCGATGGAAGGGACCATCTTAGGGGTGCCATCGGTGGCCGTCTCGCAAGAAGGGCTGGACCGGTTCCGATTCGCGGTCGGGGCCAGGTATGCGGAACGGGTTGTGCGGCTCGTGCTGATGCACGGGTTGCCGGAAGAAACGTTGCTGAACATGAACATTCCAAACCTCCCTCGCGCGGCAATTCGAGGTGCACGCATTACCTGTCTCAGCCGCCGGCGATTCCACAATCCCATCATTGAAAAACTCGATCCGCACGGACGCAAGTACTATTGGATTGCCGGGACCCGCTTGTCATGGAGTCGCAGCAAGGATGCCGACTACGAAGCGCTGAAAGAGGGATTTGTTTCCCTCACCCCCATTCATTTGGATCTGACGCACTATGGCGCGTTGGACCATTTCCGATCGTGGGAGCCGATGTTGGGCCGACGTTCGACGCGGCCGCTACGACGACGTGGCGTCGCGATGCGACAGAGGAGTTAGGGCGTGGGTGGACTCATTGAAGCGATCATCAGTGAACTGAGCCGGTTCGTCATCGCCTGCATCTCGCGCTTTGGATACAGCGGCATTCTCTTTACCATGGCCATCGAGAGCGCCTGTATCCCCCTTCCCAGCGAGATCATCATGCCGTTCTCCGGGTACTTGGTGGCGAAGGGAGAGTTTACGATGTGGGGCGTGACCTTGGCCGGGGCCGTGGGGAACGTGATTGGATCCATTGCAGCCTACTATGCCGGGATTTGGGGGGGGCGTCCGTTCGTCGAACGGTACGGCCCCTATGTGTTGGTCTCGCATCGGGATCTCGACCTTGCCGATCGGTGGTTTCAAGAATATGGGGAAGCGGCCGTGTTTTTCAGCCGGATGCTCCCGGTGGTGCGCACCTTTATCTCGTTGCCCGCAGGCATTGCTCGGATGAATTTCACTCGGTTTGTCCTGTTCACATTCCTGGGGGCCCTCCCCTGGTGTTTTCTCTTAGCCTATGTGGGACTGAAAATGGGCGAACGATGGGAGGACTTGCGCGAGTATTTTCATCAATTCGATCTCGTGATCGGTCTTGCCCTCATCGCGGCAGTCGCCTTCTTTCTGTGGTCACATTGGCCCAAGCGTCGCGCCTCGCGCCAATGACGTCGTGGCGAGCTCCATGCTGAATCTCTACAACACGCTTCGCGGGATCAAAGAACCGTTCGAACCCCTCGTGCCCGGCCTCGTGCGCATGTATGTCTGTGGCGTGACGGTGTATGACTATTGTCATATCGGGCATGCGCGGAGCGCGCTCATCTTCGACGTCATACGCCGCTACCTGGAATATTCGGGCTATCGTGTGGAGTTCGCCAAAAACTTTACCGACGTCGATGACAAGATCATCAAGCGGGCGAATGAGCAGGGGGTGTCGTGCGACGCGATCACCGCTAGGTACATCCAAGCGTATTATGATGACATGCGCAAACTGGGCGTGCGGCCCGCCTCGATCGAACCGAGGGCGACGGAACACATGGGGGATATCGTCCGGTTGATCGAAAGGCTGGTGGCGAAGGGTTTGGCGTATCCGGTCGCTGGAGATGTGTATTTCGAAGTCTCAACGTACAAGGACTACGGCCGATTGTCCAAACGACGGTTGGAGGATCTCCAGGCGGGTGCACGAGTGGATGTGGACGAGCGGAAACGTCATCCCATGGATTTTGCCCTGTGGAAAAGCAGTAAACCAGGAGAACCGGCCTGGGAGAGCCCATGGGGACCCGGACGTCCCGGGTGGCACATCGAGTGTTCCGCCATGTCGATTCGGCATCTCGGTGAAACGTTTGATATCCACGGTGGCGGGATGGATCTCATTTTTCCGCACCACGAAAATGAAATCGCCCAATCCTGCGGCGCGACCGGAAAGGAATTTGCGCGCTATTGGATCCACAACGGCTTTGTACAGATCAATCAGGAGAAGATGTCGAAGTCGCTGGGAAATTTCTTCACGATTCGAGAGATCTTCGAGAAGTCGCCATGGCCTGAAGACATCACGGGTGAAATTCTTCGCTTCTTCCTTCTCACGACGCATTACCATGGGCCGCTCGATTTTTCCGATCAACCATTGATAGAAGCCAAGAGCGCCTTGAACGGGTTCTATGACCTTTTCTCACGCTTGGCCGAGCCTGAGGTCACGGTTTCTGCGAATCAGGGACTCTGCCAGGCCACGGATCGCTGCAGAGCGTCGTTCAGAGCAGCGATGGATGATGATTTCAATACGCCTATGGCGATTGCGGCATTGCAGAAGCTTCGAGGTGACGTAAATAAGTTGATGATGGATCAAGGCCTTTCGCACGAAGCGCGCTGTCAAGTCAGAGAAGAATTTCGCGAGCTAGGCACTGTGTTGGGATTGTTTCAACTGGATAAGTGGCAGTTCAAACGGAGTGTAACAATTAGCGTGCCGCCAGCGACTACTGTAGTTTCAGCGTATGCGCCAACAGTGGAAGCAACGAATCAGCTTTCTGATGAGTCCATCGAAGCCAGGATTGCGGAACGAAATGACGCCCGTCGAAAGAAGGACTTCAAGAAGGCCGATGAGATTAGGCAGGATCTCGCCAGCAGAGGCATCATGATTGAGGATAAGCCCGATGGCACGAGCCGGTGGAAGCGATAACCAGCCGGACATCTTGTACGGTCTTCATGCGGTGCGAGAGGCCCTCAGGGCCGGAACGCGACCACTCCAGCGGCTCCTGGTCATGCGGACGGACAAGCAGTTTGCCGACCTGGTCCATTTCGCGCGGTCCCGTCAGGTTCCGGTCCATGTTCAGCCGATCGCGTCGCTGGACCGGATCGTTCCCGGCGCACGTCATCAAGGCATCGTCGCCTATGTTGCCGCCCAAGCGTATCAGACCGAAGCCTCCGTTCTCGCGCGCATGGCCGGGAGCGCTGATCCTGCGCTGGTCGTGATCCTCGACGGGGTTGAAGATCCCCATAACCTGGGCGCGGTGCTACGGACAGCGGAGGCGGCGGGCGTGCATGGTGTATTCATACCAGAGCGCCGTACCGCGGGGCTGACTTCGGTGGTAGCCAAAGTCTCCGCTGGGGCGATCGAGCATCTGCCGGTCGCTCGAGTGACGAATACGTCCCGATTGCTCGAAACCCTCAAGGAGGCGGGAGTCTGGATCTATGGTCTTGAGCCCACCGCCACCAAACTGTACACGGATATCGATCTCCGAGGGCCGGTCGGGCTGGTATTCGGCGGAGAGGGGAAGGGGCTTCGTTCAGGGGTGCTGCAGCATTGCGATGAGCGGATCCGCATTCCCATGTTGGGGCATGTGCAGTCGTTGAACG
Organism: uncultured Nitrospira sp.; assembly: GCA_964416255.1. Taxonomy (GTDB): domain Bacteria; phylum Nitrospirota; class Nitrospiria; order Nitrospirales; family Nitrospiraceae; genus Nitrospira_D. The sequence continues at coordinate 60,643 of CAYQDJ010000004.1, read as the reverse complement.
TGTCCGCGTCTGCCGCCGTGATGTTGTTTGAAACGGTCCGTCAGCGTGGTGCGGATCGGCAGCCGAAGCATGGCGCTAGCGCACCCTGAGTATGCCCCCCTGAATCGCCGTCTTGAGGAGTTGAGCGGTATTGGACACCCGCATTTTCTTCATCATGTTGGCTCGATGGGCTTCGACGGTCTTCACGCTGATCTTGAGTCGTTGCCCGATTTCCTTGTTCTTGAATCCCGCCCAGATCAATTCCAGGATCTCTTGTTCACGAGACGTCAGGGATTCCGGTCGTTTGGTGCGTGGCGGAGGCTCGAGATCGGCAAGAGATCTGCGCGCTCTCGACTTGGTGGCTGTCTTGGCCATGTTCGTCAGTTCTCCTCTTACGGTTCAGATAGGCAGACGGCGCTGAATCGTCAGCCATCGTTATCTACATGAAGAATTATAGGGGCGCTTGCTCAAGAATGTAAATCGAAGCATTATGTCCCTGGTAGTGGTACCGAGTATGCGGTAAGGCATTGTCCTAGGGAATGGTGCGTTTAGTCCACTAGGTAGTGCCCTAGTCTTTAGAAGAGTGTCAAACATTATGTGGTCATTGTACATGGTGGTCGGCGTATTTGGGGCGCTCATCGGAAGTTTTCTGAATGTCTGCATTCATCGCCTGCCGCGCCAGGAATCCGTGGTCTGGCCGGGGTCTCATTGCCCCGCCTGTGCCGCGGCCATACCCTGGCATGACAACATCCCCTTGCTCAGCTACCTCGTGCTCCGAGGGCGATGTCGACGGTGCGCGGTCCACATTCCTTTCCGCTATCCCCTCATTGAGGGACTCAACGCGGCGGGCTATGTCGCTCTGTTCTGGTACTTTGGCCCGGAGTGGTCGACCGTAGCCTATGGCTGGTTGTTTTCGGCATTGCTCGTGGTGGCGGGCACCGACCTCTCCCATAAGATCATCCCCAACGTCGTCACGTTTCCTGGAATCGTGATCGGTCTGGTGAGCGCGGGGACGATTCTGCCCTTGGGTTTTGTCAATGGTCTCATCGGCCTTCTGGTTGGAGGCGGACTGTTGTGGGGGTTGGCCTGGGCAAGCCCGTACCTATTCGGAAAGGAAGGGATGGGTGGAGGAGATATCAAGCTCATGGCCATGATCGGGGCCTTTTTAGGTTGGAAACCCGCCCTGTTGACGATCATGCTCGGGTCATTTCTGGGATCGATCGTGGGGGTGAGTCTCATCGCCGCGCGCGTGATCAAGCGCGAGGATTATATTCCCTTCGGGCCTTTCTTGGTCTGCGGGGCGCTGATCTCCCTATTCTTCGGGCAAGCGATCATCAATTGGTATCAAGGGCTTTTCGCCGGATAATTTCACTTCGGCTCCTCTGACCTGTATCTGTTCCTACCATCGTTGTATCTCCTCTTCCGTGGAGGCACTTGCCGCACGCCACGCGGCGGCGCGCATTCGGTTCGAACTCGCGAGCGAAAAGCGGAACGAATTCAGGATGATTTGCAGGAAGATCCGGCTGGATCGAAGCCGTTCTGCTGCGCGCCCTTCAGAGGCACATCTTTTGATAGACGCACCAACGTGAAGAGGCACATACCGCAGGAGGTTTTCGATGCCACGGAAACATGAAGAGGGCAAGACGTTGATGGAGCTGATGGTCGTTATGGCACTCGCCGGCATCATCATGGCCATGGCGATGCCAAACTTTCTCCTCCTCAAATCGCAGGCTGATGGGCGATCCATGACTCAGGAGCTTGCGTCCGAACTCCGATTGGCCAGGCAACTGGCCATGACGAGAAGGGAACGCATTCGCGTCGTCTTCGATCTGGAACAGCAGGTCGTCACAGCGGAGTACGCCAACCGGGGCACGACCTATCGCTCATATGGATATGCGAGCACGGGCATTCGGATAGACAAGCCCAGCGGGGGGACGGACATCCTGTTCCATCCAAGCGGTCGGACGGCCACTGCGACTACTATTCAGCTGCGCAGCAGAGACGGACGGGTGCATAAGCTGACGGTCGGCCTGACCGGGAAGGTCTCCGTGCTATGAGCCGGCATCGTCGAACTGACCATGGCTTCAGTCTTGTCGAAGTCATGACAGCCATGGTGATTTCCGGGATTGTCCTGTTGGGAGCCCATGGCGCGTTGGAGCTTTCTTCACGATATGTGTTTCAGGGGCACATGAGCACCCGAGCGCTTGCCCTGGCGCAAGCAAGAATTGAAGCCAAGCGCTCGGTGCGTTGGCAGGATCTTCTGAATGATGATCTGGACCACGATGGGATTCCCGAGGTGACGATGAAAGACGACGGTGCCGGGCATGACAAGCTGGCGGGTGACGGCGTCTACACGGCCGAGTATGAACACGACCGGATCACGATCATCTGGACCCTGGCCCCGGAGCCCTCCGGGCCGTGGCTGGAGGCGAGGGCCGTCGCTATGCATGTCACGGCGCTGTATCCGGGCTTCGGAGAGACGAAGCAGATCCGGTTGGCTGCTATCCGAGCCAACCCGACCTTCGTGGGGACGCGATGAGACGCACGGCCGGCGGTGTTCCAAGGCGTGGAGTTGCGGGTGGTGCCCGGTTGCTGTTGGCACACGAGGACGGTGTCTGCCTCGCGGAGTTCTTGGTGAGTCTCGCGACAGGGGCGGTCGTGCTGGCCGGGGCATTCCAAGCGTTTACCTTCCTGCAGGCGCATGCCATGCAGCAGCAGCGGGCACTGTCCCACCAGCAGGATGTCCGCATCGGCCTGGAAGTCTTTGAACAGGAGGTCCGCTTGGCCACGGCCGACGCGATTGTCACGGCCTCTCCGGAAGAATTCCATTTTCTGGCCAACCTCCATGATCTGCGCACGACCTTGACCGGACCCATCGCGCCGGGCCAGTCGGTGCTTCCCGTTTTGGATGGCAGCGGCTGGGCGAAGGGAAAGACGGTCAAGCTGTGTGGGCCGCAGCTCTGTGAAAATCATTCTCTCGCCGGCGACGGCCAGCGTCTCCAACTCACCCTCACGGAGCCCGTCGGCTCGGCGTTCCCAACCGGCGGGTCGGTGGAGATCACAAACCGCGTGGTGTACTACAGCAAACCTGATCAGCGGGGAGTGCTCCGGTTGATGCGCATGGTTGACGGAGGAGCCAATGTTCTCGTTGGAGAGTTGAATCACCTGCGATTGTCCTATTGGGATGAACAAGGTCGGCGAGCACAGAATCCCGTTATGACCAAACGGGTCGTGATGGAGATGCGCGCTCGATCGTCGTCAACCACAACGATCAGTGAAGTGTCGCTTCGCTCATAAACCAGGGGAGAGGCCATGAAGAATGTTCTACGAAATCAACAAGGGATTGCACTAGTGGGAATGATGGTGCTGTTCTTGATCCTGTCGATGCTGGCTGCGGTTCTCCTCAGCCTGGGCGGACAGGAATCTCTGAGTGCGGCCGTTGGGCGAGAGGCGGCCGTGTCGCAGCAGTTGGCAGATTCGGCGAGCGACATCGTCGTGGCATTATTCAATAATCCGCAGACCACCTCGCCGTCGCTCGCTTCCGTGTTGTCCAAGCAACGCCATTCCATGGCGGGGACTCCCTCATTCTTCGATGCCCACGGCCGCTCGCAATACGTGGGCACGGCCGACCATCCTGACTGGGTGATGCAAGCAAAGGACTTTGAAAATGATCGCCTGTGGAACGACCCGCAAACGGGCTTGTTCCGATCGCTGCGAGATGTTGGAAATATCGAGGAAGTAAAAATCTATGCGCCGTCGAGGCCCGGGTTGTTGTGCTCACTCGAAACCACGGTGAGCGCGGGGATCGGCTCCTCCAGGACATCCGTCCGCCAGCAGTTGGCCGCTCTTGACGTGCCTGCATTGCTGGCGGCTGCTCAGATCCGACAAGACTTAGGAACGTTGGAACCGGGCAACGAATCACCTGTGGCAGTACATTGGGGAGCACTGAGGGTTGGCGGCAACGCCGTGTTCCGGCACGCGAATGATGTGCCCACGAAGAGCCCCCTGGCGCTCGTGGACGGGCGGGCCTACAACGAGACCTTGCTGCGGGAAGATCGTTGGATGGAAGGGTGGATAGGAGGATCCGTGCTGGAGACTCGGCCCGCCCCGGCGCAGGGGGACGGGCCAATCTGGCCCCACAATTTGCATGCACAACAACGTCCGATTCCGGGGGTGTCCCTCGATGAATGGCCGTATGAGCAACTCAAACGAGCCGCCCAACAGTTCGGCAGCTACTTTGGCATCGATCATGACGGCTTGTTGTATCCCCAGGGTGTCGTTCAGCCGGGATACGGAATTGGGCCTGACGAAGCCTTGCGCGACCGACACGGGTTGGTTTTCATCGATACCTTGGATCGGCAACCCCCGCGTTCGGACAATCTCGGCACGTTGACACTTCGGGCCGCCTATCTCGAAAGCCTGCTGGTCATGCAAGGTCATGTGGTGTGGACACCGACGAGCGGAGGGGCCTCGCTTTCTGTTCTGAGCCCTCCCCTGGACCCAGTGCACCCGAGTTCGCGCGGCACGGTATCGCTGAGTCACGTCAATCTGCGCGGGGTGCTCTATGCCGCCGGTAATATCTTGATTTCCGGGCAAGCCAGACTGTTTGGGGCGGTGGTGGCCGCGGGCACGATCAGTCCTGCCGGACAAGGCGGCACGCTGGAAGTGTGGTACGACCATGACCTGGGTCAGGGGCTCTACCGGGGGTTACCCGTAGTCTACCGCGCTCCCGGGACTTGGACCATGAAGTAGAGACCAGTGCGTCCACGCCTGCCAGCCCGTGGAAGGAGTCTCCATCATGATCGAGCATGAATGCGACACCGCTCGAAAGACTGGAATCCCAACCGATGCGATGGTCAGCAAGAGTCGCACGGGGATGTCATCACGCAAGCGCATGGACCGCCGCGCGGTACACGCCATTGTTCGGAAAGCGCGTATCAGCCAGGTCGAGTTCGATGCGGCGGCGGAGGAGGCGTGGGTGAACGGTGTCGATACCGAGGAACTGTTGGTTTGCAAATACGGGATTCCCAAGGCAGAGCTGGGCGCGGCTCTCAGTGAATACTACCGGTGTCCATACATCCCATTTCACCAGCAGACCGCCATCGATCCGGATCTGTTCAGGAATTTGAGCCATGACTACCTCAAGACTCACGGATGGGTGCCGTTGGAGCGGAACGGGACGGTGCTTCAGGTCTTGATGAGTGATCCCGATGACATCGACATGGTGCTTGATATCCGTCGAGTTTTTCCCGGCTGTACCATGCGGCGCGCCGTGGGCCTGCGCTCCGATATCGAGCAATTTCTCGGTGCGGTGAGGCAGCCGCGTCGCGACAGCTCCATTGAGAAAATTTTAGGGGAACTGGTCAGTGAAGCCGGAGCGGAAGTCCATGACGAGCAGCAGGCGGGGCATAACGTCGATGAGAATGATTCGGCGATCGTCCGGCTGGCAGGTCAGATCATTGCCGAAGCCGACCGGCTCGGCGCGTCCGACATCCACATCGAGCCCTATTCCGAACGGAAGGATATTGCCGTCCGAATGCGGGTCGACGGCACGTGCTTCTGTTACATGCGAATTCCTTCGGCGTACCGGCGAGCCGTCGTCTCGCGCTTCAAGATCATGGCCAACTTGGATATCGCCGAACGGCGCCGACCACAGGACGGCAAGATCCGGTATCGCGTGACGCGGGATCGCATGATCGACTTGCGCGTGGCGACGTTGCCGACGGCAGGCGGAAATGAAGACGTCGTCATGCGATTGCTGTCGACGAAAGAAACGCGGTCCTTGGAGGAGATGGAATGCGCGCCGGATGTGCTCGCATCGATTCAAATGCTGGCCGACCGACCCTACGGCATGTTCCTCTGCGTGGGACCGACCGGCTCAGGGAAGACCACCACGCTGCACGCGGTGCTCAAACGAATCAATACCGATGAACGAAAGATATGGACGGCCGAGGATCCGATTGAAATCACCCAGGACGGACTCCGTCAGGTCCAGGTGCATCCCAAGATTGGTTTTACCTTCGCGACCGCGATGCGCGCGTTTCTGCGTGCCGATCCGGACGTCATCATGATCGGGGAAATGCGTGACAAAGAAACCGCCGAGACCGCAATCGAAGCGTCCTTGACCGGTCATCTGGTGATGAGCACACTGCATACCAACAGTGCCGTCGAAACGGTCACACGCCTGCTTGACGTGGGGTGTGACGCGTTTAATTTTGCCGATGCTCTGTTGGGCGTCCTTGCTCAGCGCTTGTGCAAACGCCTCTGTGGCCGCTGTAAGGAGACGTACCACCCGAGCCCCCAGGAGTACGAGGAATTGGTGCAAGGGTTTGGAGAGGCCGAATGGGCCAAGCTTGCCGTCGAATATACCGACGAATGGATCCTGTATCGAGGGCGTGGCTGCGAGGCCTGCAACAACACGGGATTCAAAGGACGTATTCCGATCCACGAGCTCTTGATCGGGTCGCCCGCGATCAAGCACCAGATCCAGAGCAGAGCGGCCACGGTGGAGATTCTCCGTGTCGCCATGAACGAGGGCATGAGAACTCTCGTGCAGGATGGGATTCACAAAGTGCTTCAAGGGCACACGACCTATCGCCAGGTGAGAGCCGTGGCGATGCAGTAACCCAATGACGAAGTTGCGCGCCCTGGCCAACGAGCGCTGGGCGCAAAGGTCCACTCCTAACACTTTTCCTCCCCGCACCGGCGTCTCACATTTCTGCACATAGTTCCCGTTCGCCAAAAATTGTCGTGTCGGTGCGCGAAAAGGGGCCAATGCACGCTCCGTCACCTGGTTGTGTAGGCCTGTCTTTTCAACGAGTTAAAGGCTGAAGAAGTCTTCTGGTCATCGGCATGCCACTTGCTGACATGCATGGCCCCAGGTGTGTGCAGGGAATTCATGATGAACGACCATACTGCAACAAAGCTAAGTAGGACACTGTATTCGGAGCGCGGTTTCAGTCTGGTCGAAATGATGGTCGTTGGGGCCATCATCGGTATAGCCGGTATCCTTGCCGCACCGAATCTTCTGATCTGGAAGTCGAAAAGCGAATTGAAACAGGCGGTGACCGAGGTGGCGAATCAATTGTACGAGGCCAAGGTGATCGCCCGAAGCCAGAATACGCCCGTCACGGTGGTGATCGATCTGACAGGGGGGGCCGTTCGGGCGACCATGACCAACTCAGCGACCGGTGCGCTGATGCGGACGACCCTCAGCTCGCGCTTACCGCATGTGAGGACTCTCATGGTCGGGCCGTCCTCGGGATGGGCAGCGGCACCGAATGCCACCATCTCCTTCACCTCGGTCGGGACGAGGGCAGGCGGGCCGGGGCCGACGTTGAATCAAGAACTGGCCTTCATCAATGACCATGACGTGCAGTATGCCTTGAAAGTGACGCCGAGGGGAGTCACGACATGGTGCCAGCAGAGTGTGTGCCCCTAAGAGAGAGTGGGACCCATGAAGCCTCATCAGTCAGGGTTTACGCTCGTGGAAGTCATGATCGCTTCCGCAATTCTGGCGACCGGAATCCTCGGGGCCGCCGCGATGCAGGGCATTGCGTTGACCAGGAATGTGGACTCAACCGAACTGACCCGAGCGACCAACTTGGCGGCGGAGATGATTGAGCGGATCCAATACAACCGGAGAAATGTGGCGGAATACATGATTGATACGTCCAATCCGGTTCCTTGTCCTCAGAGCCCTGTGACACAGGCCATGGCCAAAGGAGATTGCGATCAATGGGTGACCTTGCTGAACAATCCTCAAGCCTCCGGCTTGACGAATGTGCGAGGCATCATTGTTGTGACGCCGCCGGTCGGACTATTGAAGACGTTGCTGAATGAAAGTGCCGTGACGGTCACCGTGCAATGGACGGGCGCCATCGGCGTGACCAAAGCGGGACGGCCGAAGCAGGTGGTCTTGACCACGGCCATTTCCCCGGAATGAACAGCATGACAAGCGGAAACCACAAACCGGCCCTGCTCATGGACGGGCCTCGATGCCCGGGCCAACGAGGTTGGACACTCATCGAGCTGATGGTGGGCGTCATGCTCACCGCCATCGTCATCGCGGCCGGGTATGCCGTCCTCGCATCATCGGAAAAATCCGTCACGGCCAACCAGCAGACGGTCGAGACCCAACAGAATGTCAGGATGGCCATGGATTTTCTCTTTCAGGACCTGCGCCAAGCCGGATTCGGCATGACGGGGCCCGTCGGTGCCTGTCCCACGGCCATTGTCCCGGCGGACAATAATCCGGCCGGACCGGATCGCGGCCCTGACCGCATCAGCCTGGTTGTGCCGATTGGAAATCCGGTGGGCACTCCCGCTGATCCGGCGTGGATCTTAAACAACGATACGACGGCGGGCTTTACGACGTTCGCCTTTCCCTCGGCTGCTGTGGTGACGAACATGGAGACGGCGGCAGGGAACCTGGTCAACCAGAGCATCTCGATCGGCGGTGCCGTCACCACCACGGTATCGGCGACAGCCGGAGCGGCGCTCACCGTGGCCCCGGTTCCGGCCCCCATTATGATGCGACGCAATTCCCCCGTCTATGTTCTGCAGTGCATTACCTATCAGATCATTCCCCCGCCGGACCCCGGCAATCTCTGTGAGGGGCGGACACCCTGTTTGGTCCGCGGCGTGGCCGGATTGTCAGCCGGCGTCTTGGATTGCGCCGCACCGGGCAGCACCTGTCGCGTCATCGCGGACGAGGTGGAGGACATTCAGTTCGCGTATGCCTGCGACGGCTGTGTAGTCGGGATTAACAACGGGGTGCCGGACGGCATCATCGATAACCAGGGCGGCGCACCGGGATTTGATCAAGCGGACTTCGTCAGCAACAGCCAGTGGTCTGCCGCGCCCATGACGGCCGATACCATTCGGTTGGTGCAGGTCACGGTGGTGGGGCGTCAACGCAGCAGCGATCAAGGATTCGGCGACGCCAACCAAACGAGCGTGCAAAGCACGGCCCTACAAGTCAGCGACCACCTGCATTCCGACGGACTGTATGCCTCGGGAGATTTTGCGACCTTGACGCCCCCTTATACATCAACGCGGCGTCGGTTACTAACACGGACGGTTGAAGTCCGAAACCTCAGGCAATAAGGAGCGAGTCCGCGTGATCAGTCAGCAAGACGAGGGGCCGTGCCGATGGCAGCAGCCAACTCACGAGCACGGTATAGCCATGCTCAGTATCATGATGCTGCTCGTGCTGATCAGCGCGCTGGGGATCGCCGCGACCACCATCACCGGCTTGGAAAACCGGATCGCCGGATTCGCCAGTACGATGGAATCCTCGTCTGCGGCCGCGGAGGCCTGTGTGGCGACCGGCGTCAAAGTCATTCAACAAGTCTTGGATGTTGCGAATGGCGGGTCCGTCCCGATGGCCTTTCTTGATAATCAAACGCCGCCCGGACCGGTTCCTAGCACGAACAAGACCCAGTTAGAACTTGAAATCTTAGGCGATCCCGCGGCGATCCCGGACACGCCCATCGGCCCGCCATTTCCGCCTGGTCTAGCGGCCGCAGTGCCGAATCTCACCCAGACGATCGGGCCGTACACGGTCGTGGGCGACATCGACCGCCTGTATGCGAGGCCGCGTGCCGGGTCCGGTCAGCAGTTTGCTTCGGCCTATGACGGAACAGCGGTGGGGGCTGGATCGGGCGGCATGGATATCTTTTACCGCATCGACTGCGCGGCCACCAATGTGGCGACCGGGATGAGCAGCCGGATCGCCGCCGTGTATTCCTGTCTGTACAACGAAGGCTGCACACGAAGACTGTAATGGCACCGGAGCATGCACAATCACAGGCTCCCATGAAGGAGCGGCAAGGCCGGCCCTTCGAGCAACACCGGGAGGAACGTATGAATCACCACAATCGAAAAGGGTCAGCAGGGATTGTCACCGCGACTGCGATGGCGCTCATGTCGTTGGCGGGCAGCCCGGCAGGCGTCTCGGCTCAAAGTATGGCCGATTACACGAACTATCCGATCTTCCTGAGCCAAACGGTCCCGCCGAACATTCTCTTTCTGGTCGACATGGGGAACTTCACCTTGGAGGCCGCGTACAGCGGAGCGGGACACAAGTACCCCATTTCGTTCAAATCAGGGACCGCCACAGACAGCAAGTATGCGGCCAACGTCACACTGACCGCCTCCAGCGGGCCCTCGTTGGTCGCGGTGACTGATACTGGCGTGAGTATCGATACGACCATCGTGACGTCGCCGGCGGATGTGTTCGACCATGCCAAGTCCTACTACGGCATCTTCGACTCCTTGCGCTGTTATTCGACTGATGCGAACAGCTTCATTTACGGGTCCAAAAAAACGTCCGTGACCGATACCTGCGGGGCTTCACATTGGGACGGCAATTTCATGAACTGGTTGACCCAGCGGAAGAAGGAAATGATCTACCAGGTGCTGGTCGGGGGCAAGCCGCTGCCGGCCCAATCCAACCAGGACGGCACGGCCAACAGCTTGGCGGGGGAACCTAAGACCGGGGAGGATGGGAGCACGAGCAGCTGCAATAATAACTCGAGTTCCTGCTGGCGCTACGTGAAATACGTTCCAAACGGCGCCTTTTCCGGCCGAGTGCCCTCGACGTTGCCCGTGCCGACGGTCAATCGCAGCGGCGGGACCATCACCACCGGAGCCTTTTTTGGAATCGGTGAAGGCCGCCTCTATGTGAATGATGATGCCACGCCGAATCCGTTCGACAATGCGCCAGGCATGCGGTGGAACATCAAGATCGACTTGACCACCGAGCCCAACGTGCCGGCCGGTTCCGGCACGCAAACCAACTGCATTGACGGCGATCCGAATTATGCCGGCGCCCTCGCTTGTTACAAACGCGAGCGGTCCCTCGGCCTGTTCCAAAAGATGCGCATGGACAACATGCATGTCGCCATCATGTTTGTGAATGCCGACACCGGCCAGGGGGGCAGTCTGCAGTTTCCTTTCGACGGCAACTTCAATGCATCCACTGTGACCAACATTAGAAACGAACAGATCGAAGCCTATTCCCCTATTGCCGAAGCTCTTTATGAAGGTCTCTGTTTGTTCCGCAAATCACAAGGCCCGTGTTACAGCAACAGCGGGTCCTGGTCGACCGGCTATAGTTCGGGCGGCATCGGCTCCGCGGGCGATCCGTTTTATTTTGCCAGCATGAATCAAATGGTCCGCTGCGCCAAATGTTTCGTACTGATGATCAGCCCCGGCATCGGCGTCCGAGACGGCGATGCGCCGAACTTGCAGCAGCCCTTCGGCGACCTGTTTTCCGGCACCAATATCGGCGTCGATTTTACGCAGGCGCCTTGGAGCATGACGGCCCCGGAGGCCAAGGCCGCCGGGGATCGATTGGACGACGTGGCGTATTATGGACGCCGCCATGACCTCCGAAGCGATCTCCAGGGAAAACAAAACGTCTTTTTCTATGCAGTCAATGCCATGGGCGGCCCGAGGGGGGCGGCGCTCCTGGCCTCCGCCTCCAAGTATGGTGGCTTCGAGGATCGCAACAACGACAATGCCGTGGATCTTGCCGGCACGCAGTCCTGCACCTATCCGGTAGGGTCCAATCTCGGCAGCGGGTCCAGTACGAGCAATCCAGAATGGGACTTGGATCAAGATTGTGTGCCGGATACTTATTTTGATGCCTCCGAAGGCGGCGACCTCGAGGCACAGATTAATAAGGCCATAGCCGCCATTCTCAAAAAAGCCGCATCGGGGACGTCGATTTCAGTGCTGGCCTCTTCCTCGACCGGAGAAGGGTCGTTGTTCCAAGCGTTCTTCTATCCCAATACCTACGAAGGCAATCGTGAGATCAAATGGCTGGGATTTGTGCAAGGGCTCTTCGTGGATCCCTTCGGCAACCTCCGCGAGGATCGGGGCGGCCCAGGCGGCGGGCCAGACGGCAAACTGGTGTACGGTGACGACAACATTGTGGTCACCAGAATTGACGACGATTCCGGCGACGTGGTGGTGGACCGGTACGCCGATGCCAATGCGGACGGCATGCCGGACAGCACCACTCCGTATGAAACCGTCAGCCTGAGGCAGATGCAGGGCATCTGGGAAGCAGGGAAAAAGCTGGCGTTGCGTGATGTGACGTCCAGCCCGCGCAAGTTGATCACGTGGGTGGATCTGAACAATGACGGCATTGTGGATTCCGGTGAGCAGATGGATTTCAGCACGGCCAACGCCAATGTCCTGAGACCCTATCTGCGGGCGAGCACGACCGGGACTTACACCGCGGCGAACATCATCAACTTTGTACACGGGGTGCAAGTGCCCGATATGCGTGATCGGCGCGTCACGGTCGACGGGCAACTGCGGGTCTGGAAGTTAGGGGACGTCGTGAACTCCACGCCGACGATCGTCGGCGCGCCAAAGGAGCGGTATGACATTCTGTACGGTGATTCGGGCTATCGCAATTTCGTGAGGCGATGGGCAAACCGACGCCAAATGGCCTACGTCGGCGCGAATGACGGCATGCTGCATGCCTTTAACTCAGGCTATTATCATCGAGGCGACGACCCGTCCACGTCGAATATCGTCGAACATGGCTGGTACACGACCGGCCCGTCGGACAATTCAAGCGGCGTAGGGTTGGGCGAGGAAGTTTGGGGGTTCGTCCCGTACCAGCTCTTGCCGCAGCTCATGTGGTACAGCCAACCCGACTATACCCATATCTCCTACGTCGATCTCAAACCGAAAGTGACGGACGTCCGTATCTTCACGCCGGAAGCTGCGTGCGGAGCCGGGGCGACGCCGACCGCGCCGGGATGCATCCATCCGGACGGGTGGGGCACCATCTTGATCGGCGGACTTCGGTTCGGCGGGAGCTGCGGGTCCTGTGCGGCGGTCACGGGCGGAAACAACGGAGGGCCTGCCTTCAAAGTGGTCGCCGATTTCAACGGCAACGGCAATACGACTGATGTGAACGACACGCGCTATTTCTATAGCGCGTATTTTGTCCTGGACATCACGGACCCTGAGGCGGAGCCGTCCGTGATTGGGGTGTATTCTGCCACGGACCTCGGGTTGACCACGAGTTACCCGGCCGTGGTCCGTATGAATTTATCCTCTGATCTGAACACGGACCACACGAATTCAAAATGGTTCATGGTATTGGGCTCAGGAGCCCACGGGTATGACGGTCGTGCGGCCGCCGTCGCCAAAATGTTCGCGGTCGAGCTAGGAGCACCGCTCGGTACCGCGCCGGCGATTACGAAGATGACGGCAGGGACCTGGAATGCCTTCATGGGAGACCCGATTTCCGTCGATCGGGATCTCGACTTCCGAACCGATGCGATCTTTGTCGGGGGGACCATTGACCCAGGTCCCACGGGCAGCGGGGGGAGTGGGAGAGGCTTGTGGACAGGCAAGATGTACCGGCTGACGATGGGCACTTGCATCGCCGTGCCCTGTTCGACGTCCAGCTGGGGCATTGCTTCAGGGGGAAACCGAATCCCGACGGAGATGCTGGATACGTTTGCCATGACGTCCGGGACGAAATATCTCGGCCCTGTCACCTCCAGTCCCACCGTCACGCTCGATGACACGGGCGAGGTCTGGCTGTTTTTTGGAACAGGGCGGTTCTTGAGCGCCGGCGACAAGGCCAATACGGACACCCAGTATTTGGTGGGCCTCAAAGATTCCGTGCTGAGGCTCGGCGGATGCGTCCAATCGAACACGACCAATTGTCTGGTGAACAATCTACTTGACGTCTCCAGCGCGCAAATCTGCGTGAGTTGCGCAACTGGGTCGAATCAAGTCAATGGCATTTCTGGCGTCACAACCTTCCCCGGTCTGCTGACGCTCATGCTTGGGAAGGATGGATGGGTCACGAGTCTGCCGACCGCCGGGGAACGGTCCCTTGTCCCTCCCACGATCATTGCCGGAGCCGTGCTGTTCCCCACCTTTATCCCGACCAACGACATCTGCGTGGCCGCAGGCGACAGCAACCTGTATGCCTTGTTCTATAAAACCGGCAGCGCCTATCCGGAGCCGATCATCGGCGTGGACGCCGCCGGGGTCTCGCAGCGAAGCATGAGTTTAGGGCAGGGATTAGCGTCCTCGGTCGCCATTCAAATCGGCGCGGCGCCGACCGGCGTGGCGGGATTCTATCAAACCAGCGGAGCCAACATCGGACGCTTGTCGCCCCAAACCCCGCTGTCCGCATGGAGTCAGTATGTGTCCTGGATCAGCGAGCGTACGTGAGGTGAACAGACTTCCGAATCGTCCGGCACGAGGCTCACGGCCTCGTGCCGTCCCTCCCGTGATGCGGTGTGTCGCGTGGCTGATCTTGGCGGGGATTCTTGTCGGTTGCCAGCGGGGTGGTGATGTCAGTAGCGGTGTGCCGCGATCCGGCAACCATCCTCCGGTCATTCGCGCCGCGGCCATTCTCCCTTCCCCGCTGATTCTCACCGGACCCGTCACGGTGACCGTCGATGCGGAAGACGTGGATCGTGATGTGTTGCGATTCCGCTATCAATGGCGAATCAATGGGCAGCCGGTGCCCTACGAACAGGAAGAGCGGTTGCGGCCCGAGCTGTTGAAGCGGGGCGATCAAGTGGCCGTGGAGATCTGGGCGCACGACGGAACGGTGGAAAGCCCCTCCTTCATCACGCCGGCGGCGACGGTCGGCAATTCGCCGCCCATCGTGTCGCACGTTTCGATGGAACCCCCTGTCATTGTGCCTGGCGTACGCGTCCGAGCCCAGGCCGAGGTGACTGATGCGGATCATGACTTGACCCGTGTCACCTACCGCTGGTGGAAAAATCAGTCTTTGCTCCGAGAGGGCGAGGAAGAGGATTTGGATACGACGTCTTTGACAGTAGGGGACACGCTCTCCGTGGAGGCCGTCGCGTCAGACGCATGGGGCATGGGTCCGGCGGTCCGATCGGCGCCCATCAAGGTGGGGAATACAGCTCCTCGCATCGCGTCCATCCCGCCGACATCGTTGAATCATGATCGGTTTACCTATCAAGTGGAAGCCTCTGACGCCGAGTCGGACACGATGACCTTTTCACTCGAGGCGGCTCCGGCTGGTATGGCCATTGATGCTCAGAGCGGCCTTGTGACGTGGGAGGTGCCTTCAGGTATGGCAGGCACACACAAGGTGAAAATCTTGGTCATGGATAGCCAGGGCGCGGCTTCTTTTCAAGAGTTTGACATGCATGTGGCGTCGGCCGTATCCGGTCAATCGTAGGCCCTCCGCCCTCTCCCCTTGGCGTTGCCTTGTTCGCCACCATGCACTTTGTTAGAATGACATTCACTTAAACCGGAGGTGGAGACCAACCTCATCCGTGCGTAAGCTGAAACTACGAGAAGGCACCAACACGGCCGTCCTGTTCGGTCACCACGACCGGCACCTCAAGCTGATTGAGGAAGAACTGGGAGTCAGGCTGTCCGCACGGGGTGAGGAACTGACGCTGGACGGTCTTCCAGAAGCGACCCGCCAGGCCGAGCGCATTCTTTTCGAACTCGCCTCTCTCACCAACGAGGGCATGGCGCTTCAACCGGACGACGTGACGCATGCGTTGATTGCACTGCGCCAAAGCCCGGAGGCGCCGCTCAAGGACGTGCTCGGGGGGACGTCGACGATCGTCACCAAAAAGCGGTTTGTCGCTCCTAAGTCTCCCACCCAGAAAACCTACATCGAAGCGATCGAAAAACACGACATCGTGATTGCCATCGGACCGGCGGGGACCGGCAAGACCTACTTAGCGATGGCGATGGCGGTGAGCGCGCTGATGAAGAAAGAAGTCAGCCGCATCATCTTGGCTCGCCCTGCCGTCGAAGCGGGAGAAAAGCTCGGTTTCCTACCGGGCGACATCTATGAAAAGGTCAATCCCTATCTGCGTCCGTTGTATGACGCCTTGTTCGACATGATGGACATGGAGCGGGCGAACCGGCTGATCGAACGTGGCGACATTGAAATCGCCCCGCTCGCCTTTATGCGGGGACGTACCTTGAATGACTCATTTGTCATTTTGGATGAAGCCCAGAATGCGACGGCGGAACAAATGAAAATGTTTCTGACCCGCCTGGGCTTTCACTCCAAAGTCGTGGTGACCGGAGACATCACCCAAGTTGATCTTCCGGCGGATCGGGTGTCGGGGCTGATCGAAGTGAAGGAGATTCTGCGCGACATCGACGGGATTCAATTCGTGTATTTTGACGAAAAAGATGTCGTGCGACATCGTCTCGTTCAGGATATCATTCGCGCGTATGACCGCCACCAGTCGGCCGGCTCGGCGGAGTCCAAGGAACGGCCCGTCTCCTCGCGGCACGCCTCTCCCGCGGTTCGCACCTCTTCCCAGGCAGCTTCCAAAAAGGAGCCCTGGGGCCAATCACACTAGATGGCGCTGTATATCCGTGCCCGTCTGATGAGGACCAGGATCCATCGGGGGCCCTGGGTTCGGTTCGTTCAACAGGTGCTCTCGGCGGTCGGGGAAGAGGGCTCGGAACTCAGCATCGAATTGATCGGTGATCGGCGGATGCGGCGTCTCAATAGGGTGTATCGGAACAAGGATCGGAGCACGGATGTCCTGGCGTTTGCTATGCGCGAAGCCATTAGTCCCGACGCGACGTTGTTGGGCGATGTGATCGTTTCCATTCCGACCGCGCGGCGGCAGGCCTTGCAATCGGGACGGTCGCTCGACCAGGAACTGGCCGTGTTGGTGATCCATGGGGTGCTGCACTTATGTGGGTATGATCACGAGCGCAGCGAACGGGAAGCGCGGCGCATGCGGCGCAAGGAACGAACGATACTCCGAACCCTCGGCCCGCTGCCCAGGCTGGTCTCAAGAAGCACTGCGCAGACCCGGAGGACTGTCTGACATGGGATGGTTCCAACGGCTGAGCGACGGACTCGACAAAACCCGCACGGCGGTCAAACAGTCCCTCGATCGGTATCTGGGTCGGCCACCCGACGCAGAACTGATCGAGGAGTTGGAAGCCGCCTTGCTCGGGGCGGACCTTGGCGCCCGTGTGGTGGACCGGTTGATCGAACAGGTAAATGAACAGGCGCGCAGTCTCAGCGGAGCGACAGCGGCGGATCTTCAACAGCGATTGAGCCAGACGCTTTACGACATCCTCAAGCCGGCGGCTGGATCGTCGCTTGAGCGGCTGATCGACCTGGGACCCAAGCCGTTTGTCATTCTGGTGGTGGGCATCAATGGAGTGGGAAAGACCACCACCATCGCCAAGCTGGCGCAGCGGCTCTTACAGGCCGGCCGCCGACCGCTCCTTGTCGCCGGTGACACGTTCCGAGCGGCGGCAATCGATCAACTGCAAGTGTGGGCGGATCGGATCGGAGTGGACGTCATTCGGCAGCGTCACGGCGCCGATCCGGCGGCCGTGGCCTTTGACGGCCTCGTGGCGGCCAAAGCCCGTGCGGCCGATGTGGTACTGATTGATACGGCCGGCCGACTGCATACCAAATCGAATTTGATGGACGAGTTGCGAAAGGTGAGGCGCGTCATCGGCCAGGAACTGCCGGGAGCTCCTCATGAAGTGCTGCTCGTGCTGGATGCCACGGTCGGGCAGAATGCGCTGGCGCAAGCCCGTCAGTTCCACGAGTCGATCGGCGTAACCGGACTGGTGTTGACGAAGCTGGACGGCACGGCACGAGGCGGAATCGTGGTCGCCATCGCCGAAGACCTCAAACTCCCTGTCCGCCTGGTGGGCGTGGGCGAAGGCGTGGAAGATTTGCAAGACTTCAACGCTGAAGCCTTTGTTGCGGCGTTGTTCGGACAATCCGGAAGTCCTTCATAAAACAGCCATTTTGTTTTCATCCGTCTGCGCCCGTGTTATCGTCAGGCCACGGATGAGGAGACGTCCCGCGGGCATAGGATGATCAAAGGGCTAAGCACATGATCAAAATCTTGATCGTGGACGACGATCAAATGAATTGCGACCTGCTGCAGACCGTGTTTACACGGCACGGCTATCAGGTCATGTCGACCACCAGCGGACGCGACGGACTACGACTCTTCCGCGCCCATGCGCCGCGAGTGACTCTGCTCGACTTGCGCATGCCTGAAATGGACGGGTTGACGGTGTTGAAAGAAATACGGGCCGTCGATCCCCATGCCCCGGTCATTATTCTTGGCGGGGGGGCCACCGAACCCCAGGAAAACCAGGCCCGGGCGTTGCGAGTGACCGACTTTATCCGCAAAGGGCTGTCGCTCGACATCCTGGTGGAAGCCGTCAATCGGGTGGCGCAGGCTCCCTCGCCGGCGGCGGTGTCGGCGCTGCCCGGCGACACCGGTTCCGCGCCGCAGATAGACGAGTCGGTGCTGGTGATCGATGACGATGCGCTCGTTCGCGACCTGTTGGTCCAATTCTTGAGCCTTCGCGGGTACCGCGCGGCGGGCGCGAAGGATGGACTGGACGCGTTGCGGATGATCGACCAGAAGCCGCCGGATCTGGTCTTACTCGACATGATTATGTCGGGAATGCCCGGGATCGAGGTCTTGCAGGCTCTGAGGGAAAAGGACTTTTCCGGCGCCGTCATCATCATGACCGGAAGCCACAATGAGGAATTGCTGGAAGAGGCATGGGCCTTGGGTCCTCAGGAAGTGCTGGTCAAACCGATCGATCTCGAACGCCTGCTGACGGCGATCCAACTTGTGCTCGTGTGCCGCGAGTGTTAAAAGTTTCCCGATGCCCATCGGGGTCGGTTTCCTGCCAGCGTGCCTGCTGATTCTCCTCACCGCCGGTGCGGCGTGGGCGCAGACCCTCGCCCCGTCGGGCAGCAATCGACCAGAGATCGTTGATCATCACCTGACCGTCGTACTGACGCCTCACGCGCATCAACTGGCGGCACGGGACGAGACGACGGTCTCTGTGCCCGCCGGGACCACCAACCTCTCGTTTATGCTCGCCTCTTCCCTTCACGTCGAGTCCGTCGGGCTGCAAGCGGAAGCAGGCGGCTCCGAACATGCAGAGGGGAAGCTTCTGTTTACAAGCGTGCGGCTCAGCGAGCCATCGAGCCAGCGGATCGAGGTGACGCTTCCTTCGCCTCACGCAGGGCGGGTGACCTTGGTGTGGACCTATCGAGGGTTGCTGAACGATCCGCCCAAAGAGCCGCGCCATCTGCGGTTTGTCACTCCCAGCGAAACCGCTGGGCATATCGGGCCTGAAGGAGTGTACCTCAGCAGCGAAAGCCAATGGTATCCGGATATCGAGGGGTCTCTCAGCCGATTCGAGGTGACTGCGGAGACGCCCAGCGGTTGGATCGTTGTGACGCAAGGGACCAAGCTCCGTGAGACCCAACGCGAACGCAGCACCACCTCCACGTGGAGCGTGACGGACCGGTCGGAGGCGCTCACACTGGTCGCCAATACGTTTGTGACCGCCACCCGCCGTTGGACCGGGCCCAACGGACAGCAGGTGGAACTGGCCACCTATTTTTCCCCCGACAACGCCGGCCTCGCCGACGAATATCTCGAGGCGACGGCCAGGTATCTGGATGCGTACGTGCCTCTGCTGGGCGATTACCCCTTTACTAAATTTGCCGTGGTGGAAAATTTCTTTGCCAGCGGCCTCGGCATGCCCTCCTTCACCTTGCTGGGAAGCGGCAGCATCAAACGGCACTATGTTCAGCCGTACGCCTTGGGCCATGAGATCGTCCATTCATGGATCGGCAACTCGGTGTTCAATCGCACCGACCAAGGCAATTGGGTCGAGGGGCTCACCACCTACCTGGCCAACTACTATTGGTATGAACTCACAGACGAGCCGTCACAGGCGCGCGAGCAACGGCGCCTGATGATCCACAGTTATAGTCTCCATGTGTCGCCCGCCGACGAGTATCCTGTCGCCGCGTTCACAAGAAAGCACGATGAGCGGGATAATGCCATCGGCTACCAGAAGGCCGCGTTTGTCTTTCATCTCTTGCGACGGGAAATAGGGGACGAGCCGTTTTGGCGAGGACTCAAAACGTTCGTGAGCCGGTACCGGAACGCGGCGGCCGATTGGGGAAGCCTTGAGCGAAGCTTTTCGGAAGTCAGCGGTCGCGATCTCCGGTGGTTCTTCACGCAATGGATTGAACAGCCCGGTGCGCCGGTGCTGTCGTTGGGCGAGGTCACTGCCAGCCGTCCGGCCGATGCCGGGCCCAAGGCGCCATGGCGTCTGAACGTCACCATGCGGCAAACCGGCGGCACTTTCCGCATGGCCGTTCCGTTGCGGGTGTTCATGAAGGACAGGGCGGAGACCCGATGGGTCACCACCGGTCAGGCAGAGGACCAGGTGGAGTTCGTGGTGCCGGATCGACCGCTGCAGGTCCGATTGGATCCCGACATGATGGCGTTTCGCCGTTTGTCACGACAACAATTGGCGCCTGTGCTGAACATGTATGTCACCGATGTGCGGCGAACGCTCGTGGAGGCCTACGCCGATCCGGCGTCGCCGTTGCGACAGATCTCGGCGCGCATCGCCGGACAGGAAACACCTTTGCCGCCGGAGCAAAAAACAAGACGGATCTTTGGGGACCTGACCACGATCCATCCGGAAGGATCGGTATTGGTGCTGGCCGGACCGGATCAACAGGCGATGGTCTCCGCAATGGTCAAGGACTCTTGTGGAGACCGCGTGATGCTGAACGACGCCGGATTTCAGCTCGATGGCCGGACCTATGAAGGCCCCACCATGGCCGTACTGTTTTCCTGTCACCGGGCCCAGGCCCCGGGCAGCGTCATCACGGTGTTGTATGGGATGTCGTCTCAAGCCGTGACCACCGTGTCACGGCTGCTGTTCTATTACGGGTGGCACAGCGCCGTCGTCTTCCATGAAGGATCCGTGGTCCGACGGGACCTGTGGGAGCCCGTGTCAGATCTGAAGGAGGTTCACCTGAATGCATACGAGTAAGCGAGTCCTGTGGGCTTTGACGACCAGCTGTGTCGCCCTGCTCCTGGCGGCATTCGCGGCCGCCGCGGAACCGACCCAGAAACCGGAGAAGGCGACGGCCAAACGCGGTTCGGAACGGCACCTGGCGAATATCCGGCAGTTGACCTTCGGCCGGCAAAACGCCGAGGCCTACTTTTCGTTCAGCGGCAGCAAGCTGATTTTCCAATCAACCAACAACTGGATGAAAGATACATTTGCCGCCTCACAGAAGCCGGCGGACATCGGGTTGGGGTGTTATCAGATGTACATCATGGACCTGGACAGTGAGACCGTCCGCTTGGTCAGCACCGGGGTGGGCGCCACCACGTGCGGCTATTTCTTCCCGGGCGATCGGCGAGTGCTCTATGCGTCCACCCATGCGCACGGACCAAACTGTCCGCCGAAGCCGAAGCGGGAGGGTGCCTATCGCTGGGCCCTCGATGAATACGACCTCTATTCGGTCCGCATCGACGGGCAAGAAATGCAGCGGCTGACCGCCTCGCCGGGCTACGATGCCGAGGCGACCGTATCGCCCGACGGCAAGACGATCGTGTGGACCTCGATGCAAGACGGTGATCTCGATCTCTACGCCATGAATCTGGACGGCACCAAAGCTCGTCGCCTGACCGACGACGTCGGGTACGACGGAGGGGCCTTTTTTTCTCCCGACAGCAAGCGCATCGTGTATCGTGCCGCGCATCCGACGACACCTGAGGAGACGGCCCGCTATCGAGAGCTGCTGGCGCAGCGCTTGGTCGAACCGGGACAACTGGAACTGTTTGTCATGGACGCCGACGGCGCCAACAAGCGGCAAGTGACGAAGAACGGCGCCTCGAACTTCTCGCCGTTCTTCCATCCCGACGGCGCGCGTATCATTTTTTCCTCCAATGTGGAGACACGAGGGGACGGCGGACGCCCCAGTTTTCATCTCTATCTGATCGGCGATGACGGAACGGCGATGGAGCGTCTGACGACCGAGGGACTCTTCAACAGCTTTCCCATGTTTTCGCCGGACGGCAAACGCGTGGTCTGGGTGTCTGATCGCAATGCCAAGGAACCCGGAGAATTCAACGTCTTTCTGGCCGATTGGGTTCCCTAAGGCGGTGGGGGGTGCACAGCGACGAGCAATCAAACCCGAGCCGTTCACCCGCCGGCGGACTCATCACCTCTCGTGCGGCATGCATCGTCGGTGTCTTCTGCTCCTGCGCTGCGCTGGCCGCCGTCTTCTATGGGCTGATTCAACTGGATCTTCCCATCGTTCACTATGTCCGATCCGTTACCATCCACCTGCCATGGGATCAACTCGTCATTCCCTGGATGGCCTTTACCAGCCAGGCTGGAGATTGGATCGGCGAAGGCTCTCATCTGGCGGCCCTTAGCCTGCTGTTGCTCGCGGTAGGGTGGTGGTGGGCCAAGCCTCCTCTGACCACAGCCGGCTTCCAAACGTTGGTCGCCCACGGACTGGCCGCGCTCATCTCGAACGGGTTGAAGCACGTACTGGGACGGCCTCGTCCCAAGTTTGTGCATTCCGGGGAGTGGCAGTTCGCGCCTTCGTGGACTTCCGGTCTTGATTCCTTTCCCTCCGGCCATACGACCGCTAGTTTTGCCGTCGCGACGGTCCTGGCAAGGCGGTTTCCGTGGTCGGCCCCCTTGTGTCTGATTGTCGCCGCCTTTGTCGGACTGAGCCGTGTGCTTCGAGGATCCCATTTTCCGACCGACGTGGTGGGCGGCGCCGTGCTCGGCATCGTCAGCGGGTGTCTCGCCTCCGCCCCGTGGACAGCCTGGCGGGCCTCACTGTCCGAGGGGTTGGCTTATGCGGCGATAGGAGCGGCCGGAGCCTTTGCCGTGCTCTGGACGTTATCCCACCACGCGGACGACGGGTTCACCGGCGTGCTGCTCATGGGACTCGGCCTGGTCACGGTGGCGAGTGGCTTCTGGATGCGGCGTCACCGATGGATAGGCCGCGAGCCCGTCGGGAGACGGCGAGAAGAGCAGGCGTCACTCTTGCTGATCGCCTACGGGCTCGCCTGCATCACGACGGCTCCGCTGGTGGTGGCCTCGGTCGGATTGGCCTGTCTGGCCCATGGGGTTCAAGGCCGGTCGGCTAGTGTCCCACCGCGAACACATCTTTCGCCGGTCTTGATGGACAGCCTCTTGGTTGCGGGCGTGATCCTGGCCCTGTCGCTGCTGGTGGCAGGTCGCGGTGTCTTACCGTTCGCCCATTAGAGAGCAGCGAGCAGTTGGCAGAGCATAGCTTCATAGAATCGCTTCAGATAAACCGGCTGGCGCCTGCGCTCACTTGGATCTCAATGTCCAAAGATCTTCGGAGTCGAAGCCGGTGGAGGCGTTGCGCCGTCGGGAATCGTCACCATCGGTTCGCGTGCCAGCAAGAGATAACCGTATCGCTTGAGAATGGGTTGAAACCCTGAGACCTCGTTCGGCAATGACGCGTGATACGTTTCCGGGAGGAGAATCATCGTCCGTCCCTGATAGGCCAGGGCGTGACGCAACTTGTCGAGTTCAGCCGCCGGCACAAATACCACTTTCCGTCTGGCATAAAACGCCATCGAAGGCCTGGTCGACCCATACGCAATGAACTGATCGTGGGGATCCAGATTGAGCCCGGCGGCATACGCCAACTCCTGCGGCGGGACGATGAAGTAGCGATTCACCGCCGGCAAGAGAAATTGCATTACCACCAAGACCATGCAGGCGATCGTTCCCCCGGCCGCCCAGAACGCACCCCCGCGCCGTTGCTCCGACAAACCGAAGTAGCCCACCAACGTCATGCCGATGAGCAGGATCGTGGCGGCCAAATACGGTCCGCTTCCCAACGTGAGTTGGGTGGCCAACGGAAACTCTTTGGTCAATTTTCCGGCGAGGAGAGTCTCATAGGCCCACGGAAGCGAGGCGAACGCCAGTGCCAGTAGAAATCCAAGCAGCATGGCCACGTGAATGGCGGCGGTGGTGCCCGTGGTCCGGGATGCCTGGAGACAGCGCGACCAGTAGGACGCGGTCAGGATGGCGGCGGCAGGAAATAGGGGGCCGATGTAATGGGGCAGGCGTGTCGACGAGAGGGTGAAAAAGACAAAGGTGGCCGCAATCCAGACGGCCGTGAACCACTCTAAGCGTCGATCATCCGGCCGGTACGCCTGTTCCATTGCTTGCCCTTCGGCGGTCTCTTGCCTGGTCCGTCTGGCCTCTCGCCAACCGGTATAGGCCCCATACCAGGCAAAGGGCAGCCAGCCGCTCCAGGGAAAAAACCCGAAGACCAGCACCGGCACATAGAACAAGAGTGTAAAACTGTGCCCTTCCATGGGATTGAGGAACCTTCCGACCGTGTTGGCCTGGGCCGAGGCCGCATAGTCACTCCCGTGGAGCGACCACATCACGAGATACCACGGGAGGGCCAGGAGTCCGAACAGAGCGGTGCCCAGGAGCGGTTTCCCGTCCCGCCAGAATAGGGTCCACTGTGCGGTGACCGTCAGGTAGAGGGCAATCGTGAGCAGCGGAACGAGAACGCCGACCGGTCCTTTGGCGAGCGTGCCCAATCCCATGGCGAGATAAAAAATCCAGAGCCAGCTCGACGGCGCGTTCCTCGTCTGAAATCCCAGCCAGAACGCATAGAGCGCGAGCGTGGTACAGAAAATCAGCACCCCGTCGGTCAGGGCCATGCGGCTCAAACTGATCATCTCGATGTTGAGCAACAGCATGAGCGCACCCATCAGCGCGGTGACCGGGTCTCGCACGCGCGCGAGGAACCAGTAGGTCATGAGAATTAGGGCGAGGCCGGAGACCGCGGAGGGCAGCCGCGCGGCCCACTCGTTCACCCCGAATAGGTGGTAGCTTGCCGACATCAGCCAATACACGAGCGCCGGCTTCGCATACCGGGGCTCATAGTTGAAGGTGGGACTGATCCAGTCGCCGGTTTCCAGCATTTCACGCCCGGCTTCGGCGTTGCGGCCTTCGTCGCGGTCGGTGAGCCCCATGGAGCCGAGGCCCCAAAAGTAGAAGAGTCCGCTCAAGAGTATGAGGATGACGAGATGGAGAGGCGCGCGTGCGGAAGAGGTCATAGGACGGACTGTTTCGGCCTGGGCATCCATTAGGTATTGTGTGGTGGCTGAGCCAGCCTGGATGATTTTGACGGCCGGTAGATCAGCATGAGGTTCCGCACATAGACCACCGCGCCGATGCTCTGCCCCGCGATGAACACCGGATCGCGCCGATAGATGGCATAGGCGAGCGTAATCAACCCCCCGATCAGGCTCATGTACCAGAAGGCGATCGGCACCTTACTCTGCGCGCTGCGCTCGGACGCGAGCCATTGAATAATCCAACGGCCGAAGAAGAGCCCTTGGCCAAGGAAGCCGATGGCAATCCAGATGGTTTCGGTCAAACTCATGTCAGGGTGGTGGCGCGGGTTGTCTGAACTGTACCTGGGCTGTGGGTAAGTGATCGAGACAGAGCGGCCAACACGGCGCTATGAGGTCCAGGCGCGTCCATGAACTGCCCGTCACGCGTCACGTCGGCGCACGGAATTTGTACCGCAGCACCCGGCCTTGCATCCAGCGGACGGCGACCAGGTCGTACAGACTCTTGAAGAGCCGGTTCCCGACGCCGTATTTCGAGACGCCATGGGCTCGAGGATAGTGCCGGACCGGGACTTCCGTGACGGTAAATCCGTGCATCAATGCCAGGGCCGGGAAAAAACGATGCATGCCGGTGAACAGTTGCAGTTGGTCGACGACGGCCCGCCGAAAGATCTTCAAGGAGCAGCCGGTATCGTGCACGTGATCGCCGGTGACCGCGTTGCGTACGGCGTTGGCGATGCGTGAGGAGAGTTTGCGCACCACATTGTCGTTCCGAGCCGTCCGCCAGCCGCACACCAGGTCGTAGGTGTGGGTCAGCGGCAGTAGGGTGTCGATATCGGCGGGGTCGTTCTGCAGGTCGCCATCCATCGTGACGATCAAGTCGCCGGTCGTGTGTTTGAATCCGGCATCGAACGCAGAGGACTGCCCATAGTTCCGGTCGAAATGCAGGACGCGGACGGCGGGATAGGTCTTGGCGAGCTCGTCCAAGAACGCGCTGCTGCCGTCCGTGCTGCCGTCGTCGACATACAACAATTCATAGGGGGCGGTGCGCGACTCCGGGCGTGCGGCGAGCACCTTCAAGACGCGTTCCGTCAACGGGGCCAAGTTATCGCGTTCGTCCTTGATGGGGATGACGACCGAGGCCCATGGGCGGGGCGATGAGGTCATGACCGATCAAGGCTCCGAATCGGGCGTGAAATCACGCGCGCATTCTAGCGGATGGTCTGCAGGCGGTCAAACGCCAAGGGGCCGCTTCGATGCCCGAACTAGTATCTAGCGCAACGCCAAACTCCTACCAGGGGAACCCCGGGAGGAGTGATCAATACGGGTGGGTGAGGTCAACGCCCGGTGGTCAGGGAAACCTTATCAGCCTCTCTCGTGTTCAAGTGAGAGGCGAGGTCGCCTAGAAGGCGTGTTCCGGCAGCACGTCGTTGAATCGAGGTGCCAGAGTGCGGCTCTCGATGAATACCGTGCCGCGTTCCCGAGCGCGATCGTACGTCAGATTGACTTCGGTGTGGGGACCGCGCCAAGTGAATTGCTGGTTCAGGCCGCGCATCATGGAACCGGGCAGCCGCTCGACAGGGCCAAAGAGCGATTGCAAATACTCGAGCATGTGATCATGTGCAGGGTTACCGTGATACCGGATGACCACCCGGGCAAATTGCCGATTGATCGTCACCAAGCGCAGGCTCTCGACCTCAATGTCGCGCACCACGGGAGACTTGTCTTTCATCTCGTACTCGTGAACGTGCTTGCCGGATGCGACCTCGGTCAACGCCGGCTGATCGGCGAGCGGCATGCCCCATTGAAAACCTGAGAATCCGTTGGGATCTGTCTCCATCGGCCCAGCGGCAAGCCATGGCGGGACAACCAAGCCGAAACAGAGACTTCCGGCCGTGACGGCTGTCACGCACAGGATGCGATGCCACCAGCGATCGCCATGATCGAGTGCGCCTACTCCCCTCATACTTACTCCGATAGAAATCTCGCCGGCACAATCGTACCATCCCGAGGAAGACCAGTAACAGCTTGCCGGAGTCGGGCTGGCACAGACCGGATCACTTTACGACTAAGACCGAACAGGGCGCCAGTCTCGTCAAGTTTTGCGAGGTCCCGCCCCAAATCCGCTCGAAGATGCGCGAATGGCCCGTAAACCCGACGACGAGGAGATCAAAGCCGCCGTCTTTGGCGAAGGTGGTGATGACCTCCACCGGATGACCGGGCAGCAGATGGGAGGTGATCGGCATGTCGAGGTCGGCCGCTGCAGCATCCGCTTCCTGTGTCACCCGCTGGAAAAATTCTCTGGCTTCCTGTTGAGCCTCGATCACCTCGCCCATCAGGGCGCCGTAACGCGGCAGATGCTCTTTGACCAGCAAAGCGTGCACCTCCGCTCTGTCACGCACGGCCAGCGCAAGCGCCGCCTGAAGCGCTTTTTTCGCCCCCTCCGAGCCATCGTTCGCAACCAGAATTTTTCGGAACATGATCACGCCTCTCTGTTATGGGGGTGCGCTGCAGTTGACACGAGCGGATCTGAGTGTAACGCCGCACAATCCTTCGGCCGGTGGTGGGTGTCCGACTGACCGCCGGGGTCGAACCACCGTTCGGCGATGATCGTCGGGACGATCGCCGTCATAATCACGACCGTCACGAGCGTGGCATATTGTTCGCTCGTGATGAGGCCGTGCTCGAGGCCGAAGAGGGACGAGATGGTGCCGAACGTCAAGCCGGTCGCCATGAGCAGCGTCGTGTACATCCCCTCGCGGGGGCGGAAACGAAACAGCCGGGTCAGCGGCCACACGCTGATGAGTTTGGCGCCGGTGTTGACCGCAAAGAAGAGACCGATCAACACCGCGGTGACCAGCACGGCGTCGAGGCTGACGAGGACGCCGGCCTTGAGAAAATAAAACGGCGTCAGGATGGTCAGGGCGATGGCCCGGAGACGGTGCGCCAGATTCTTGTTGGCGAGAAAGATCGGCGCCAACACCAGGCCGACCAGATACGCCGGCAATACCGCCTCACTCTGCGCGGCGCTGGCCAGCGCGCCGAGCCCAAAGAGAATCACCAGCACGAACTTGAGTTCCGGTTCGCTGATGCGGCTTCCCACCCGGCTGAAAAACCACCGGGCGGCGGAGGGCAATCGCCAGAGGGCGAGCGCCAGTACGGCCAAGAATACGACCAGCCACCAGTCATATCGGGCAAAGAGCAGTCCCAAGGCCAGCACGGAACCCAGATCCGTGACGAAACAGGCGGCCAGGATGATCTTTCCCAACTCCAGTTCGTTGTGTCCGCGTTCGACCAGGACGGTATAAACCACCGCGACGGAGGTGGCGCACAAGGCGATCCCCGCCACCTGCGAGGCCTGCAGCGACCAGCCGGCGACCCAATAGGCAAAGGCCATCACACTCAGGCAGGGGAGCAGAAACGAGGCAATCCCGATTCCGAGCGTCTCCTTCCATTTGTGTTTCATGACTTCCAGATCGATTTCGGCGCCGGCCAAAAACGTCAGGACGACGCTGCCGAAACCGGCAAGGGAAGCAATCCAGGGTGTAGGTTGGACATTCAGCAGGTTGCCGCCGGCGATGCCCACGCAGATTTCGACCAGCGCCACCGACACCCCGATCCGGGCGGAGATGAGCGAGGCGACCAGGGCCATCGCCATCCAAAGTGCTGCGGTTTCCCAGGTCAACGACATCGTTTCATCATCAACCGGTGTCTGACGCCAACGTGACCCGCCGCTCGGCATGGGGGAAGGTCGGGTCGTTCGACACGAAAATGACCGACCAGGGTTCATCCTTCGAGCAGAGCCGTCGCAGGATGATGTCGCGGACCGACGGCATGATGCTGTGCAATGTGCCGTCGATGATGAGGATGTAGGGCCGGGTGACGATGGCCCGGGCGAGGAGTAAACGGATGGTCTGGCTGAGAGTAAATTGCTCGGTATGACCGGTGACCTGGGTGGACAATCCATCCGGCAAGGTGTCGATCTCATCGTCCAACTCGACAAACCGCAGGGCCCACTGCACGTCTTCGTAGGTGATCGACGGACGCCCGAGGGTGACGTTGTCCTCGATCGTGCCTTCCAGAAGGGTCGGCTGAGAATCGAGCATGAGGCTGCGACGCATATCCAGGGAACGGGCGTTCACCTCCACGAGATTCATGTCGTTATAGAGGACGGCACCCTCCGTGGGAGTAAGCAGACCGGCCAAGAGTTTGGCGAGCGCGGTCTTTTGGATATTGGTCCGGCAGAGCACGAGAATTTTTTCGCCGGGCGGCACATCGAGGTGAACATGCTCGAACAATGGAGGGTCGAGAGCAAACCGAAAAGACACGTTCTTGGCCGATAGATGGAGCCCGCCCAAACCGAATTGGTCGAGCGGAACGACCTCTTTGGACCCGATGCCGTCCTGCGGGAGGGAAAAAAAGGCATCCATCTCCCGAAACGCGACGAAGGCAAAAAACATCTGCACCATCCGGCGGGCCAACGTATCCATGTTGATCAGCAGGTTGGCGGCAATGAGTTCGGCGGCGGCGAACTGCCCGACTGTCAATTGGCCGACGGAGACCAGCATCCCGGCGGTGGCAATCATGCCTGTGTGTCCCACCACGAGCCACAAGGCCGCCGCTTTATATTGCCGTCCGGTCAAGAGATCGGACCGGCGTTGCCGGACCCGGACGTAGGTTCTGGTCAACTCGTCGGTTTTGCGCATGAGATAGGGGCTGTCGCCGGCGGCCCTCAGATGTGGGAGATTGACCGCGATATTCTGAATCCAATGATAAATCTCGTAATTCAGCTGCGACATTTTCAGCGTGATCAAAAACCCTTCGCGCCCGAAAATGGTCAGGAGCCCAACAAACCCGACGATGAGGGTCACGTTATAGAGAAGGAAGTACGGATGAAAGAAGATCAGCAGGCCCATGCCGATGCTGCCCACCACGCCGACATTGAAGAGATCTGCGACCATGGCCACCAGCGCCCGAGTCAATAAATCGGCTTCCGCAAAGCGGTTGGCGTATTGCGGCAGAAAGGTCTCTTCCCGCAGCTTCGGCAGGGTGTCGGTGAAGGCAATGGCGATGCGGGTGTACACCCGTTGCTGCAAGGTTTCCACCGCCCGCCCTTGCAGCACGCGAAAGGCTGCGGCGCCGGTGAGGGCGCAGCCCACCACGATCGAGAGGGTGAGAATCATGACCGGCTGGATGGCGAACGAGAAGGTGCTGACCAGTTCCTGGACGGCCACCGGCACACAGAGCATGAACAGGCCGATCGCCATGGCATAGGACGCGATGATGCCCAGCATGTTCTGCTCCAACCGGATGAGCAGGCCCACATGGTGCAAGATATCGCGAACGATATTCCGAAGCTGGTACTGGGGAAACGGTTGGTGGCCGTGCGGCGAGATCATGGCAAGTCCCCAAAAAAAAACTCCTGCCGAGGGGCATCGGCAGGAGCAAGCTGTCTCATCAACGCTCCTACCCAAGTGGCCTGGTAGGAGTTATCAGCCTCGGGCATCCAAGGCGGTTCCGGTGAACTCCATCACCTACAATCACAATGTAGCGTCACGTACGCTTATATACGCCCACGCTGGATACGTCAATCAAAGCGCCCAACAAAAGAACCACGCTGACGCGTGAGGACGGCCGGTCCCATGCCGCGTTACCGGGCAACCGTGAATCGCATGGTGCCGACCAGGCTCATCTCGTTCACTTGCTCGCCGGCATGAATTTCCACCTTATACCGTCCGGCGGGCCAGCCGCCACGGGGAGGAAAAAGCTTGAGGTATCCGGTTTCATCTTCGAGCGCCATGTGCATAGCATCGTGCGCCACGACTGTCTCCGGGGACAGGCCTGGAACCTGTTCGGGATAGCAGAGCCCAAACACCTTGAAGGCTTGATAATGTTGATGTAGCTGAAAGACCACGAAGACCGCCGGAGCTCCGGCTGAAAAGTGTTCCGTGGGCGTGACGGGAACGATCTCATGGGTCCGGCGAAAGCCCAGCTCCTCTTCAAACCCTTCCGCCATCGTGATCGAACGAAACATGCCTTGCGGTGGGGCGTCGAAGTCGTAGGGTTTGGCGTCCTCAGCTTTGTTCTGAAACTCCGGAATCGGCAGGTTTTTGGTGAACGGAAAATCCTCGGCCCGGGCGAACGAGGCTGCCACAGCCACGATGACGAGACCAGCATAAAACCTGACCATAAAAAACTGGTACACCCTCCGGAGCCGAGGAGTCAAGGACCGGGTGGGAATCGCTGGCAGTGGATAGCTGGTAGCGAATGGCGAATAGCCAATAGCCAGCAGCGGATAGCGAGTAGAGAACAGCAAAAGGAGAACAGCAAACAGCTAGCAGCGAGTAGCCTCTGGAGCTATTCGCTATTATCTGTTCGCTGCTCTCTGTTCACTGCTCGCTATCTTCTGCAGGCCGTTGCGGCTGTTTCGAAGCGTCTGCTAAAATCCGCCGTTCCGGACAGTGACGAGCGCACAGCTAGCAGCTGGCAGCGAGCAGAAAACAGCCAATAGCTAGCAGCGAATAGCCTCCGAAGTTATTCGCTATTATCTGTTCGCTGCTCTCTGTCCGCTACTAGCTACCAGCTTTCTAAGTAAGGAACTAAATCATGCTGCAAGACGCTGATGCTCTGCCTCAATTAATCGGGGACTACAAGCCGCTCGACCAGTGGCAGGTCCACATTAACCACTTGTTCTATGGGCTGCGTGGGGACCAGCTCCGGTCCTATTACCAAACGTTCGCATCAGCCGACTATCGGCTCGCACATGCGCTGGCGGCGGACTATTTCGAGAAGGTCACCCGCCGCGATCGTGCACAAGCCAAGAAGTCTGCGGCAAGCGAGGTCTCGGACGAAGGCGCCCTTTCCCCCTCACTCAATGCTTCGAGCCTGATCGTCCACGAATGGGGGCCGGGCAACGGCAACCTGGCCGCCTGCTTTCTCAGTCATCTCCGCCGCATCGACGCACAGGGGATGGTATACCCCCGGGTGCGCTATGTCCTGGTCGATCGGGAGCCCTCGGTCCTCGAGGCAGCCCTGGCGAACCCGGATTTGGCCGCACACCGCGAACATGTGGACACGTTGCGCGGATCGGTGGAGCAGTTGGCCGAGGTGGCGGACGGCACGGTAGATCGGATCATCTGCACCGAGTTGTGGAACGATCTGCCGACCAAACTAGTGGCCAAGAACGCGGGGGAGATCGAAGAAGAATACATGCGACCCAATGTGAGCGAGACGCTGCACGCTCGCATCCAGGACTGGTCGACGTTCGTGCGAGCCTTCGAAGCCAAGGACCTGGATCTCCTCAAAACGTTCCCTCCGTTTCTCGACGACCTCGTCTGGGAAAAAGAATATCGAAAAGTTGAATGGAAGGACGTGCCCTATCGGAAGACGATCACGGAATTTTTAAAGCCCATCGACGACCAAGTGTTGGTGCCGGTGAATCTTGGCGCGTTTGCCACCGTGAAGGAGGCGAAGCGACTGCTCGCTCCTGGGGCCGTCGGATTCAGTGCGTTCGACGCGGGCACTGCCGACATGCAGGTCCTAAACGATCCCGAAAAGCCCTGTTACGGGCAATTCGGCGGCCAGTACAGTTTCATGATCAACTTCCCTTTGGTCGAAGCGGTCGCGAGGCATCTGGGCATTCGGGCGGCCCTGGAAACACAGCGGGAATTTGTCGGCCGATCGCTCAATACCAACGTCATCACGGTGATGGACCTCCTCGCGACGCATCCATCGGCCGGGACAAAACTGCAACCGTGGGAGCAGGATCGATTGGCGCTGAATACGATGAAAGCGTTGAACGAAACCTACCAGAGCCCCTATGCGCGAGCCCTGGATTTTCCGTTGAGAAAAGACATCCCGGCGCAGGAGCGCGAGACGTTGAACAGAATGCTACTGTCCATGAAGCGTGACGGCGTGCCCGATACGGTCGCCTATGTCACCGAGGAAGAATTGACTCGGGCAATGCAGGATTTAGAAGCTGTCGGCTATGACCCGGACACCGTCGCCGTCGCGTTGACGGCGCCGCCGAGCGCGATTGAATATTATCACTTCTCGTGCTGAACCAGGGTCGGCCTGGTGAAAAAGCACGCAAATCAAGACCAGCGGCTCGTGAGCCGGTGACCGGTTCTCGACTGTCATATGCAACTGCGCACAACACAAGGAGGTTCAGGCAAATTACTGCTTGACATGTCATGGAAAGTTCTATAGCCTCTCCCGCGATTTCGGGGAACGTCCCCTCTTTGGTAGGGTAACGGAGGTCGAGTGGCCGCGCGAGTCCTCAAGGAACAACCTCTCTTCAGCTCACAGCCTGCCGTCGCCCTTCGTCATCACAGTGACCATCGAGACTGCCTTCGTCACGACATCGTCCGTCATCTTTCAGCAACCATGAGGCACTAATGTTCGGGTCTTTCGGCTGGATGGAATTGATGCTGATTTTGATCATCGTGTTGATCATTTTCGGCGCCGGCAAACTCCCGCAATTGGGGGAGGGGCTGGGCAAAGCCATCAAGGGTTTTAAGAAGACGGTTCATGAGGCGGATGCCATCGACGTGACGCCAGGCGAGCAGCCGCATCCGGAGCAACAGCCGCCGCCGCAAGTGAATGCCCAGGCGCCGCCGCCGCAGTCCTCCGCGCCGGCGCAACAGCCGGGACAGGGGCAACAGCCGGGTCATCAAGGCTAAGGTGAAGGAGACGCGACGGGTGGCGAGTCACGCGTGACGGCCAAGGTGAGGACAACACGACTACACACACGATGCGTCCCGTGTCACCGGTCACGCGTCACAGGTACTGACCATGTTTGGATTAGGCGCCGGCGAAGTTCTCATTATTTTGATCATTGCGTTTTTGCTGTTCGGCCCCAAGCAGTTGCCGGAGGTGGGCCGGCAGGTCGGCAAGGCCGTCCGAGGCTTTAAAGACACGGCGGAAGACCTTCGAAAGTCGGTGGAGCCGGAGATCAACATGATCCAGCAGGAAGTGAAGATGGTCGAGCAGGACTTTGAAGCCTCCATGAAGGAAGCGGAAGAAGAAATCAATGCCGCCGGCCGTGAAGTGGAACAGAAATCGATCGACAAACAGTGACGCCAATGATCCAAGAGTCCGGTGATCAGTGCTCCCGATCACCGGCAGACCCGGAAGGGGGTGACGGTCTCACCGGCCGCTGAAAAAAAAGAAAATGCAAGCGTGAAATGGCATTTCACGTTATAGCAGTAGGGCATGAACGGAAGGCGTGGGCACACAGGCCGGCCGGCATGCCAGACGGAGACCCCGTCATATCATAGTGTCAAGCAGTTGGATCACAGTCGACAGCTTGTCTGTGGCAGAAGCGCGCGGGAGCTGTCATCCAATTCACAGGAGGAACGCTATGAACAGCATCCAAGGACGGATTGGGTGGGCCAATCTGGCCACCTTCTTCAGCGCCGCCATCGTGGCGCTGGGATTGTCGTTCGGCAGTACTCCCGCCCAGGCGGGATTCGAGCTGCCGGAGGGCGAGCGGATCACCAACCTGCCGCCGATCCCCCGCGCCATCCCGCAAAAGGAAGCCTACGAAATTTACGATCCGGTCATCGGACGTAACTTCGACGTCAAGAACCTCTGGATGCGCGCCGACCTGCGGGTCAGGCCGGAAATGCGCACCAACACCTGCTTCGGGAACGCGAGCCTCGGACCCCACTGTAACACATTCGGTAATGGAGGAGCTCGAGCCAATAACCCTGCGACCGCCGGCAACAAAGGGAACGACTTCTTCGTTCAACAGTGGGTGCGGTTGGGTATCGGGTATGACCTCTCGCCCGATGTGAACTTCTACATGGAAATCATCGACAGCGCCACCTGGGGTGGTAATGGCGATGTTCTCAACGCCGGAAACGCCGGCGATCCTCTTACTCACAACGGCGGGATCGCAGGTGGCGGCAACGGAAACCGGGGCCGGCTGGGCGTCCGCGCTGCCTATATGCTGGTCAGGAACTTTGCCGGCATCCAGAATCTGAGCATGAAGGCAGGCCGGCAGTATCTCATTTTCGGTAACCATTCGATGTTCGGCCACTTCGACTGGGCCAACACCGGGTACAGCCACGACGGTATTATGTTCGCCTATCAGACCAAGTCTTTCGACAGCTACTTGGGTTGGTTCCGCAATTCGGAGTCAGATCTCGGGCAAGCTGCGCCGGTGGGCAGCGGAGGCCCGAACATTGCGGGGTCAGGTAACATGGATGGGAGTCGGGATGCCGACATGATCGTGTTTTATAATCAGCTCAAGACCATCCCTGGCTTCCTGATCGAACCGTACTACATCTATTACAAGAACAACTATGGTTCGGCCGATAACCAGAACCTGGCGGGAAGCGGCCTGGGTACACCAAAGCATTCCAACCAAACCCGCCACACGGTCGGCCTCCGCGTGGAAATGCGGAAAGGGAACTGGGATGCCATCACGGAGAACGTATGGCAGTTCGGACAAATGGGAGCAGCCCCGATTGCTGCTCCGGTCGGCAATGGAGCTGGCTGTACCGGTCAGGATAAGTGTCTCTCGATCAATGCTTTCGCCAACCGGTCTTGGCTGGGGTACACGGCCTATAACTTGGCCTGGAAGCCCCGTGTCGCCGTGAACTTCGACTATGCGTCGGGCGACGGTCGGAACTCCTGTCAATTGGCCGGATCGGCCACTCCTTGTAAAACAGCCAACACGTTCGAAAACATGTTCCCGACAAACCACATCCATATGGGCTATATGGACATCTTGGCGTGGAAGAACACCATGTCTCCCTCGCTCAACATCCAGATGCGCCCGTCAGTGCGCGATCACTTCGAGTTCTGGTACACGAACATCAACGTGGCCAGTTCACAAGACTGCTGGTATCGCGCCGCCCAGGTCTGCTACGTGAACTCCGGAGCGAACATTACCAGCAACCACGTGGGCGACGAATTCGACTTCAGCTGGACTCGCATGTTCGCCGATGGGAAGGTCTCGTTCCAGGCCACCTACGGGACCATGTTCAACGGTTCCTATCTGACCCAAACCCTGGCGGCCCAAGGTGCCGGAGGCGGAGCGACGAACAACCAGCACTGGGCCTACGTCCAGTTGTGGATGAACTTCTAGCTGCGAGTGAACAGCGAGCAGCTAGTAGAGAACAGCGAATAGCTAGAAGAGAATAGAGAGCAGAGAACAGTGAACAGAGAGCAGTGTGATCAGATTGCGGAACAGAAAACAGCGAGTAGCTCGGAATCATGAGCTGCTTGCTGTTGGCTGCCGTCTATTCGCTGCTAGTTCAAAGTGAGAGACTTTCGACAACTCAGCGTATGGAATAAGGCTCGTGAACTCGTGATGGATGTGTACAAGGAGACAGGGAAATTTCCTGTGGCAGAACAATACGGGCTCACGTGTCAGCTTCGAAGAGCCGCAGTCTCTGTTGCCGCGAACATCGCGGAAGGGTCAGGCAGGAAGAGCAATCAAGATTTCGCGCGGTTCCTCGATATGGCGATGGGGTCTGCCGCCGAGGTGCGGTCGCATCTCTTGCTGGCGGAAGGCCTCGGATACACGAAACCCAATGATGCCTTACTCCTTTCGGAGAAGGCACATGAAGCGGAGCGGATGCTGAGCGGACTGAGTGAGAAGATACGGACAGGGAAGACAGTTGGACGACCCTGAGTCCGTTTTCACTTGCTGTTCGCTGCAAGCTGTTCGCTATTCGCTGCTAGCTAAGGAGGAAGAAATGAACAAACTCATGTTACTAGCCGGAGTGGCCATTGCGGCCTTGATGGCGGCCCCTGGTGGGGTGCAGGCCGATCCAATCGCGCTCACCAATGACGCGATCGTGGAACTCACCGATGCCCCAGGATTGGGCAAGCGGACGAACGCCGATGTCAACAAGCGGTGGGGTGCTGATGTGACGGTGATTAATAGTGCGGCGGAGAAGCTCGAGAGCGCCTTGAGTGAAGCGCGCGGCAGCGCCAACCCACGGGCGATCCATTTGCTGGAGCTGGCACGAGGGTACGCCAGGACGCACCAGCACAAAGAAGCTCGCTTGGCGGCTCAAGGGGCTCTTCGGCAACTGTGTGCCGGAGGCTCCGGCCCTGGCTGCGATACCGCGCCGAAATACGGCAGCTATGTGGCGCCTTAAAAACAGCGAGCAGCCGGTAGCGAATAGAGAATAGCGAGTAGAGAGCAGCGAACAGCGGGAGCGAATAGCTTCGGAGGCTGTTAGCTGTTGCTCAAGAAGAATCCCCGTCGGGGTTAGTCCCCGGCGGGGATTTTTTTGTTTCTGAAAAATAGCGAGTAGCGAATAGCTCTAAAAACAGAGAGCAGCGAATAGTCGATAGCGAGCAGCTTCGGAACTAAGGATTCAGGTGATTCCCCCACCCCTCCCTCCCATGCTGCAGTCATGGTTGGGTTCATTTTCCGGTTCCGGTGAGATACTGGGTGACATCATCAATCCTGTTTCGTTGCCTGAGGACTGAGAAACCTGGCGGGCGTGAAGCTTTTGCTCGACACACACCTTTCTCTGGAGCCTGCTTGAACCGGAACGCCTTTCGGAGAACGCACGAGCCCAGTTGCTGCGCATCGATAGCGAATTGTGGCTGTCGCCCATTACCCTGTGGGAGGTGTATGTGCTGTCCGAGAAGCATCGAATCCGTCTGCAACCCAACCCCGCCGAATGGATTCAACATGTGCTGGATACGATTCCTTTTCGAGAGGCCCCAGGGACTTATGCAGTCGCTTTGATGAGTCGTCAAATCGAGCTTGCTCATCAGGACCCTGCCGATCGGTTTCTCGCTGCAACCGCCATCGTTTATGGCTTGACGCTCGTCACTGCCGCTGAGCGGCTCCTCAACTCGCATCAATTTTCTGCCCACTCCGCCCGAGGTTGACCGCCTGCGCGAGTGGTTTCCCTTTACGCAGCGCTCTTCCTGCT
Source organism: uncultured Nitrospira sp. (assembly GCA_964416255.1). GTDB lineage: Bacteria > Nitrospirota > Nitrospiria > Nitrospirales > Nitrospiraceae > Nitrospira_D. Next base: position 22,770 of record CAYQDJ010000004.1, on the reverse strand, counting down.
GATCTTGCGTTCGTCTTCACTAGCCGGGGTCAGGAGATGGCCTCCGGTCATGGTGCGCTCCAAAATATCTACTTTGGCGCCTGCGCCCGTCCTGAGACGGTCCTTTCAAAGTCGTGATACCGTCTTATGAAACGGTTATGTCGTGTAATGTAACGTTATTAGAATAAGCTGGAATTACTGCAAACCAAGATAGTTACGAAATATCAATATGTTATTTGTTATATTCAAGAATATATATATGGCACCGTTATTGCTGTGTAGCCTAGAGTGAGGCGAAGAACGCAGAATTACTCAAGAGCCTCACGGTAAACCTTGAAACCAAAATACAGACGAGTTTTGAAGGAGGCTATCAACATGAATACCACGAGACCCAAAGATACAATGAGGGCTCTGTCCCTTTCTATGGCCCTGGCTGCTGCTCTGACGATAGGGTTGGCACCTTCGGCCGAGGCCGCCTCTTCCCGTGTGGCGCCCATGATGGGCGACCCGGTGCTCTGGAACGGGAGCGCCAAATCCATGACGTGGATCGAGGAGTTGCTGGGCCAAGTCGTGACGTATCAGACGTTGGCCGAGAAGGAGGTGGTACCGGGAAATTATCAGCCGTATCTGGACCAAATGATGAAGGTCCGAGACGCCTATCGCGTGGATGATAGCCGGGGTACCTACAATCGCGTCAATGAATTCATGGCTATGCTGGAGGCCCGGGTCGGCGGAATCGACGACCACAGTGCGGACGCTCTCTGGGACTTCTGCTACCGGGTGACGCCCGATGCCTATCACGCTCGGGATCGCCATGTTCGAGCCAAGGGAGAAAAAGCCGTCAAGAAGGCGGAAGACTTTTTCCGTGATATGGAGGAGCGAGCGTCGCTGTCCTTCTAACCTGTCAGGATGCCATTCCCTCATGAGAGGGAGTGCACGACATGGAGCTGCCGTTTCCGCTGCCTGTGGCGGAGACGGCAGCTCTGTCGTGTGTCCGACGGCTGATTGATTGCGCCTCGCTGGAATGCAACAGAACCGGCTGGCGGTCCAGTTCTCTATCCTGATAGGCTGAAGGCACACGGGCAATCTATGAAGGTATGATGAAACGAGCCGAACTCAGTCTGGAAACCCTGCTTGAGGTCACCAATGTTCTGAACTCCCAACGGAGTTTGGAAAGCCTGTGGCGAGTCATCGCCGACCAAATCCAAACCGTAATCCCGTGGGACCGGGCCGGGATTACCCTGTACGAACCTGCGACCCACACGTTTCGCTTTTATGCGGTGGTCACCCAATTGAGTCAACCGGCCTTGCCCTCTGATGCGGTGATTCCCCTCGACGGGAGCGCGGTCGGGTGGGTGTATACGCATCGACGCATTCATGTGCGGCCTAATCTTCAGCACGAGCGCGTCTTTTTGGAGGACGAATACTATGCCCGTGAGGGACTCAGCCGCATGATCAATCTGCCGCTGTTGGCGCGGGAGCATTGCCTCGGTACGCTCAACATCGGCAGTGTGCAGCCGGGTGAACCCGATCCGGAGGATCTGAAATTCCTTCAACAGGTTGCGACCCAAATTGCCTATGCCATCGATCATGTGTTGGCCTATGAACGCATCGAGCGCTTGACCGAGCAGCTGCGTCATGAAAACGAGTACCTGGCGGCGGAGGTGAAGGCGAGCCGAATCCCGGATCAACTGGTCGGCAGCACTCCGGTATTCCAGCGAGTGGTGGACCTGGTCCGAACCGTCGCGGGAACTCATACGACGGTCCTCCTCTTGGGGGAAACCGGCACCGGCAAGGATGTGCTCGCCAGGGCCGTCCATGATCTCAGCCCCCGTCGAGACAAACCCTTCATTCGTGTGAACTGTGCCGCGCTTCCCGCCGGACTGGTCGAAAGCGAATTGTTCGGCCACGAACGCGGCGCCTTTACCGGAGCCGACCAACGCCGCCCTGGTCGATTTGAACTGGCCAATCGTGGGACCTTGTTCCTTGACGAGATCGGCGAGATGCCGATGGAAACGCAGGCGAAACTGCTCCGGGTGTTGCAGGACGGCATGGTTGATCGAATTGGTGGAACGCAGCCGATCGAGGTCGATGTCCGCCTGGTGACCGCAACCAATGCCGATCTGGCGGCCGGGATCACCAAGGGCACGTTCCGAGCCGATTTATATTATCGCCTGAACATCTTCCCGATCACGGTACCGCCCCTTCGCGATCGGCAGGACGATATTCCCTTGCTTGCGCATCATTTTCTGACGCAGCTCGCGAAAAAGTTGAAACGACCCGGTCTCCGCCTTGATCCGCAGTCCCTCGATCGATTGATGGCCTATCGTTGGCCCGGCAACGTGCGGGAGCTGCAAAACATTCTCGAGCGGGCAGTCATTCTTTCGCGGTCGTCACTCGTCGAGGTCCAAGACACCTTGCTCCAGAAACTTCCCGCCGCGACGCCTGCTCCTCAGGAAGACAGCTCACTCAAGCTGGGAGAGCTTGAGCGGAACCACATTCTGGAGGTGCTCGAGAAAACCGGATGGCGCATTTATGGGGAGGGTGGGGCCGCGAATCTGCTCGGATTGAATCCAGAGACTCTCCGCAGCCGCTTGCGAAAACTCGGGCTCCGCCGCCCATCGAGCAAGAAGTCGAGTGGAACGGGTCCTGCCCAAGAGACGACTGAACGTGAAGGCCCGGAACTCTCCGCTTCCGGCAGCATCAAGCCCACGACGAATCGGCTTTGAATGCTGTCGTGTCGCTCACCGTTCATCGTCACGGTACACACCGTGTTATCCCACGGATGACATCACGACTTCCTGCTCTACCTTTCTCGTCTTGTCAATAATTAGTCACTTAGACAATCACCGGCTCATGAACCAGAGGGCACGTGCCTTGCCTGTGACTATAAGTAAGACGCGCGTCACCTGTTGAAGGGTGACAATTCAAAATTGGAGGATATGTGATGAAATCAATCAAGCTGTCCGTCTCAGCCATTCTCATCGGTGCCGTGAGTCTCCTCGGGCATCCGGCCCAGGCTGAAACCAGGTATGCAGGCGTCACGGCGGAGCCGGTCGTCTGGACCGATGCCAAAAAGTCGACTACGTGGATCGAGGATTTGATGGGCCAGATCGTGACCTATCAGACCTTGGCCGAGAAAAACGTCATCAGCGGGAACTTTCAACCGTATCTGTCTCAGATATTGAAAGTCAGGGAAGCCCACAACGTCGGCGACAGTCGCGCGACGTATGACGGTGTGAACCAATTGATGGCGATGTTGGAAGCTCGAGTGGGTCAAGTGGATGCGCGCAGTGCCGACGCCATTTGGGATTTCTGTTATCGCGTCACTCCCGATCGCTATCATGCCCGCGACCAGCATGTCCGGGCCAAGGGAGAAGCGGAAGTCAAGAAAGTCGAAGAGTCCTTGCGTGACATGGAGGACCGGGCGCGACACTCCTTCTAGCAAGTCCGGATCTTGTAGTCGGAAGGCCGGTCCCTGACGCTGCAGCCCTCCTCTGTGGAGCGCTGCAGCGTCGGTCTGTTCTTAGCCCGGTTGCCAGACACGCCGGTGATGTGAGAGAGTGCGGTTTGCGAAAGGGATCATGCCATGAAGCGTCTGGTTCTGTTCACGGCGATTGCGCTTGGACTCCTGGCCAGTGTCGCGGGTATAGAGGCAGCCCAAACCGACGCGCTCATGTATACGCGCGAAGCCATTATTGAATTGACGGATCCTCCTGCGCTCGGCCGGCGGCCCACCGTGGATCCCACCGATCGATTGGGCTCGGATGTCGAGGTCATCGCCGGTGCGACAGTGAAACTGCAACAGGCATTGGACGAAGCCCGCATGGGCAGTAACGACAGGGCAGTGCATCTGTTGCAGATGGCAGTGAACTATGGCAAAGCCAAACTCCATAAGGAGGCTCGACTGGCCGCGCAGGGAGCTCTACTGAAGCTCTGTGAGGACGTCGATATGGCCGGTCCTGACTGTGAATTCGTGCCGGAGCACGGAAGTTACGTCGCGCCATAGATGATATGGGGTGGGAGACGGCTGTCGTCATGGAAGTCCGGCCGCTTGTCTTCGGCCTGTATAGAGTGCCCCTTCCTCCAGTCGTCATGAGCTTGGCGAGGCCGCTCGACGTAGTGACCTGAGGGCGAGGGACTGCGCCGGTGTTCGAGAAGGCAGGGGGGCGAGCATACGTTTTCTGGACCGTTCTAGCCTGCGGGCTGTTGCTGGCATGGCTTGGTGATGTCCCCTCCGACGCACTGGCGGCCTTTGAAATCCCTGAAGGCGAATCGGTCACGAATCAGCACCACATCCACCGAGCGATTCCTCAAGCAGAAGCCTACGACCTGTACGATCCCGCCATCGGCCGGAACTTCGACCTGAAAAATCTCTGGATGCGGGCCGATCTCCGAGTACGCCCCGAGTGGAGAAACGGCACCTGCTTTGGGGGCAGTGCTCCAATTGGAGGAGCCTGTAACAGTTTCGGCGGCTTCAATGGAATGGGTGTTCCCACCACGACCAGTACCAACGGTCTCGCCGGGCCGGCCAATCCAGGAAAGGCGGCTAATGATTTTTATGTGCAACAGTGGGTGCGGCTCGGCATTGGGTATGATCTGTCTCCGGACGTCAATTTCTATTTCGAGCTGATCGACGCGGCGGTATGGGGTGGCAACGGCGATCCCACCAACGCAGGCGCCAGCGGCGATCCCCTGACCCATAACGGCGGAGTGTTTGGTGTCGGCAACAACAGCCGGCTGGGTGTCCGTGCGGCCTATGTGCTCGTTCGCAACTTCCTGGGTGTCAAGCATATCGACATGAAAGTGGGGCGGCAGTATCTCGTGTTCGGCAACAACTCCTTATTCGGGCACTTCGATTGGGCGAATACCGGCTACTCTCACGATGGAGTGATGGTTCGTTACGCAGGACAGACGTTTGATAGTTATCTGGGATGGTTCCGTCACTCAGAAACGGATTTGGGCCAAGCCGCGCCGCTGGGAAGCGAGGGGCCGAACGTGGCGGGAGGCGGCTTCGGCGGCCCCGACGCCGGCGCGGATGCGAACATGTACCTGTTCTACAACCAGATCAGGGCCGTGCCCGGATTTATCTTCGAGCCGTATTATGTGTATTACGACAACAACATCCATGAATTTTTTAATACGGCGCAGGGTCTGGGGACGCCGAAGAAAGCCCAGCAACGCCGCCACATGATCGGCAATCGCACCGAAATGCGGAAAGGCGGCTGGGATTTTATCAACGAAACCGCCTGGCAGTTCGGCCAGATGGCGGATGGCTTGGGGCTGGATAACCAGCGGAACGTCTCCATTAACGCCTGGGCCACGAGAAGCTGGGTAGGATACACCTGGTTTCAACACCGCTGGAAACCGCGCGTGTCCCTCGGATTCGATTATGCATCGGGTGACGGCAATGCCAACTGTTCCGTCGGGGCGACGGCGCAAGCCGGGTATGCCTGTCGGACGGCAAACACGTTCGAGAACTTCTTTCCCACCAACTTCATCCATTCCGGATTCATGCTCAATAAAGCCTGGAAGAATTCCATCCAGCCGCAGATCAACATTCAATTCCGGCCCACTGTCCGGGACCATATCGAGTTTTGGGGACAACTGCATTACTTGCCGAACGCGAGGGACAACTGGTATCGCGGATCGCAGGGGGTCCTGGTGTTCTCCCGCCCGGACAATACGGCGAACCATGTGGGGAACGAGGCGGACGTCGCGTGGACCCGCATGTTCGCGGATGGGAAAGTGTCCCTCTCAATCATCTATGGGCATTTCTTCGCCGGTGAGTATGTGCGGAGTAACCTGGGCACCAGCCGAGATCAGGACTGGGGCGTCGTGCAACTCTGGATGAATTTCTGAAGATCCGCCCTGCGGCAACATGTCATCCGGAAAATGGTTCTCTGACCTCGTCTTGGAGGCACGATGCCTTGCTCGTGGCCGATTCGTCCTCTATACTCGGCCGTCACCAGTCGCCGGTAGGTGTTTGCACTCACCGTGAACGATCTGACCCGACAACTCCACCAACGGTTCGGCTTCGCCCGGTTTCGGCCCGGACAGGCCGAGGTGATTCAGGCGGTGCTCGACCGCCGCGATGCCATGGCGGTGATGCCGACCGGGCAGGGGAAATCACTGTGCTATCAATTCCCGGCGACCCTTCTGCCCGGCATGACGTTGGTGGTGTCACCATTGATCGCGCTCATGCACGATCAAGTGGAAGGGCTTCTCCAGCGAAACATCGCGGCGGCGGCCTTTCATTCCGGCCTCACCGAGGCCGAGCGCGATCGCGTGATTCAAGCCTTGCGCCTGCAACGTTTGAAATTGCTATACCTGGCGCCGGAACGGATGCAGCACGAAGGGTTTCTTCGCTTGCTACGCGCCTGCTTCGTGTCGCTGCTGGTGGTGGATGAAGCCCATTGTCTCTCGCAATGGGGGCACGATTTTCGTCCTGACTATCTGAGGATCGGCCAATTGCGACAATCACTTCACCATCCGCCCTGCCTGGCCTTGACGGCGACGGCGACCAAACGGGTGCAGGACGACTGTGCCGAGCGTCTGGCGTTGCGCAATCCATTGCGCCTGGTGACGGGGTTTCGGCGGCCGAATCTGGCGCTGTCCGTTCGGCGGTGCTTCTCGCGGTGCGAGAAGCTGGCTGCCCTCGACCACCTTGTCCAGGCCTGCCCAGCCGGGACGGTGCTGATTTACTGCGCCACCCGGCGGGCGGTGCAGGAGGTCGCGGCGTGGTTGCGTCAGTCCGTTCCATCCGTCGGCTATTATCATGCCGGGCTTTCCGACGAGGCGCGGCGGCTCGTGCATGAAGAATTTCGGGGCGGCAGGATCCGCCTCCTGGTTGCCACCAACGCCTTCGGGATGGGTATCGACAAGCCCGATGTTCGGCTGGTCGTGCATTTCGACCTTCCGGGGAGCCTTGAAGCCTATTACCAAGAGGCCGGCCGGGCCGGTCGCGATGGGGCACCGGCCTCCTGCGTGCTGTTGTTTCAGGAGCGCGATGTGGCGACGCAGGAATACTTCATTCAACAGGCGTCGACTGAATCAGGCGCGGAACAGGCCGGCCGCATGCAGACATTGCTGAACGAGATGATCGCGTATGTCTCGGTTCAGACCTGCCGGCAGCTGGCCATTCTTGACTATTTCAACGATGACAACGAGCGTGTCCAGGGCCCCTGCGGTCTCTGTGATCGATGCGGGTCGGCGGCCCGGCGCGGCGACGTGGTTTCGCGCGGGGGGAGTCACGATGAGGGGCCGGCAGCGGTGTTGCGCACCGTTGCCTGGGGGGAGGGCCGATTGGGTGTGTCCCGTCTTGTCGAGATTCTCCGAGGGAGCCGCTTCAAAACGTCGGCGCCCTCACGCCATGGCGGATGCCCGACCGACGGTGCCTGTCGGGCACAATCCAAATCCGCCATCACCCGTTGGCTCAACGATTTGATCGACGCAGGGTACGTGCGGGTGGAAGGTGTGGATGACCCAACGCTTGCCCTGACTGCATCCGGGCAGAGCGCCGTCAACGGCGAAGGTCAGCTTGTCCTGAATCAGACCAACCCGTCATCGTCGTCAGGGCGCTCGACGAAACCGGCCCGGCCCGCCATCAGTCGGGTGACGGTCCCTCTTGACGATCCACGCCTTTTCGAACGCTTGCGCCGGCTGCGGGCCGAACTTGCCGAAGAGGAAGGGGTGGCGCCGTTCGTCATTTTTCACGACAAGACGTTGCGGACCATCGCCAACCAAAAACCGCTCACCCCGGATGCTCTCCTGGACATCCCTGGGATCGGCGACGTGAAAGTCGAACGGTATGGCCGGCGTGTGCTGGCGGTGGTGAGCGGAGAACATGAGTAAACAGGGAGCGCACGATCGGCTACGGCAGCTTGTCCCTCGAAACGGGATTTCGGTACGCTGTGAACATGGTGGGGGGTGAGCACACCCACTCCTTGAGAAGCCTGCTGCCCCGCGTGGTCCAATACGCGGCGGTGGGTGCGCTGGTGTATTTTACGGTCAACGTCCTGTGGGTGGCCTTCTTTGGCGGCATCCATGTGAGGATCGGCGAGACCTACCTCCGTGCCACGAAAATCGAATTTCCCATGATCGGGCTGCTCGCCAGCATCTTGGTGTGGTTGTTGGCTTCCGGAAAGGTGAAAGAGAGCGTGCTCGTTGGCGGATCGCTGATCTTCAGCCTCGGCGTCGGCGAACTCGGTTTGCGAATCGTGGACCATCCGTGGTCCAAGCCGCTGATCGACTTCAATCGCTGGTACGAGCCGTCGGAACGCTACGGCCACCAACTGGTCAAAGGCTTTGAGGGACCCGGCCCGCTGCATGTCCCGGTCACAATCAATTCCCTTGGGTTCCGTGACAGCGAGCATGTGAAAACCAAAGAGCCGGGCGTGGTTCGTGTCCTGGGATTGGGAGATTCCTTCACCTTCGGCTGGGGCGTGCCGCTCGAACAGACCTTTCTGAAACAGCTCGAGCAGATGCTGGCCCACAGAACGGGACGCGCGGTCGAAATTTTCAATACGGGTGTTCCGGGATGGGGGTTGAACCAGTACTACATATGCTTGAAAGACTTCGGGCTCGAATATGCGCCGGATATCGTCGTCGTGGGCTATTGGCCGGACGATTTGACCGGACCGCCCGTAGGCCGCATGTCCTTGACGCCTGATGCCCATTGGGAAGGCGAGACTGGCGTGCAACTGAGAGGCGGGATCTTGCACCATTCTCGCATGTTCAATTTTCTGCATCACCTGGCGGATCAGATCAAATATCGAAACCGCTCCACACGCATTCCCTACCTTCATGACGTCGACGCGAGGCGGGCGGAGTGGACGACGCGCCCCCAGTTTCTCATCTCAGATCCCGGGCCGGAAGACACCGCCCGCTACGGCCTGTTCTTACGGGACCATTTGCTCCGGCTCAAGCGTCTCGTGACGAACCATGGTGCCTCGCTGGTCGTCGTCTTTATTCCCGACTACTCTCAATTGTTCCATCCGGAATTTCAACACATCAATCGCGTGATGAAAGGGACGGCTGAGCAACTCGGGATCGACTTCGTGGATATGACTCCGATTTATGAAGCGACGGAAGCGGTTCAGCCGAATTACTTCTGGCCCCTTGATGGCCATACAAACGAAACGGGCCACCAGGCGATTGCCGAGGCGCTTACCCCGATGATGTGTCGGATATTGATGGAGCGGCAGATGCCCTGCCACGCTGCACCCGTCCCCCGGTGGCCTTAGGCCATCCCGCCCGCTCGACGAAACTGCTCGCGCAGCTCCGCATAGGTGTGGGTCACCGGAAATTGGGGGAACTCCTCCGGGAGGTGATCGGGCGGGCGGAAGAAGAACCCAGCGTCGGCCTCGGCCAGCATGGCGGTGTCATTGTAGGCATCGCCGGCGGCCAGGACCAAGAAATTGAGCGCCTTGAAGGCGGCGACCGAATGCTTTTTCTGATTCGGCATCCGCATATGGTAGTGCACGATGCGGCCGCTTCCGTCGACTTCCAACTGGTTGCAGAACAGCGTGGGGAGCCCCAACTGTTTCATGAGCGGTGAGGCGAATTGATAGAAGGTATCGGAGAGAATGATCACCTGACAGCGCTCCCTGAGCCAGCGCATGAAATCGGTGGCACCGTCCAGCGGGCCCATGTTGTCGATGACGTCCTGAATGTCGCTGATGGTCAGATGGTGTTGATCGAGAATGGCGAGCCGTTGCTTCATCAGTCGGTCGTAGTCCGGCATTTCGCGTGTGGTAAGCTTCAGTTCTTCGATTCCCGTTTTCAGCGCGACGTGAATCCAAATTTCCGGCACCAGCACTCCTTCCAGGTCCAGACAGACGATCACCGGTTTTTGCATGTCCCCCTCTTCGGTTGGTTGAGATTGGTTGGTTGAAAATGGTGACGAGAACGGCAAGCCGCTAGGGATGCTCGGGTTGTTCGGTGCCTTCCCCTCGCCGGTCGTCCATTGCTCCATGCCCTGCGTGAAACGCTTGGCTCAAGAACCGCCACACCGTATCGAGCGCCCGATCGAGCAGGTGCGTGCCCGGCCATGTCGAGTGATTTTCTCGTCGGTGCCGATCCGCCCAGTCCAGGGCGAGGGGAAGTGGAATCAATCTGGCCGGCGTCTGCGTCAGCTCCGCCCATAAGAGTCCCAAGGCCGGACCGATCCTGACCGGCACCGGCAGGTGCTCAACGGGATTGTTCACCATGTCCTGGCACCACTCGGCGGGTGACGTGACGAGCAACTCGCGGCAGGCGGCGGGGCGATCGTCGTAAATCGAGCAGGCTTCGTCTTCGAGAAAAGGGCACGGCATCCGGAGCGCATAGTAGTCTCGGTTGATCGGCTCCAGCGCTTCGTCGTCGGGCGGTCGAGTGGTTTCACTCAAGTCCAAAAGCCGGTGCCATTGTCCATGCGCGAGCAGCAGGGACTTGGCTTGTGCCAGCCGCGTGGCAATGCGCTGCTGTCGATCGGCAGGCAGTGACGCGACCACCTCTTTAAGCGCGAACGCTTCCGGAGCCGACAGCGGGACCATCATGCGGCAGCAGGCGGCGCAGCCTTTGTGACAGGAAATCGTTCTGCCGGTTTCCGTGACGCGTTGTGCTTCCAACCCCTGGGCTTCTTCTCCCAGCCGTCGCATCAGGGGAACGATGGCGGTGACCGGCACCACCGCCGTCGGTGCTTCGACGGCGGTGGTCAATCGACCGGCCGGAGTGTTCAGGGCGATCTCGTATCGTTCAGTACCGGCACTCATGGCGATGACAGGGTGGCGAGGGCATACCGCTACCGTGCGCCGTCATCATAGTGAAGGGTTCGAGAGCCGGTCAACTTGGTCGTGCGGCGCCGCCCTCATGCTTGCCCTTGCTCGGAGGAACCCCGATAATGCCGTATGGAACCGCCGCCGATCCCCCTTTCCGGCCACGTGATCGGACTCTTAAAAGAGTATATGCAAGATCTCGTCGCTCAGGCGAAACAAGAGACGCTTGCACGGGAACGCTTTGGCTTTGCCGTGGAGCCGTACCGACCGGACCAGGCGCTCAGCGATCTCCTGGCCTTGCTGGACGATCGGATCGAATCGGAGGGGATGCAGGTCGGCTTGCCGGAGAACTTTCTCCATCACATGTGGAGCCTGTGTAATGAAGCCGGCGCCCAGGTAGCCGATCGAGTGTATGTCGAAGCCAATGTCGGGGCGGGCGAATCAAGCAAAGCCAGGACCAGGGAGCTGACCTATCGGGCGCTGATCGACTATATCGACCAGCGGTCGCGAGAGGCGCGCTAGCCCATGCCCGTCTGAGATGAACACGACGCCGGACAGGCAGGCGTCGTGGCTACCAGCGGCCGGCCAGCCAATAGACGAGCATGCCGGCGGTTTCCTCCGCGGCTTCAGTCGTTCGCTGAAGTCCCCAGCTGCTCGGGAGGACACCGAACAGGGTGAGGTCCCACCCATCGGCGAGATGATTCCTGGCGTGAAACCCGCAGGCGTAGGGCACAGTCTCAAGGCCTTGCTTGCGGAACAGTCCCAATGCGCGGGGGATATGATAGGCGGATGTCACGAGCAGCATCGAGGCCGAGGGGCCCAGCACCCGTTTGATGCCGAGCGCGTTTTCGTAGGTGGTGCGCGACTGGTCTTCGATCAGGATCGCGTCCGGCGGCACGCCGAATGTGAGTGCCAGCTGTTGCATGCCGGTCGAAACCTTGAGGGGGACGTCTCCGGACATCCGGGTTCCGCCCCCGGCCAACACCAGTTTGGGAGCGATCCGCTGCCGATACAGCTCGATTCCGCAGAGCGTGCGGCGCGAGGATTCATCCGACAACTCGACGGAGGGGCGAAGGCTTCCACGGTCTCTGATCCCGCCCCCCAAGACGACGATGGCGTCGAATGGGCGGTCGAATGACCGTACAGGCGGATACCACCCTTCCAAAAGGCTCATCCACACCAAGGAGAACACCGGTGAACCGGCTCCGAGCAGCAGCAGGAATCCCGCCGTCAGAAACCTGCGAAGCCATCGCTGCCGTGTCTCCGAATAGGGTAGCCAAGCAACCATGAGGGCCCCGGCGAGACAGATGAGGATCCAGGTCAACGGATAGAGGCCGTACTTGACGAGTTTATAGAGGCCAAAGAACAATGGGCTCATGTCCATGGAGTGTCTCCTGGGCTATCGGTGCGGAGCCTATACAATGGAGTCACGGAGATGACTAGGTCGCGAACGCCGGGTCGGGCGCCAGGCCGTCAGTATTGGCTGATGAAGTCGGAGCCGGCGGTGTTTTCCATCGATGACCTGATGTCTGCGCCCCGGCGTACGACCTGCTGGGAGGGCGTGCGCAACTATCAGGCTCGGAATTTCATGCGGCGTATGCGGGTTGGTGATCACGTGCTGTTCTATCACAGCAATGCCGATCCGCCGGCAGTGGTGGGCACGGCTGAAGTGGTCATCACGAGCCATGTCGATCCCACTCAATTTGACGAGGAAGACCCGCATTATGATCCCGCCAGCGACCCCTCGCATCCGCGCTGGGACATGGTGGACATTCGGTTCGTGCGGAAATTTTCCCGCCCGTTGACATTGGAACAACTGCGGCGGGACAAACGGCTACAGTCGATGGAACTGGTGCGCAAAGGGTCGCGGCTTTCGGTTCAGCCGGTCAGTCAGTCGGAATGGGAGCATATTCTGAAGCTGGCCACGTGAGGAGGCGCCTCGGCTTAGGTGCTGGCCTTGCCCTCGTCGAGGTAGCGATGCTGCCAGTCGAGCCAGGCATGACCAAGTTCGTGAGCGAGAATGTATCGTCGCCGCGTCACCGGGAGCCGCCGGCGAATGTAAATGGTCTTGGTGTCGTCGTCCCAAATACCGTCGGCGTTGGGGTCGCGTCTGTTCATTTCAGTGTCGGACAACTGACGAACGGCAATTCGATAGCCAAAGGGCAGGACCACCTGTCGGGGAATGCGCAACGTTGTCGTGCGTTCTTTGAGTAACGTGCCCACCAATGACTCCTTTCATGCATCGCCCGGATAGCCTATCACAAACTGACCCTATGAAGCCTTCTGGCATTAGCGCTGTGATATCAATAGGTTAATTGACTGATGGGGTCAGGCTGTTATGCGGGATTCCTAGCGGTCGACGGTTCCCTCTGACCTTCGAATTGTGTATGATCTGGCCCATGGAACCTCTCGCCACAGAAGACGGGGTGCAGCCGTATCCCGCCTCGGTGCGTCTCGTCGGAGTCAAAATCCGGGATTGCGGGGAAATCAAGAAGCTCGATGCGGGGGAGAGGGCCTTGCGCCTGGGCGATCGTGTGCTGCTCGAAGCGGATGAGGACGTGACGTACGGCGTCGTCTACACGGAGCCGTACCCCGCGCCGTTTGTGCCGCCGATGCGTGTCATGAAACCGATTCTACGAAAGGCCGATCAGGAAGATCTCGCGCTGATCACCAGGCTGGAGCGGTTATCGCGGGAGGCCACGGTCTACTGTCGGGCCAAGGCGGCCGAGTTCGACCTTCAGCTGAAATTGGTCGAGGTCTTTGGGGCCATGCAGCGTCGCCAGTTGACCTTCGTCTACACCGCCGACGAGCGCGTCGATTTTCGCCATTTGGTTCGTGATCTCGCCCGTCGGTTCGGGGGACGCATCGAGATGCGTCAGGTCGGCGTGCGGGAAGAAGCCAGGCGACTGGGCGGAATCGACACGTGCGGCTTAGTGCTGTGCTGCACGAGTTTCTTGACGGAAGTGAAACCGGTGACCGTCAAACAAGCCCGCAACATGGGCCTCCCGGTCGAAGATCCCCGATTGCTCGGTGTGTGTGGACGGCTTAAGTGTTGCCTGATGTTCGAGATGATGGAGGCCCATGGAAGCGCCCCTTCTCAAGATCCTGGGCTGATCATGCCTCTCAAATCGTCCCGCCTCCCGCCGGGCATCCCCTCCTGACCGGTTCCGGGACTGCTTTCCATCTCCCGCGCGCTCACGCTTCTCGCTCTGAACGGAGTATACTAGCCGGAGGTGAGGCCCGCTATGCATCGAGTGCTGGTCCTCGGCGCCGGGAAGATCGGATCGTTGATCGCCTGTCTGTTCGCCGAACATGGATCCTATGAGGTTCATCTCGGCGATCTCACATTGGAGCGTCCCAAACACCTCGTTGAAGACCTCGGGCTGTCGCGCGTCACGCCCTGCTTTCTTGACGTTCGGCATCCCGATGCAGTCGGCTCGTATCTGACGGCCCATCCCGTCGACGCCATTGTCTCGAGCCTCCCCTATTTTTGTAACCCCACCGTTGCCGGATTGGCCCTCGGCCATCGGATACACTACTTTGACTTAACAGAGGACGTGGAAGTCACCAGCCAGATTCGAGTTCTGAGTTCTGGGGCTGTCCAGGCGTTTATGCCGCAAAGCGGTTTGGCTCCAGGGTTCATCAGCATCGTGGCGCACGACCTCATGTCGGGATTTGAGACGATTGACACGGTGAAAATGCGGGTGGGAGCGTTGCCGGTCCATCCAAGCAACGCCCTGAAATATTCCCTGACGTGGTCGACCGACGGGCTGATCAACGAATATGGGAACGTGTGTTATGGGATCGAGCAGGGTGAAAAAGTGCCGCTTCAGGCGCTCGAAGGACACGAGACTATCGAACTGGACGGTCTGCTCTACGAGGCGTTCAATACTTCCGGCGGACTGGGCACCCTGGCCGATAGCTCCGTCGGCCTGGTGCGGACTATGAACTACAAGACGCTCCGCTATCCCGGCCATTGCGAGAAGATTCATCTTCTCATGAAGGATCTTAAGCTCAACGAAGACCGAGAGACGCTGAAACGTATTCTTGAACGCGCCATTCCGCAGACGTTGCAAGACGTCGTCTTGACCTATGCCTCGGTGACCGGAACGAAGGACGGAGGGTTCTTCGAAGAGAACTATGTGAAGAAGATCTATCCCCAATGTATCAAAGGGCGGCTCTGGTCGGCGATTCAGGTGACCACGGCCTCCAGCCTATGCTGCGTAGTGGATGTGGTCTTGAACCAGCCCGACCGGTACCATGGCTTTGTGACACAGGAGTCCATCCCATTGAAAGACTTTCTCGATAATCGATTCGGAGCCTGCTTTCGATGATCGATCCCACTTCGCTCTTGGACCAGTTGGGGCTGCGGGAAATGAATTCCGGTGGTAGTACCGGTCGCTGGTATTCTTCCAGCCCTCATGGCGGGGTGATCCAGTCGGTGAATCCCGCCACCGGCCTGCCCCTGGCCGCGGTGCGCGGCTGTACGGCCGAAGACTACGAACGGATTATTCAGGATGCGCTGGCCGCGTTTGCCGCTTGGCGTCTGGTTCCGGCTCCAAAACGGGCCGACTGCGTCCGCCTGATGGGAGAGGCGCTGCGCGAGCAGAAAGACCGGCTCGGCACGTTGGTCTCGTTGGAGGTCGGCAAGATCAAAGCGGAGGGGGACGGCGAAGTCCAGGAAATGATCGACATGGCCGATTACGCCGTGGGCCAATCGCGCCTGTTGTCAGGCCCCACGCTGCAGTCGGAGCGGAGCCGGCATCGGATGTATGAGCACTGGCATCCGCTCGGTCCGGTCGGCGTCATCACGGCGTTTAATTTCCCGGTTGCGGTCTGGGCGTGGAACGCCTTTCTGGCGGTGATTGCCGGAGACCCGGTCATCTGGAAGCCCTCGCCCAAAGCCGTGTTGTGCGCCCTGGCGGTGCAGCAACTCTGTAACCGTGTCATGGAGCAGCAAGGTCTGCAAGGAATCTTTTCCCTGTTCATCACTGATCAGGCGGGATTAGCCGAAACGATGGTGGCGGATCATCGACTGCCGCTGATCTCCTTCACCGGGTCCGTCCAGGTCGGTCGGCACGTCGCTTCGACGGTCGCACGACGGCTTGGCCGGACGCTGCTAGAACTGAGCGGAAATAACGCGGTGATTGTGGATGACACGGCCGATCTCGACCTGGCCGTCCGAGCAGTCCTGTTCGGGGCCGTCGGGACGGCGGGCCAGCGGTGCACGACCACGAGGAGGCTGTTCGTGCAGGAGCGGCGATACGATGAGCTTGTCCAACAACTCATTCGAGCCTATGGTCAAGTGCGCATCGGCAACCCCCTTGACCAGGGAGTGCTGATGGGGCCTGTGATCAGCCAAGAGGCGGTGGACGCCTATCGGGCCGCCATCGACGAAGCAGTGAAGGCAGGCGGGGCTCTTCTCTACGGCGGCCGCGTCTTGAATGGACCGGGGTATTTTGTCGAGCCCACGATGATTCGGGCCGACGCGGCATGGCCGCTCCTTCAACGAGAGACGTTCGCCCCCATTCTTTATGTCGTGACGTTTCGCACCATCGAGGAAGCCATCGCGATGCAAAACGATGTACCGCAAGGCTTGTCGTCGGCGATCTTTACCAATAACCTGCGCCACAGCGAGCAGTTTCTCTCGGCCGTCGGCAGTGATTGCGGGATTGCAAACGTCAATATCGGGACCTCCGGGGCCGAAATCGGCGGGGCGTTCGGAGGGGAAAAGGAGACGGGCGGTGGACGGGAAGCGGGCTCCGATTCCTGGAAGGCATATATGCGCCGTCAAACGACCACGATTAACTGGGGAACGGACCTCCCGCTGGCCCAGGGGATCCAGTTCGGACCATGACCGTCAAAAAGGAGCGCCTCTCATGGACCTTGCCGAGGAACTGGACAGGCTGATCGAGAAGATGGTGGGCGACTACGTCGCCAAGAACCGGGCGGCGAGTATTCTCCAGAGCATGCTGGATCGTGCCGGCATCGGTCTCGCGCCGGTGGTCGACCACATCACCCTGCGCACCTTGGATATCGACTGCCGTGCGCAGGAATACGTGACGCTCGGGTACGTCTATAGCGAAACCCTCGAGTACCACGACTGGTTTGCCAAGGTTTATCGCAAAATAGGATATCCCGCCCTGTTTGTCGATCAGGCCTTTGCGGGTGATCGCGGCACAACGAGCATTATCCCGGGCTGGGTGGAGAGGTTCGGCGACAGGACCTTCCATCACGTGGCGGTGCGCGTGGAGCGTATCGAGACGGCGATCGACAGACTAAGCGCTCAAGGCGTCCGGTTTGCCGGGTCCATCGTCGGGGAGCCGGGTGCGCCGCTGCGTCAAATTTTTACGGCGCCCGACACAATCGACGGGCAGCCTTTCACGGTGTTGGAACTGGCCGAGCGCCACCGCGGCTACCAAGGGTTTTCACCACCCCAAGCCGACAGCTTGATGAAGTCGACGGCAGCGAGGTAGCCGGGCTCACGATGGGCGCTCAGACCACCCGATGCCGATCGATGAATCTTTTCTCGTGCGTCGGTCTCTTATGACCGTCGTCATTCGTGGGTCGAACCGCTGGTCAATCTTTCAAGGGAGGTCCGTCATGGCAAGGCATGCAGTTTCGGTACTGGCGCTGGTTGTGTTCGGGTTGACGGCGGGGGGTCCGCAATCGGCGGGGAGTGCGGAGCCCAAATCGCCCGTCGACGGATACGATATTCATGTCCAAGCTCCTCACATGATGGAGGATGGTACGCCCGGCGGCCCTTTCCATCACTACTGCAAAGGCGTGTCCGACAAAATCTTGCAGTGTCTTTTGTTCGAATCCACGGATCCAAAAGCCAAGCTGATTGGGATCGAATATTTCGTGGCCAAGGACCTCACGAGAAAGCTTCCCGCCATCCACTGGCATCGGTATTTTCATGACCATAAAGTCGAGATCGCGACCGGCCGCGTCCAAGTGCTTGACATGCCTCCTGATCAGGCGGCCAAAGTCGCTGAAGCCGCCTCCGGGACCGATGGCGTCATCTATCATCTGTGGCAACATGGTCAGGAATTTCCTGATGGAACGGTGACCTATCCGCAGTCCTTGGGGCATAAGTTTCCGGGACACGCGGAATAACGTACCTGGAGGAAGAGGCGGGTCGGTGAGGCCCGTCTCTTTCTATCATGCCATGTCAGGGCTGTTGATCTTCCGTCTTGCAGTCGCCGGGCTGATGGCGATGACCGGTTGGGCCGCGAGTGGATGGGCCGGTGAGGCTGACGTCCTCAGACCCCGTGTGCCGGTGGACCAGATCGAGGCGGCGCGAACATGGGCCAATCCCTTTCCGCCGTCGGACGAGTTGGTCGAGAAAGGCAAAGCGCTGTTTCGTGGGAAAGCGTTCTGCGTCACGTGCCATGGGCGTGATGGAAAAGGGTTCGGCGACATTCCCGGGCTTCGCGGAACATTGCCCCGTGACTTTACCGACAAGCTCTGGCAGGCCGCACGGACGGACGGGGAATTGTTCTGGATCTTGAAGCACGGCAGTCCTGGTACGGACATGGCGTCCTTTGTGCCACTGATCCTGACGGAAGAAGAAGCCTGGCACGTGCTGCTCTATGTCCGATCCTTCGGCCGCTAGTGATCCGGCGTCGATGTCGGCGTCAGCCAAGACGGACCCTTTTGGCGGTCCTGATGTTCTTGGCGATCATCCCGGCGCCGTTCGCGGTGCGTGCCGAATGGTCGGCGATCACGGGGAGCCGGATGACCTATACGGACGACGTCTTTCAGTTCTCTTCTGCTCGGCGCCAACGATTTAGTGAAGACCCCAGCCAGCCGACTGCGGTGCCGATCGAAAAAAGAGGCGATGTGGTGTGGGATCCTTCGCTGGAGGTCATCCACTCCTCGCAGTCCGCTCTCGGTCCCACCGCCGTGTCTCTGAAGGCCCACGGGTTTCTCTATACCACCAATCAGGTGTTCAATCATGGGGATTACCGTCTTCAGGTCAATCAAGGTTTGTCGCCAACGACGGCGATCATGGTTCGCTATCGGTATGTGCCCGATTTGTTTCTCGGTCCTAATTTCGAGCGCCGAACGGGCAATCGGCTTATCGAAGACGAACGGGTGTCCTCACACATCGGACGAGTAGAATTGGAGCAGACGCTCAGTGAGCGTTGGAGTGTGACCATGATCGGACGTGGAGGGGCCCGACTGTACAACCAGGCATTTGCGGAGCGGGACACGAGATTTTGGACTGCCGGGCCCACCGTCTCGTTTCGTGTGTCGGAGCGGGTCACGACGTCGCTTGGCTATCTGTTTGAGCGGGGGTATGCGGACGGCGCCGGCGATGTTCGGTTCAATGACGATCTCTCCTATCGCCTGCATTTGGTATCGGCCGGCGTGGATGCTCGGCTTTCGGACGAGTGGTCGCTGCACCTTTTCTATGTGTACCGGCGGAAAGATTTTACCAGCGATCTGGTAGCCGACACGCATTATCAGCGGCAGGACCAGACCCATCAGGGCATGGCCGAAGTGCGCTACCAGTTGACTCCATCTGCCATCCTGTCGCTGGCGTTCCAGCGAACGCAACGAACCTCGACCTTTGTGGCGAGAAGTTTCCAAGAAACACAAGTGTCGATCGGCGGATCGTATTTGTTTTAGAGGTCAAGGACGAGACGATGTTCACGCCTGATACCGAAATCACTCTCTCCTATGGTAACCAGCGAGCGGTGTTGTCTCCCTGGGGCGCCGCGCTTCGCCGCTATTGTCTTCTCACGTCTCGCAATGACCACTGGGATGTCGTGTGGGGGTATTCGGGCGGCAGCAACAAGAAGGGTGGGCAAGGAGACGTCCTCATCCCCTTTCCCGGTCGAATAGCAGGTGGCCGTTATGAATTCGAGGGACAATCCTATCAACTGGATCGAAACGACAAAGAGGGCCCCAATGCAATCCATGGGTTTCTGCGAACGGTGCCCTGGACCATTCATGAGCAGACGGCCAACCGCGCCTCCTTCGAGGTCCGACTCGATGAAGTGGAGTACGGTTCGCGCGGCTATCCATTTTCACTTGAGGTCTCTGTCTCGTATCACCTGGATGCTACGGGTCTGGTCTGCGCGTTCGCCGTCCGAAACGTCGGCCGCAAAACGGCACCGATCGGCGTGGGGTTTCACCCTTATTTCACTGTCAGGACGCCGAGCATTGACGGGGCTGAGATAAAAATTCCTGCCTCGGGACACCTCGAATTTAACGAGCAGCTGACCCCGACCGGCACGGTCTTGGACGCGGCCGGCACCGAGTGGGATTATCGCGACTACCGGGCAATCGGCGATCGTCGCTTCAATCACTGTTATGTTCATTTGGAGCGAGAGTCCGATGGCGGGTGCACCGCCTCGCTGCGCAATCCACTGAACGGCCTGACGATTAATCTTGTCATGGACCAAGCCTTCCGTGCGCTGGTGGTGTATACAGGGGATGCCATCGATGGCGCAGCGCGCCGCGCCGTGGCGATTGAGCCGATGACCTGCGCCTCCGATGCCTTTAATCACCCAGAGTGGGGGCTGACGCGATTGGCTCCGTCCGCACAGTTTACCGGTTGTTACCTCGTCCAGCCGCAGGGGTGGCCTCTCTGACGTACATGCTGCGGCAGTCCACTCCTCTGCGGGTTGAGAGGACCACCCCCTATCCAGCCGCCCGCCAGGGAGGGGGAATCAGGCGATGTCTTCAAACGAAAGGTTATTCGGTTTCTTCCGACGCCTCCAGGCAATCACTACAGTGTTCCAGATGAGGCGTCCCATGCGCGCTGGAAAAATGGCGTGCGCATCGATTGCAGATCATAAAGGTCATGTGGACTCGATCGTCGGCCTCACAGACATAACAATTCTTTGCGTGTTTAGCCTTCGGCACGAGGCTCCTTTCTTGGATGTGGTGTGAGCCGCTTCTTGTGCCGCTCACTATAACTGTCTGACGTCGGCATCGGATAGCGGGGAAACACGAGGTTCGAGTGAGGAATATGACCAGGCCATGGTGACCTGGTCGGTCCGCGAGCCGCCGTCAGTCCGGTCCCCGGCTGGAGGCCATCGCGGCTCCAGGGATTGCACCAGTTCTCGCTCTCCCGATGACATGCCGTAAGATGACCTATGGATCGAACCACGCGCATTTTGATTGCAATCGATGATTCCCCCGCGTCTCTCGAGGCGGTCACTTACGTGAGCCGGTTGCTGGGCGGCCGGAAGGACCTTGCCATTTGCTTATTTCACATCCTTCCGCCGATTCCCCCCAAGCTTCGTGAATTCGGCGGCTCCGAAGATCCACGTCAGGAGGAGCGGCTCAGTGCTGAACTACGACAGGAGCAGCACCAGTGGACCGAGGACGCCAAACGGTCGGCCGGTGGCTCTATGGACAAGGCCATGACTCAACTCATCGATTCCGGGTTCTCGGCTCAGCAAGTGACCGCAGAAACCGCGCCATCAAGCGAGGAGCCGAATATGGCCAACCATATCCTCAGAAAGGCTGAGGAATGGGATTGCGGTACCATCGTCGTCGGCCGCCGCGGCCTGTCGTGGCTCCAGGAATTGCTGACTCGGCACACCGGAGAGGACCTGGTGCGTGACGCGAGGAACCATGCAGTATGGGTTGTGAATTAGGCGAGAGGGCTCTGGGCAGACGGAGGGGTCTAACATGCTGAATAGAATGCTCGCCACACTAAGCGCCGCTTGGTTCGGAGCGGGAATACGTGTTCGCGGCGTGGACCAAGAACTGGAACTCCACGACAATCAGGAAGGGGTGTCGGCCTTGCAAGGAGGACGAAGCCGTCGCCGTGACGGTGCGTCGTCTGAATGGCGCCCGAATTGGCCTCCGGCTGCGCGGTTTTTCGTCGGCGCAGCGGGCGGTGTGCTGGCCCTTTACGGATTCTCACGTCGGCCCATGTGGACGGTGGCAGGAGGCCTGGTCGGCTCGGCGCTGATAGCCCGCGCGGCGAGTAATGTGCCGTTCACGCGGTTGGTGGGAGCCGGCGCCGGACGTCGCGCCGTCGACTTCAGGAAAACGATGACCATTGCCGCGCCGCGTGTTCGCGTCTACGCGTTCTGGAGTCGTGATGTCGACTTTCCGCGATACACGCGACATGTGCTCGATATCCGCCACCTCGGGGAAGGCCGATCTCGCTGGAAAGTGTTGGGGCCGACCGGCATGGAACTGACATGGATCAGCGTGCTTACCGTATCACGGCCCAACAAGGTGATCGGCTGGAAGACCGAGCGAGGCGCCGCCGTACCACATACGGGGATGCTCCGGTTCATGGACGCCCACGACGGGGGCACGATTCTCCACCTGCATGTCACCTATACGCCTCCAGGAGGAGGCTCGGTCGTGGGAGCAGACGTGGAATCACTTTTTGAAGAGGAATTCAACCGTATCAAGACCTTTTTGGAAACGGAACGGCCCCCTCGTGATGCGCCACGCGCGGAACATTGCCGTCAACAGTGAGCCGGAAGCTTTTGGCGACCGCCTGTCCGACCGCCGAGGACGGTCTTCCGCACGAACGGTATTGGGTCACCCCACGATGGGCCGGGTTTATACCCATGCGGCAGGCCGAGCAACGGCGGCCGGCCCGGTTGTTTTGGTGTCGTCATTGCCAGCGATTGCATGTAACTTGGTCGCGTCTATACGCTCGATCTTCCGGGATATGGGCGGAGCGACAAGGCCCCAAGACCCCTCGCAATACCGCACTTCGCCGATGCCTTGGCCGACTGGATGCAGGCGGCCAACCTCAATCGAGCGCACTTCATCGGCAACTCGTTCGGCTGTCAGGTCATCGCGGAGTTTGCCGTCCGGCATCCCTCCCTCGTCGACCGAATTGTCCTCCAAGGCCCTACGGTCGACCCGAGAGCCAGGACACTTGCCAAACAGGTCTGGTGACTCGTGGTCAATCACGATTCGAATCGCCGGGACTGGGCTGGGTTATGCTGCGCGATTATTGGCGGGCGGCCTCCGACGTATCGTGGCTGGTTGGCCGGCATCTCACTTGGCGGGTTGGGCAGTTTGCGGTATGCCAGCCGCT